>JANXMC010000301.1 GCA_025354825.1 Myxococcales bacterium
GGGCGCGCCCAACGTGTCGGGCAGCTCGAAGGTGTCGCCGGCGAGGGTCTGCGCCGGCGCCCGCGCGACGGGTAGCTCGGTGTGACTCGGTCGGAAGAGCGCCGCCGCGACCGCGACGTGGAGCGCGACGGAGGCGCCGAAGAAGGTCAACGACGCGTAGGTGGGTATCGCAGTGCCGCGGGCGAGGGTCATCGCATCTCCTTCGGCATCGTGCTCACATGAGGCTGACTGCGGCGGCGCGCAAGAGTTCCGCGAAATCGCGAGGCGTCCCGCGCCCACGTCGAGCGGCATCGCCCCCGCATGGCGCAAATCGCGACGTGAGGCTCAAATGAGCGGGGCCAAAAGCGACACTCAGAAATGAGTTGCGCCGATCCGCCCGCATTGCCATCTTCGTCCGATCTCATGATCCGCTCGCGCCTCGCTGGAGTCGTCCTTCCGCTCTTCTCCGTCCGCTCCCGGCGCGATTGGGGGATTGGGCAAATCAGCGACATCCCCGCGTGCGCCGCGTGGGTGAAAACGGCGGGGCACACCCTGCTGCAAGTGCTGCCCCCCTACGAGCTCGCCGACGGCGAAACCAGCCCGTACGGCGCGCGAACCGCGTTCGGCCTCGACCCGATCTACATCGACGTCGATGCGGTCGCCGACCTCGATGCGACCGCTATCGCCGAGGCTCTCGGGAGCGAGGGGCGTGCGACGTTGGAGCGGCTCCGGCAGTCGCCGAACGTGCTTTACCGCGAGGTGCGGGCGCTGAAGACGCGGGCTCTGCGTATGGCGTTCGACCGCTTTCACGCGAAGGAGTGGGAGAAGAAGTCGAAGCGCGCCGACGAGCTTCGCGCGTTCATCGCACGCGAGAAGGCGTGGCTCGACGAGCTCGCGCTCTACGTCGCCCTTCGCGACTCCCACGCCGGCCACGGTTGGGAGAGCTGGCCTAGCGTCGAGCGCGATCGCGATCCGGTTTGCGTGGCCCGCGCGCGCGACACCCACGCCCGAAAAATTCTCGAGTACCAGTACATCCAGTGGCTCGCGCTCGGGCAGTGGGACGCCGCACGCCGGGAGCTTCAAGGGCTCGGCGTCGAGCTGATGGGCGACCTCCCGTTCGTCGTCTGCAACGAGAGCGCCGACGTCTGGGCTCATCGTGATCAGTTTCGCCGCGACGCGACGCTCGGCGCGCCCCCCGACGCGTTCTCGCCCGATGGCCAAGACTGGGGTCTTCCGCCCTACGACTGGAGCGCGATGGATCGCGACGACCTCGGCTGGATCCGCGCGCGGACGCACCACGCCGCGCGCCTCTACGACCGCTTTCGACTCGACCACGTCGTTGGCTACTTTCGAATGTTCCTCCGCCGCCCGGGCGCGCCGGGCGTGTTCGACCCGCCTTCGCCGGACGCACAGAAAGAGCGCGGCGAACGCGTGCTCCGGGCGATTCTCGAGGCCGCCGGCGCCTCTCGCGTGATTGGCGAGGATCTCGGCGCGATTCCCCCTTTCGTGCGCAAGTCGCTCGGCGAATTGCGTATTCCGGGATACCGCGTTTTGCCATGGGAGCGCGGCGACGATCACAAGCTTCGCGACCCCCACGACTTTCCGCCGGCGAGCGTCGCCACGTGGAGCACCCACGACACGTCGCCGATCACGCGGTGGTGGGACGAGATGGAAGCCTACGAGCGCGACGACTTTGCCCGCATCGCCGAACTTCCGTCGGGTGCTGCGAGCGCGGCGGCCGATACGGTTGCAGGCGATGCGCGGCGCGAGGGTCTCTTGCGGCTGCTATTCGAGTCGTCGTCGGACCTCACGCTGGTGCTCGCTCAAGAGCTCCTCGGCGACCGGGCGCGCATCAACACGCCGGGGACGGTGGGACCCGAAAACTGGACCTACAGGCTCCCAAAATCGCTCGACGCGCTCACCGCCGACCCGCAGATTGCCGCACGAATGGCTGCGGCCCGCGAGGATGTCGTCTCGAGCGGGCGCATCGAGGTGTAATCAATCGGCATTCCCCGTAAATTGGGGGGATGTACCCGAGTGTCCGTCCCGGACGGCCAAGCCCCTTAGGTGCCACGTACGACGGCGCGGGGGTGAACTTCGCGCTCTTCTCCCAGCACGCCACCGCCGTCGAGCTGTGCCTCTTCGACGCCCGAAACGTCGAGAGCCGCATCCGCCTCACCGAGCGCTCGGCCTATGTCTGGCACGTCTACGTCCCCGAGATTGCGCCCGGTCAGCGCTACGGCTTCCGCGTCCACGGACCCTACGAGCCTGCCCGCGGTCACCGCTTCAACCCCTACAAGCTCGTCGTCGACCCTTACGCCCGCGCCTTCGACGGCAAGGTTGATTACAACGGCGCGGTCTACGGCTTTCAACGCACGCCACGCGTCGACGAAACGGTTCGCGACGAGCGCGACAGCGCCCGCGCCGTGCCGAAGTCGGTCGTCGTCGACACCTCGTTCGACTGGCGCGGCGACACGCCGCCGGCGGTCCCGTGGCGCGATACCGTGATTTACGAGATGCACGTGAAGGGGTTCACGAAACGGATGCCGGGCGTCCCCCAGGAGCACCGCGGCACGTACCTCGGCCTCGCATCGCCCAACGCGATTGCCCACTTGCGCGATTTGGGAATCACCGCCGTCGAGCTCCTGCCCGTTCACGAGACCCAAGACGAAGCAGCCGTCTCGGCGCGCGGCATGACGAACTACTGGGGGTACAACACGCTTGGCTTCTTTGCGCCCGAGCAGCGCTACGCGAGCCAACGAGGGGCCCAAGTGGCCGAGTTCAAAGAGATGGTCCGCGCGCTTCACGCCGCGGGGATCAAAGTGATTTTGGACGTCGTCTACAACCACCTTTCCGAGGGCGATCGTATTGGCCCTACGGTTGCCTTTCGCGGGCTCGACAACGCGGTTTATTACCGACTGACGAGAGCGGATCTCACGGTGTACGAAGACTTTACGGGGTGCGGAAATAGCCTCAATGCGCGCCACCCGCAGTCTCTTAAGCTGATGATGGACAGCTTGCGCTACTGGGTGACGGAGATGCACGTCGACGGCTTTCGCTTCGACCTCGCGTCGACCCTGGCGCGCGAGGAGCACGACGTCGACAAGCTTGGCTCGTTCTTCGACATCCTCCACCAAGACCCCATGCTGTCCGAGGTGAAGCTCATCGCCGAACCTTGGGATCTAGGTGCGGGCGGCTACCAAGTCGGCAATTTTCCGGTGCTGTGGTCGGAATGGAATGGCAAATACCGAGATGCCGTTCGCCGATTTTTCACGGGCGACGAGGCGATTTTGGGCGAGCTCGGGTATAGGCTCACGGGCTCGAGCGATCTCTTCGAAGACGATGGGCGCGACCCCCACGCGAGCATCAACTTCGTGACGGCCCACGACGGCTTCACGCTGCGCGATCTCGTGACCTATACGAAAAAGAGAAACCTCGCGAATGGCGAGGGGAACCGCGACGGTTGGGACGACAACCTCGGCGACAACTGCGGCGTCGAAGGCGAGACGACCGACGAAAATGTCCGCGCGCTTCGTGCGCGGCAGCAGCGAAACATGCTGACCGTGCTCTTCCTCTCCCAGGGCGTTCCGATGCTCACGAGCGGCGACGAGATGGGCAAAACGCAGCTCGGGAACAACAATCCGTACTGCCTGGATACCGAAGTATCGTGGCTCGATTGGGAGCTCTCGCCCGACCGCGAAGCTCTCTTGGCGTTCACGCGCGATCTCCTCCGCTTTCGCCGCGAGCATCCGGTCTTTCGGCGTGAGCACTTTTTTTCCGGGACACGTGTTCACGGGAGCGCATCCAAAGACATTGTCTGGTTTCGCGCCGATGGCCACGAGATGGAGGCCCGCGACTGGAGCGAGCCGGCGCTCCCTTTTTTGGGGCTTCTCATCGCAGGCGATGCGCTGTCGTCCACGGACGATCGTGGCGCGCTGGTCTGCGACGACTCGTTTTTGCTCCTGCTGTCGAGCCATTCGGAAAAGGTCCGCGTCGAGCTTCCGGCAGCCCTCTGGGGCGACAGCTGGGAGGTCGTTCTCGACACCACGCGCGAGACGTTCGCCCCCGCATACGAGCGGCTGCAGGCGTGCCGCGCGCGGGAGCATCTCGAGATGGCGCCGCGGTCGGTTCTCGTGCTGCGCCGCGTGCTTCCGGCGAGCGGATCGTGGCGAGCGCCCGCGCCGCCGAGCGCGCAGCCGGGCCCCTGACGAGACCGCACGTCACCACAGGCTGGGCGCGAAAGGTGTCTCCGTGCTACACGCCCCCGCGATGGAGACGCTTCGTAGCGAAGTCCTCGAGTTCATCGCCGTCGCGCTCGCCGAGCTTCGCGGAATCGCGCAGCCGCGTGAGCTCGCCGAGCTGCGTGAGCTAGAGATGGACGCCGAGGACGTGGACGACCTCGAGCACTTGCGAGCGGTCTACGCCCACGCGAAGAACCTCCGCCTCTTCTGCGAGCGCCGAAAAATGAGCGCGGCGCTCGAGATGCCTATGCCGTTTCCGAAGCGTGGCGCTTAGGCAACACGTGGCGCGCGCCACCCGGCGAGTCGGGCAGCGCGCGCGATGACGCTCGATTACCGCGTGCTCGCGATCTCGCGGACCATCTTCACGCCCGCGGGCGTGGTGCTCAGCGAGAGCTTCTGCGCGGCGCTCGGACCTTCCGGAACGAGCCAGTACCCGCCCGGAATGTCGCCGTAGGAATAGTAGTGCCCCATCACGTTGGCGACGACCTTGCCGGCCGCGTCCGTGTACGTCATCGCGTGGGCCTGCGTGAAGAGCTCGGCGTCGAGGGTGATCGACGAGCCCCACGTGAGCGCGCCCGCCGCGTCGACGTTGAGGAAACGGTAGGCCTTGGGCGCGACGTCCTTCGCGTCGCTGCGGAGCGACGCCGTGGGTATGGAACCGACCGCGGCGATGCGCGTGAAGAGCGCCTTGAACGTGTAGTCCGAGATCCAGACGTTGTCGCAATACCCCATCATGTCGGTGCCGACGTTCGGGTTCACGAGCTTCTTCGCGATGAGGTCGTAGCCCCAGCTGCCGATGCCGCCGTTGGGGTAGGGAAACTGCGGATCGATCTGCTGGGCGCCGCCACAGTCGGCATGCTCGCGGCCGTGGGCGTGGCCAACCTCGTGGGGCATCGTGTCTTCGTACCCCGGGTAGCCCGCGCCGACGCTCGCGCGCTGCGACGAGTCGCGCGCGTCTTCGATGAGACCGCTGAGACCGAGGATGCAGCCCTGGCCGCAGAAGGCGTTGAACGTCGCCTTCGGGTTAAACGCGCCGTAGTAGTAAACGTCCTTCGCGGCGCCGTCTTGGAGGCGAAGGTTGATGATCGCCTGAAGCACGTTCGACCACGCCTGGCCGCTCGTCGCCGAGATCGCCGGGGCGTATGGGAACGGCTCGCGAACCGTGATTTCCACCTTCGCCGCGGGGTATTTGGCATACACGGCGGCGCGGTACCGCTCAATCGCCGCGGCGCTCGTGTCCGGGACGCGGCCCGAGCCGTCCGCGTTGTACTGCACCGGGACGATCTTGATTTTGACGACCTTGCCGCCGTCTTGTGCGGGGAGGGCCGCGAGAGCATCGCCCGCGGGATACTGCGCGCTCGCGGTCGCGCCTGCGCCCGCCGCGCCCCCCGTCGTCGTGGCGGCGTCGCGAATGGCGACCGCGAACGTCGCGCCGACGACGATCTGCTCGCCGGGAACGTCGAAATTGAAGGTCGTGGCGAGGTTCCCTTCCGTCGACGCCGCGGTGGGCGCTTTGGTGTCGAGGATGAGGGGAAACTTGGTGGTGCCCGACTCGATGCGAAGCTCGGCGGTCACCTCGTGGCTGCTCCACGACGCGTCCGGCGCGACGTACACTCGAAGTAGCCCGGCGCGGCCAGCGACGATCGGCGCGTTGAGCGCCGCGGTGGCCGATCCTGCCTTCTCGAGGCTCACTTTCACGCCTTGGAAGAGAGCGACCTCGCTGATCGTGAGGCCTGCGGCGAGGGGCGGCCGGCTCGTGGGCGTGGCGTTCGGGTCGGTCGGATCGGGCGCGACCGGGCCACTCCCGGTGGGTGAGGTGCCGCCGTCGGCGGAGGTGCCGTCGCCGCCCGTGAAGCCTTGCGTTGAAGCGCTCGAACCACAGCCTGCGAGGGAAAACCCTAACGCGGCGCAAATCCCAACTAGGCACATTCCGGTTTTCATAGTTCGCTCACCCTCGCCCGGACCTCTACGGGCAAAGGGGATATGGATCAAGAATAACCAGATAAAAGACCAGGGGAAACCCGCGGGAAACCGCCGCTCTTTCGTTGCCCGTTGCGACCTTCCTGAGACGTGCGTAATCCCGGGTCGTTCGGGAGTTGATATTCAAGGCGAATGGCCAATTCGAACTTAGGCAATTGCGGGGTGCTTATATTTATTCACTTCGGGCGGAACGCCCGGTTTCGGCTTCACGCGACAACTATCGATTGGTCGAATCAATCCAGTCGGCACCGAGTGGTACTCTTCGCGCGATGAGCGCGTCGCATTCGCCGGGTGAGTATTTCGTAGTTGGCACTCGCGTCCTGACGCCGAGCGGGATGGGGCCGGCCGCGCTGCACATCGCCCACGGGAAGATCGTCGCCGTCACGAAGCGGGAGGCTGTTCCTGCGGGGGCCGCGGTGAAAGACGCGGGGGATGCCGTGGTGATGCCCGGCGTCGTCGATACCCACGTTCACGTGAACGAGCCCGGTCGAACGGAGTGGGAAGGGTTCGCCTCGGCGACGCGCGCGGCCGCAGCGGGCGGTGTGACGACGCTCGTCGATATGCCGCTCAACAGCATTCCGCCGACGACCACGGTCGCGAACTTGATGACGAAAGCGGCGGCCATGGAAGGGCGCATCGCCGTCGACGTGGGGCTTTGGGGCGGCGCGATCCCGGGGAATGCGGGCGACCTTCGCGCGATGCTCGGCGCCGGCGCCCTCGGCTTCAAGTGCTTCATGGTCGAATCGGGCGTCGACGAGTTCCCCTGCGTGAATGGCAACGATCTCCGCGCTGCGATGCTCGCTCTCCGCGATACGAACGCGCCGCTTCTCGCCCACGCCGAGCTGTCCGGCCCCATCGACGAGGCGCTCGCCAGCGGCGTTCTACCCACCGATGCTCGGAGCTACCGGCGCTACCTCTTGTCGCGTCCGAAGAGCGCCGAAGACCTCGCCGTCGCGCTCCTCGCCGAGCTTTGCACCGAGATCGGCGCTCGCGTTCACGTCGTGCACCTCTCGTCGGCGGGCGTCCTCGATACCCTCCGCCGCGCCCGCGACGCGAAGCTTCCGCTCTCGGCCGAGACGGCGCCGCACTATCTGCACTTCGACGCCGAGACGATCCCCGACGGCGCGACGCCCTACAAATGCGCGCCGCCGATTCGCGAGCACGAGAACCGCGAACAGCTTTGGAAAGGGCTTCGCGAAGGGCTCGTGAGCATGGTCGTGACGGACCACTCGCCCTGTACGCCGGAGCTGAAGAAGCTCACGGCGGGGTCGTTCGACGACGCGTGGGGCGGCATCGCGTCGCTGCAGCTCGGCTTCTCGGTCATTTGGACGGAGGCCCACGCGCGCGGCATTCCGTTCGAAACGGTGGTCGGCTGGATGGCGAGCGCGCCCGCCAAGCTCGCAGGCCTAGAAGGTCGCAAAGGGGCGCTGCAGGTTGGGAACGACGCCGACTTCGTTCTCTTTCGACCCGATGCGACCTTCACAGTCGACGCCGCCGAGCTCCAACACCGAAACAAGATCACGCCGTACCAAGGGCAGGTGCTGCGGGGCGTCGTCGACGAGACGTACGTGCGGGGCGAGAACGTCTATTCGCGTGGGGAATTTTCGCCGCGCCTTTCAGGCCAGTGGGTTAAGAGAGCGGGGGCATGACACACGACGTCTCGGTCACGGCCACGTTCGCGGGCGACATCGACCTCGCCTCCACGCGCCTCGGCGGCAACGTTCTCTGGGCCAACGACGACTTCTTCGCCGAGAAGGAGAACCTTCTCAAACCGGGTCGAGCCGTGTTTCTCGAGCACGAGTACACCGACCGCGGCAAATGGATGGACGGCTGGGAGAGCCGTCGCCGGCGAGTGCCCGGCCACGACGAATGCATCGTCCGCCTCGGGCTCTCGGGCGTCGTCACGGGCTTCGTCGTCGACACGAGCTTCTTCCGCGGCAACTACCCGGACGAGTGCTCCATCGAAGGGTGCCTCGTTCGCTCCGACGCCGACCTCGCGACGCTCCAGTCGGGCGCGACGGAGTGGCTCGAGATCCTCCCGCGCACGAAGCTCAAAGGCGACAGTCAGAACCTCTTCGCCATTGACGACATGCGCGCGTTCTCCCACGTGCGGCTCCACATTTATCCCGACGGCGGCGTCGCGCGATTGCGCGTTCACGGCCGCGTGGTGCCCGACTGGCGAAGCCTCGGTGGAACGGGCGGCGCGCTCGATCTCGCGGCCGTCGAAGCCGGTGCGGAAGTTCTCACCTGCAGCGACATGTTCTTCGGGCCGAAGCACAACCTCATCATGCCCGGGCGTGCCGCCAACATGGGCGACGGCTGGGAGACCAAGCGCCGTCGCGGCCCCGGCTTCGACTGGGTGCTCGTCGCGCTCGCGGGTGCCGGTGACGTGTCGCGCATCGAGGTCGACACGAACCACTTCAAAGGGAACTTCCCCGACACGTGCTCCATCGAAGCGTGCGACGCCGAAGGTGCCACCGACGCGCAGCTCCTCGGAGGCGACGTCGCGTGGCGTGAGCTTCTGCCGCGCACGAAGCTCCAGGCAAGCACGCGGCACTTCTTCGTCGAAGAGCTCGCGCGCCTCGGCGAAGTCACGCACCTGCGCGTCAACGTCTTCCCCGACGGCGGCATCAGCAGACTTCGTGTGCACGGTACACTTGCTCGTCGTGGGCGCCTCGCCCAGGGCATTCTGAAGCTCAACGCGGCTTCAAAGGCACGTGCGACGGCAGCCCTCACGACGTGCTGCGGATCGTCGGCGTGGGTGCAGGCAATGCTCGCCGCGCTCCCCGCCCCCTCGGCCGATGCGCTGCTTGCCGCGTCCGACGCGGCTGCGGCGAAGCTCACGACGGACGATTGGCTCGAGGCTTTTGCGCACCACCCGCGCATTGGCGAATCGGCGTCGGCGCGCACGCAGTCTGCGGATGCCAAGGCGCTCTCGTCGGCCGAGCAAGCGGGGGTGGCGACGGCGAGCGACGACACGCTCGCGGAGCTCGCCGGGGCGAACCGCGCCTATGAGCAGAAGCTCGGTTTCATCTTCATCGTCTGCGCCAGCGGCAAGAGCGCCGCCGAGATGCTCGAGCTCGTTCGCGCACGCCTTGAGAACGACCGCGCGACGGAGCTGCGCACGGCCGCCGTCGAGCAGCAGAAGATCACGCGCCTCCGCCTCGAAAGGGCCCTTTTGCCGTGAGCACGATCAGCACCCACGTTCTCGACACGTCGCGGGGCAAGCCCGCGGCGGGGGTCCCCATTAGCTTTGCCCTTCGCGAGGGGGACCTATGGAAAACCCTAGGTGGCGGGGTTACCGATGCCGATGGCCGGATGAAAGCGCTCGCGCCCACGGGCTTCGCGCTCACGCGAGCCGTGTACCGACTCACGTTCGACACCGCGGCGTATTTTGCCCTCGTCGGCGTTCACGGCTTCTATCCCGAGGTCGTCGTCGCGTTCGAAATTCGCGAGCCGGGGCAACACCACCACGTGCCGCTATTGATTAGCCCCTTCGGCTACTCGACGTACCGCGGATCGTGACGGCGATTCCTTCGTGGCGTCACGCTCGAGGGCGCTGAGCCACGCCTTGGTGACGACGAGCTCCTTCGCGAGGCGCGGCACCTTTGCAAGCTCCGCGGCCCCCTCGCGGGCGAGCGAAAGGGCGCGAGGTCTGTCGCCGGCAACGCCTCGCGCCAGCAGCGCCCTCGCAAGGCGCACGCGGCTCTGCCCCGCGATGTCGGGATCGAGCGCGCCTTTTTCGGCGAGGCTCACGGCGCGTTCGAGCTGCGGCACCGCGCGCGCGGCGAGCCCTTCGTCCACGTACGCGCCGCCGAGGGCGTTGAGCGTATAGGCCATCCACTGCGAATCGCGTTCGACCGGATCGCGCTCGAAGATGGCGGCGGCCGTCTCCAGGATCGGGATCGCATCGGCGCTCTTGTGCATGTCGACGAGCAGTCCGCCGAGGTTCTGCATCTTGATGGCCGTGTTCGAGTCGTTCGCACCCCACAGCGCCTTTGCGATCGCCACGGCGCGCTCTTGCTGCGCCCGCGCCTCGCCCCACTTTTCGGCGTACCCCAACACGAGGCTCAGATTCTCGGCCATTCGTGCCGTGCGCTCGTTGTGCTCCGAGTAGACGCTCTCGACGATCGACAGCGCCTCGCGGCTTTCACGTTCGGCCTCGTCGTACTTCTCGAGCTCGCCCGCGGCGCTTCCTAGAACCGAATGGAGCTCCGCGGTGAGCGACGCTTTCGGCCCGAGTACCCGCGTCGCGAGCGTGAGGCCCAGGCGCGCATCGACGAGCGCGAGGCCGGCGTGGCTCGAGAAAATGCGGGCCCAGGCACGCTGCATCAAAAGCTGCGCTTCGAGCGCCTCGTCGCCGATGCGATGTACCACCGCCATCGCGTGCTCGGCGTGGGCGAGGGCCTCCTCGTAGTGCGATTGCGAATACGCGACGCGAACGAGGAGAATGCGGGCGCCCGCACGTGTTCGATCGTGGCGAGAGGCGTCGGCCACATCGATGCAGCGGAGAAGCGTCGCCTCGGCGCTCTTGTAGTCGAGCGTGTACTCGCAGGCGCGCCCGAGATCGAACAGCACGTCGGCGATGAGCGGCGCGTGGGCCGTCGCCTCGGCCTGGGGAAGGAGCGCCTCGAGGCGCGCGCGCGCGTCGTCGTGCTGCCCGAGATCCGCGAGCGTTGCCGCTTCGGCGCGCTGCCGCGCGAGGGCGACGACGCGCGCGCGGGTGGCTTCGTCGCGCGGGAGCGGCGGCCCACCTTCGAGACGCCCGGCCTTGCCACAGTCGGCGGGGCTCGGGAGCGCGAGCGACACGGACAGCGCGTGGGAGACCGTTTTTTCGCCGCCGCGCGTGAGCATGTCGGAGAGCGCGCGGAGCTCGTTCAACCGCTCGTCGAGGCACCGCGATGTGCCATCTGCGCTCTCCACGGAGACCGAATGCTCTTCGCGCGCGACGCACGTCGCGGTGGCGAGCGTCGACCACTCGGCGACGTACCCATCGAGAGCGCGGCCAACGCCGGCTGCCGCTTCGTCGGCATACGAGAGCCCCGTGTGTCCGAAGGCGTCCCGCACGGCTTGGGCGCGGGCCGGGTTCCAAATATTCGTGAGGGGCGACGGCGCGCGCGCGCACAGAAGTGCGGGGCGCTTCGTCGCGTAGACCGCGACGGCCACCATCGCGCAGGCCGACGCAAGCGCCAGGACGCGCCACGCCCACGCGCGTCGCGCCGCCGCCGGATCGGCGCGCACGGCCGCGAGGAGAGCATCCATGCTTCCGAAGCGCTCGCTCTCGACGGGGGCGAGGCCGCGCAACAGCGCCGCGCGAAGGAAGCTCGGCACAGAGCTTTCACGCGACGGCGCCGCCACGCGCCCCTTCACGACGCGCTCGGCGAAGGATCCGTCGACCTTTCGGCTTCGCCCGGCATCGATGGCGAACGGGTGGCTTTCGTAGAGCGCTTCGTAGAGGGCGACGCAAAACGAGAACTGATCGCTCTTGTCGGTCGCCGGCAGCCCCAAGTGCTGCTCGGGCGCCATGTAGCGCGGCGTCCCCATGCGCGAGCCGACCACCGTGAGCGGCGACGGGTTCGAAGGGCCCGACGCGGTCGCCGAGATGCCGTCGTCGAGACTCGGGCTCGAGGCGCTCGCGTCGGCATCCGAAAGCGAGACCGCCCGCGCCCGCGCGGGGCCGAGGGGGCGATCGATGGTGCTCTCGACGTCGGCCACATGCTGTGTGCGTGCGAGGCCGAAGTCGACGACGCGGACGCGCCCGTCGGCGCCCACGAGAATGTTCTCGGGCTTCACGTCGCGATGCACGAGCCCCGCGCGGTGGGCGGCCCCGAGCCCAAGGGCTGCGGCTTGAAACGACGCGAGAATCGACCCGCGCGTGCGCTTTTCGGCGCTCAGCCACGCGCGGAGCGTGGTGCCGACGACGAACTCCATGGCGATGAAGACTTCGTCTCCGAAGAAGCCGACTTCGTAGACGGTCACCACGTTCGGGTGGGACAGCTTCGCGAGGGCGCGGGCCTCGCGTAGGAGCCGCTCGCGTTGAACGTCCGCCTCGATCTCTGCGGGCGGCACGGGCCCTCGATCGCGCACGAGCTTCAGCGCAACGGCGCGATCGAGCTCGGGGTCGTAGGCCTTGTAGAGTGCACCCATCCCCCCTTCGGCGACGAGCTGCACGACGACGAAACGCCCGACCTTCGTCCCCGCCGCAAGCCTCGCCGGGGCGCCCCCCGGAGCTCCCGGCCGCCCCGGTGCATCTACCGTCGCCGATGTCTCGGCCTGATTGGGCGTGTCGGACAGCGCGCCAGTCATCCCGCCAAGCGTCTCATTGGCCAATGTTGCGAACAAGCGCTCCCTGCGGACGGAACCCACGCGTTGCGAGGCTAGGAGCATCTAACGAAAGCTGCGCTATACACCTCGGCCCCATGACGCACCCTTCGTCGGTCGATGTCGCCCTCGTCTATCCGCCGGCTTGCGACCCGACGGCGCCTTACTTGGCGGTGCCCATGCTCACGGGCTTCCTCCGCGCGAAAGGCGTGCGTGTTCTACCGATCGACGCGAACCTCGAAGCATTCGATCAGATTCTCGAGCCCGAGCCTATGGCGCGTCTCGAGCAGCGGATCGAGGCCGGGATCAAAACGCTCGAAGCGCGACCGGCGCTCGATCACGAGGCGCAGCTTCGCTACCTGGCTCTCCTTCGTGCGCGCGGCGATGCGGCGTCGGTGCCGTCGGGCATTGCCGACGCGAAGGCGATCCTCCGCGACGAAGCGCGCTTTTACGACCCGGCCTCCTACGACGCTGCGACGCGGACGATCGACGCGGCCCTGCGCGTGATCTCGGCGGCGCACCATCCGCTGCACCTCGATTTCACGGCCTACCGAACGCCCTTCGGCCTTCTCTCGCAAGACGAGATTCGCCGCATGGGCGCTCCCGAAGTCGACCCCTTCGACGACTATGTGCAAAATACACTCGTGCCGCGCCTCCGCGAATCGGGCGCGCGCATCGTTGGCATTTCGGTCTGTTTTCCGGGGCAGCTTCAGCCGGCCTACGCATTCGCGTGGAAGCTCAAGGCGGCGCTCCCCGGCGTGCACATCGTCGGCGGCGGGCCGGGCCTAACGCAAATGCTCATTCGGCTGCGCGGTACGGCCCTCGCCGAAGCGCTCGGCCCCTTCGATTCGGTCGTCGTCTTCGAAGGGGAAAATACCCTCCTACGCTTGTGGGAATCGATTCGCGACGGCGCCGACCTCCGCACGATTCCCAATCTCGTCTTGCGCGATCCGCTCCTCGGTGCCCGGTTTCTCTCGGGGCACGGGATGGAAGACCTTCGCGCGCTCCCGGCGCCCGATTTCGAGGGGCTTCCGCTCAACCAGTATCTCGCGCCCGCGCTGACGATTCCCTACGATCCGACCCGCGGTTGCTACTGGGGTAAATGCACATTTTGCCATTACGGACTCGCCGAAGTGGGCACTGCAGCGTACCGCGAACGTGACGTGCCGGCGATGGTCGAGCACCTTCGCGCGCTGTCTGTGACCTACAACACCAAGCACTTTTACTTCTCGCAAGACTCCGTCGCGCCGAAAACGATCTTGAAGCTCGCCGAGGCGCTCATCGCCGCCGGCCTCGACCTCCGGTGGGGGACGGATTTAAAGCCGGAAAAGTACCTCACGCCCGCGCGCGCACAGACGCTTCGCGATGCCGGCGCCGTCGCCTGCGCGCTCGGTGTCGAGTCGGGGAACGACCGCGTTCTCGGCCTCATCGACAAGGGGGCGCCTGTCTCCGTCGTGAGCGACGTCGTCGATCGGCTGTCGGCCGTTGGCGTTGCCGCCGAAGCAATGTGCTTCACCGATTTCCCCACCGAGTCGTTCGACGAGGCGATGGATACCCTCGATTTTCTTGAGGAGCGCGCAGACCGGGTTGCGGTGTACATCGTCGGCGAATTTGGGCTCACGCACGGCTCCTTGGTCGCGCAAGATCCGCCGCGCTTCGGCGTGAAAGACGTCTGGCAGCTCGACGGCGATCGCCTTGGTCTGTCGCTGTTCTTCGCGCCGACGACGCCGTGGAAATCGGGCGAAGAGAAGGACGCCGTCGACGCGCGCCTCGAAGAGCTTTCGGACCGATGGACGCTGCGCCCCTACCCGTGGGCCGGTGCCGTTTCCACCGCTCACACTCTGTTGCATTATGCACGTTTTGGCGCGGGGGCGTTTCGCGACGAGGCGCGCAAGGCGACGTCGCGCGTCCTCGGTGCGCGGTCCTTCGACGCCGACACGGCGTTCGATCTCGCGCGCGTCGCCTCGGCCGAAGGGCGCGAGGCCGCGGTGTGGCAGACCCTCGTCTACGAGCGCCGCCACGTCTCGCGCGAAGCCTACGCCGAGCTGTCGAGCAAGCTCCCCGCGACGAAGGCCGCGAGCGCACGCTACCGGTTCGCGCCAGAGGTTGCGCCGGTGCCGCGACGCCGGCCGGCGCGTGGACGAAGGCCGTCCCACGCGCACTCGTCGGCGAGGTAGCCCCTATGCCCGCGAGGCGAGCCACGCGCGGGCCGCGCTCGCGAGGCGCGACCTTCTAAGAACGCCTCTCGCGTTTCGCGCCGCCGGGGTCGTCGTTCGCGTCGTGAAACTCGTCGTCGTGAAACTCCGGCTGCTGCTGCTGCTGCTGCTGCGTGACCGCGACGCGAGCTTGCGGAAGCGGCGCCGGAGGGGCGTGCTCGGGCTCGACACGCGGGCGCGGCGACGGCACGCGCGCCATCTCCGCCTCGCGCAGGCGGTGGTCCTTTGCGCGGCCAAACTCGCGAAGCGCTGCGCGAATGAGCGCGCCGTGATTCCAGTTGATGATGATCGTGACGATGAGCCACGCGAACATGATCGTCGGCTCTTGTTGCGTCGGCATCACCATGGGCCAACCAAGACCCCAGACGACCCACGAGAGCCCCTGAATGCTGCGAACCTGGCGATCCTCGTGGGTGAGCACGCGCTTCTTCTTCCAAAATTTCCCCGCCTGCCCCGGCTCCTGGTGGCGCATTCGCGCGACGATGGTGCCGAGGCTACTCGGGCGAACGTCGGGGTCGGGCTCGAGCATCTGCTCGAGCGCTTGAACGAGGGGCTCGCTCACGCGACCCGCGAGTGCGGCACGCGCGTCGACGCGAAGGCCGCGATGGGGGAGCGTCTCGGGGTCGCGCCCCGTGAGCGCTGCGAGCGCGGTCGCGCCCACGGCGTAGACATCGGACGCGGGCATCGCACGCCCCTGAAGCTGCTCCGGCGCCATGAAGCCGACCGTCCCCACCACCGTGCTTCCACCGGCGGGCTTCATTCGCTCGGCCACCGCGCCGAAGTCGACCAAAACGTAACTCCCGTCGGGCCGCCTCACGACGTTACGCGGCTTCACGTCGCGATGCACCACTGCCGGCGTGCGGCTATTTAGGTATCCCAGGGCATCTGCGGCACACGTGAGAAACCGAAGTATCTCCTCCTCGGAGACACCACCCGTACGAAGGCGTAGCGCGTCGAGCGTCTCTCCCTCAATCTTTTCCATAACCAAATACAGCGAGCCGTCTTCTTCGAAGTGCTCCACGTATTTCGGTAAGAGCGGGTGGCTGAGCGACGCGAGCACGCGCGCCTCGCGCTCGGCGAGCTCCACGTCTTTCCAGCTCCGCGCGCCGCGCACGCCGAACCGCTTAATCGCAACGGGCTGCGCCGCCGCCGTATCGACGGCATCGAAGGTCGACCCCTGCGACCCCTCCCCCAGGAGGCCGCGGAGCACGTAGCGGCCGTCCCGCAAGCGACGTTCGTCTTCGCTCATGGCGCTCTACGCTCGCACTTCTTCGCGGGGGGCCGCGACGCAGGGGGGCGCGCAGCAATGCGCGCGAACGTTAAGACTACCTAATGTTTTCATGGGTGAACGCACGAGCGCCATGGGCCGGACGGTAGCATCTGCCGTTCTCGTGTCCGCTTCCCGTTCCTCGGTAACGCTTCGGCCTACCGTGCTACCGTCGGCGTGGCGTGTGGTTTCAACGATTGCGCCTTGTTTCTACCCTCCTCCTCGGAGGCGCGGCGGTTGCTGCCGGCTGCTCGGCCACGCTCGATTTCGACGCGCTTTCCAACGGAGAGGCGACGAACGTAGGCGATTCGGGCAAGCCCGCGACAGACTCCGGCGGTAGCGGAACGACCGGTGGCGGAGGCGCGGCGGGCGACAGCGCAACGTCGACCTACTGCCGTTCGCTCAATCCGACCCCCACGTTTTGTGACGATTTCGACGACACCAATCCGTTGCCTGCCAATCGGTGGTCTGCGACTGATCAAATGGGCGGCGCCATCACCGTCGACAGCCTCGCGTCGGTCAGCCCGTCGATGTCGCTCCTCGCAAAGACGAGCACGGCCCTCGCGGGCTCCTTGGCCCACGCCATCCGTCGAAAAGAGTTTGCCGCATTTGCGGATACGAAAGCGGGATTCCGAATCGATTTCGATATGCGTATCGAAGATATCGACCCCGCGAATCAGGCGCAAATTACCGTGTTTGCGATGCTCTTCGGCTTAGAGAACGATTACTACCAGCTCGTCATGAACGTCGACGTGACCGGCGGCGTGTTCTCGCTGAAGATGGCGGAGAACGCCTACGCGGCCGATGCGTCGGGGTACCAAGCCCACGGCTTTGCCGGCCCGGCGCCGCTTCAAAACAAGTGGCTTCATGCGCATATCGAGATCGACGTCCGCTCCCCGTCGGGCACGGACGGCAACGCGCTTCGCGTGAGCATCGACGGCAAATCGCAATTCGACGGATCGCTCTCGGTGCCTCTGAAGGGCAAAGCGCCGCGCGTCGAAATGGGCATCGGCTACGTGAAAGCGCCTTCGGCTCCCTGGACGATTCGCTACGACAACATCGTCGCCGACGTGAAGAGCATCGACTGACCGGCCCCCCGGAGCCGAGCGAACGCGCGATGCCGGAAAGCCTCACCCACGCCCCCCTCGTCATTGGCCGATATGCCATTTACGGCGAAATCGCATCGGGGGGAATGGCGACTGTCCACTTCGCCCGCCTCCTCGGGCCGGCGGGTTTCGCGCGAACGGTCGCCGTAAAGCGCCTCCATCCCAACGTCGCGAAGGATCGCGAGCTCGCTCTTTTGTTCATGGACGAAGCGCGCCTGGCCGCGCGCATTCGGCACCCCAACGTGGTCTCCACGCTCGACGTCATCGAGTACGGCTCCGAGCTTGTGCTCGTGATGGACTACGTCCACGGCGAGTCGCTCTCGAAGATCTTCCGCGCTGCACGAGAGGCCGGCGAGCCGATGCCGGCGCGCTTCGCCGCGTCGATCATGATCGACGTGCTTCACGGCCTCCATGCAGCCCACGACGCGAAAGGCGAGCAGGGCCAGCCCCTTGGGATTGTTCATCGCGACGTCTCGCCGCAGAACATCTTGGTCGGCGTCGACGGCATCTCGCGCGTGGTCGACTTCGGCGTCGCCAAGGCCGTAGGGCGCGCGGTGAATACGAGCGGCGGCGCCATCAAGGGGAAGCTCTCGTACATGGCGCCGGAGCAAATTCGCGCCGAGCCCGTGAGCCGCGTGAGCGACGTTTACGCCGCCACGATCGTTCTGTGGGAGATCCTCACCGGCAACCGGCTGTTCCTCGGCGAGAACGAAGGCGCCACGATTCACAACTGCCTTACACTCGACGTACCGCCGCCCAGCACGCTCGTGCCGGGGCTGTCGCCGGCGTTCGATGTCATCGTCGCCAAAGGGCTCTCGCGAATCGCAGGCGCGCGCTACCAAACGGCGCGCGACATGGCGCTGGCCCTCGAGGCGAGCGTCGATCCGGTGCGCCCGTCGGAGATCGGCGCGTGGCTCGAACGCGCTGCGGGGGACGAGCTCGCCGAGCGTGCGCAGATCGTCGCCGAGATCGAAAGCTCTGCGAGCGGCTCGCTGCTGTCGTCGGTCGCGCCGTCGATGTCGAGCTTCACGCCGACGCCGCCGCCGACCTCTGCGCCGCCGGTCGAAGGGACCGTGTCGCGCAACTTCGTCCCGCCGGCGTGGACGAGCGCTACGTCGGACGGGCCGCCGTCGCGCCCGGGCGTGCGCATGCCGAAGAGCGCGCACTCCAAAGAGGTCACGGTGCTCGAGGGGAGTGGCCGCCGCACTGCGCCGCCGCCTTCGGTGAAACGTCGCCCGTGGGCGCTGTTCGTCGCGCCCGTCGTGATCGTCGCGGCGCTCGCGGCGGCGTTCGTCGTCAACAGCGCATCCCATTCGCAGGGTGTCGGGCCCGAAGGTGCGGGCGCCCTCGGCGCGAGCGCGTCTGCGGTCGTTGCGGATCCGAGCGCGGCACCTTCGTCCGTCGGGACGAGCCTCACGAACACCGCGGTGCCGGGCACGACCACACGGGTCGTCGCCGGCGAAAGCGCGCCCGATGCGAGCGTCGTCGAGCGCGAACGCGATCGAGAGCACACGGGCGCGCCCCACGTTCCCGGCGCCGTTCGCGGCCCGCGCGTTTCGCCCCGCGCGCGCCCGATTCTCGCTTGCGATCCGCCCTATTCGATCGACGAAAAAGGTCGCAAAATTTTTAAACCCGAATGCCTATAAGCCGATCCGAGATGCCCCGAACTTCACCTCATGTCGCGTCGCTCTCTCTCCTCGTCGCCCTCGCGGCGCTCGCGACGCCTGGCCGCGCCCGCGCGGAAGATGTGAAGAAAACGTGTGTCGCCGCGTCGACGCGCGGGCAGACCTTACGCGACGACGGCATGCTCGTCGAAGCGCGGGAGCCGCTCTTAGCGTGTGCACGGGACGTCTGTCCGCCCGTCGTTCGCAAGCACTGCGCGACGTGGCTCGCCGAGCTCGACGCGCGCATGCCGAGCATCGTCGTGCGCGTGCAGTCGCTCGACGGAAAAGACATGGCCGATGCGCGCCTCACGATCGACGGCGAACCTGTCGCCAACAAGCTCGACGGCCGCCCCGTCCCGCTCGATCCGGGGGAGCACGTTCTTGTCGGCCTCGTCGTCGAGAGCGGCGTGACGACGCTGTCGAAGTCCGAAAGGGTCCTCATCGTCGAAGGCGACAAGGCCCGGCAGATTCGCCTTCGCATGGGCACCGGCGCGGTGACGCCCGCCCCCGCGCGCGCGAGCACCACGGCCCCCGGCGGCGTGAGCGACCAGGGCAACCCCATCGATCCGGCGCCCGCGTCGACCAGCGCGCCCATCCCGCTCGCGACGTGGATCCTCGGCGGCGTCGGCGTGGCGGGGCTCGCGAGCTTCACCATCTTCGGGCTCAGTGCGAAGAGCGGCTACAGCGCGCTCAAAGCGGGCGGCTCCAGCGCATGCGCGCCCAACTGCACGTCCGATCAAATGAGCCCCGTTAAGACGAAGGCGCTCGTGGCCGACATCTCGCTCGGAGTCGGGATTGTTTCGCTCGGCGCCGCTGCGGCGTTCTGGCTCCTCAGCCGCCCGAAAGCCTCCACCGACGCCGCCACCCTCGATGTGCGGCCGCTCCCGGGCGGCGGATACGTCGGCTACGCATCGCACTTTTAGGCGGTGCGAGCGTCGCCCAGACGCACCGCGGCGCGCGGAGCCCGGTCTTTGCAAAGTGGTGGGTGTCCCTCAACGGAGACCACCATGCGCTATCCACCTGTCGCCGCGCTTTTAGCCCCCTTCGTCTTCGCCTTCGCCGGCTGCGGCGCACCCGCCCCGTGCGTGCCGCAGGTCACCGTCGCCGCCACGTGCGCATCGGGGCCGTGCCCGCCCGGCCCGCCCGCAGACGGACCCGGTTCAATGAGCGAGCCCCACGCCGACGTGGTCGTGTCGCACACGAGCCGAGGCGTCTTGGGCGCCCACTCGTTCACCACCTACGAGCCTACGGCGCCTGCGCCGCGATCGGCGCCGGTGGTGCTGTTTCTCCATGGATTCTTCGACGCCGAGCCCACGGGCATCGACGCGATGTTGCGCCACGTCGCACGCGCCGGCTTCATCGTGATCTACCCGACCTATGGAGTTCCATGGGGTCCGGCCGACTGGGAAGAGAACGCGGTCGAGGCGTTCGATACGGCGATGAACCAGCTCGCGACGTCGGGCTCGGTGAAGCCAGACCGCGCGCACACGGCGATTATAGGGCATTCGATAGGTGGCCTTCTCGCGATGCGCCTCGCCGCCCGCGCGGGCGCGGGGAAAGATCCGCGGATCAAGCCGCCGGCCGCCGTCGTGCTTCTCGACAGCGCGGGGAGCGCGACGCCGGCCTATCCGTTTTTGCCCATCGACGACCTCTCCACGGTTGACGCGTCAACTCGGCTGCTCGTCGTCATGGCGGAAGAGTCGTACTCGGCGCGCAAAGGTGTCGCAGGGTCGTGCTCCGCGACCGAGAAGAGCGAGCCGATGGACTGCAACGCGTTCGGTGTCGCACGACGCGCGTTCGCGGGGACGCCGCAGATTCCCGCCGATCACAAAGCGGCTGTCGTCGTGCCGGCCGACGCCCGTGGGAGCACGATGCTGCGGTCGGATCACAACGCAATCATCGAGCACTGCGGCGGCGGGGCGCGCCCCATCGGTGCCATCGACACGTGGGGCTACTGGAAGCTCGCCGTGGGTGCCGTCTCGCAGGCGACGCGAGGCACCTGGGGCGATTACGCATTTGGCGATACGCCGCGCGCGCGAGCGATGGGGACGTGGAGCGACGGCCACGCGTTTCGGGAGATCTTCCCGATTGGGCCTTGTCTCCTCGGGGACGCGTGCCCGTGAAGGGTCGAGTAGACTCGGCTGCGTGAAAATCGTCGCGCTCTCGGGCAGTCTCCGCAAAGCCTCTTACAACTCGGCGCTGCTCCGGGCGGCCGTTGCGCTTTCGCAGCCGTCGCTCGGCCTCGTCGTCGAAACCATCCGCGGCATTCCCCTTTACGACGGGGACGAAGAGGCCGAGCACGGCGTGCCGCCCATCGTCGCGGCGCTGAAAGACGTGATTGCCGCGTCCGATGGACTGCTGCTCGTGACTCCCGAATACAACGGCGGTATTCCGGGCGTATTCAAGAATGCCATCGATTGGCTAAGCCGCCCCGCGTCCGATATCCCGCGTGTGTTTCGTGGCAAAGCCGTGGGCGTCATCGGCGCCACGCCGGGGCCTCTCGGCACGCGTCTCTCGCAGACGGCGTGGCTTCAGACCTTTCGCGCGCTGCAGCTCGATCCGTACTTTGGCAGTGCGATCTATCTCGACGGGGCAGGGAAGCAGTTCGATGCGACGAGCCTCGAGCTGACCGACGCCAAAACGCGTGAGCGTCTCGCGGCCTACCTAAAAGGGTTCGAAGCATTCGCGGCCGCCGTCGCGACGACGCGCGTCGCGCCTCCCGCGGCGGCTCCAGGGCGCTGAGCCTCGATCACGCGCGCACAAAAGGGCAGAGGCCCGGTGGACGTCGCGTCCGCCGAGCCTCTGCGTGCATCTCGCGATGCGGTTACGTGCTGGAAATCACGGGCCGCCGAGCGCGGCGAGGAGATCGCGAAGCGCCTGGCGCGTGGTCGCGTCGGGGGCCGCGTCGAGCTCCGTCTGGATGAGCGCGGCGACGCGCGAGGCCGCGGCGTTGCCCGCGTCGAGATCGCGGAACGTCGCGAGCGCCGTCGCGTACTTCGTACGCTCCTTCACCGTGCGGACCTTGTTCGCCACCTTCGTGCTGAGCATGCGCTCGAGGAGGGCGATCGTCTTCGCCTCGTAGTCGACGTTCGTCGACTTCGTGTAGGCGTACGGGAGCGCCGGCGTGTGAACGAGCGTGCCGACGACGCGGCCGCGGATCGACGGGAAGAGCGAGCCCGACGCGTACGTCGCGACGCTCGAGACCGTCTGGCTGACCGTGTTCACGTAGGCCGCGCGCTGGGCTGCGGGCATCGCGAGGACGGCGGGTGTCGTGAGGGCCCAGGCGCGGAAGTCGGCCGCAATCTGGTTCACGGACGCGACGGCCGCGGGCGAGAGCGTCTCGAGCTTGCTGATGGCGTCGAACGCCGCGAACGCACGAGCGTGCACGTCGGCTTCGACGACGCCCGAGGGGAGCGAGCCGGGGGTGAAGACGTCGAGCCAGTAGCTCGCGTCGAGGGCCGGGCTCGCGACGCGCGAACCGACGAAGTAATAAACGACGTTCTCCGCGTGATAGAGCTGCTCGCCGGCGGCGGCCTCGAGGTCGTCCGTGGTGAGAATCGTCGACGCCGCGGGGAGCTTCGAGCTCACGCGCTTAAGCGTCGTCGGGAGGCTGTCGATGGTGCCGACCTTGCCGGCCGCGTTCGAGAGTGCGTCGATCGACTTCGTGAGGAAGACCGACGGATCGTTCCCCGCGTCGTACATCAAGCAGAACGGGCTGACGGAGCCGACGCTGCTCGCGCCGGGCACGTCGTTGTCCGTGCACATGAGCTCGAGGGGGTCGGTGTCTTTGACGTCTTTCGCGCCGTTGTAGAGCGCCGAGATCGCCTGCCGATCGTACTCGAGGAGCGGGCCCGTCGACGTCGTGGGGCCGTCGAACGAGGCGCGATCGAGATCGTAGTTATTGTAGTCCATGATCGACGACGAGTAGGTCTTCGCCGTCTTCATGTCGTACGTGAGCGAGCCTTCGAAGTTGTGCCCCAGGCCGAATGCGTGGCCGACTTCGTGGAACAGCGTGCCGCGAACGAGCTCGTGGGCGAACGTGACCGGGTCGTCGACGACTTCGACGGTGTTGAGGGCCTTGAGCTCGCGGTAGCAGCCCGTTCGCAACTTCTGCCCGAGGAACGAGCGGCTCGCGAGGAAGTCCTTCATGGCGGACTTCTTCTTCACTTCGGAGAGGCTGCCGTCTTCCCAGACCGACGTGCCGAAGTTGAACCACGCGAGGGGGAGGTAGATGACCGAGTGCGACTGAATGCCCGTGAGCGGGTCGGTCGCTTGCGATTCCCAAGCCGCGCCCGCGTCTTGGACGGTGTCCCAGTTGATCACGTTGTAGCGCGGGTCGCCGATCGTGATGTTGCTCGGGAGGCGCCCCTTGAACGCGATGATGTCCTTGTGCCACATCGCTTGCGAGTAGCGGTTCCACCCCTCGACGCCCTGCTTCACGTCGGGGAGGAACTCGTCGGGGATGTTGGCGGTGACGTACCAGTTGACGACCTGGCCGGCCTTCACGTTCCAGCGCGGTGCGAACTGCGTCTCGACGCGGGCGCCGGCGCCGTTGTCGACGTAGACCGCCGTGTTCTCGATGAAGTGGAAGCGCGAGGCGAGGGGCTCGACGGACGGGTCGCCGCTGAGCGGGACGTAGCCGTCCGGCACGAGACTCTCGCGCGGGAAGAGCGACTCCATGAACTCGTAGATCGTTCCGTCGGACGCTTCGATGCTCGTCTCGAACATGAGCAGGTTGTCGGCCGGGACGAACTTCACGCTGCGGACCCACGACGAGCGGGGCGTGTTGTCCGTCGACGATTCGATGATCGTCGCAAGGGCGGGGGAGCCGTGCTGGACCTCGATGGTGACGCTGCTGCCGCTGCGCGACGTGATCGGGAACTCGTGGAGGAGGCGTGCGGGGTGGTTGACGTCGGACTCGAAGAGGAACGACTGATCTTCGAGGAGCTGCAGCCGATCTCCGAGATCGACGAACTTCACCGGAACGTGGCCGATCGCAATCGTGCTCTGCGACGACTGGGTCGCGCCGTTGTTGATACCCGAATACTGAAGGTCGCTTCCGTAGAGGAACGTCGTGCCGCGAATCGCGTCGAGGCTGAGCGAGACCTTGCTGCGGACGGCGAGGTTCGCGCCGTCGGCCGCGGTGATCGGCGAAATCGACGGCTTGGGCGCGTCCGTCGTGGAGTTGTCGACGCCGTTTACGAAAGGCGAACGGGACCCGGAAGACGAGCTCGAGTCGCTGGACGAACAGCCCACGAGCGCTCCCAAGACAAGCCCAAGCCCAATCGTCGCGTGAAGAGATAGTGATTTCATGACCCCTCGTTTCGCATTCACGAAGCCTCGGAAAACAGCGAGGCCTTCCGGCTTCGTACGCGCGGTTCTTGTCGGTTCGCCTTCGCCGTCGGCAGAGGGGTGTGGAAGCCCCCCGCGAATCCGGGAATCGGCGGCCCCTGCGCCGGCGAAGACACTGAACCCTCATCCACAAGGATGACGTCGTCAACCGTGCCGTAGGCCGAAACCTCACGTCGTGAGGCGGTTCCTTACTTCGTTACGGCCAATTGGTATTTTGATATCGTGAGCGGAATGCGCACCGCTCGCGCTCCCGGTCGCCCTTGTGCACGGGTCGCCTTCAGCGCACGGGGGCCGCGCTGAGCGCTGCGGCCAACGAGACGCACGCGACGGCGATGAGCACCACCACTGCGACCATGCTGGGATCGACGTGGGGGCGGATGCGATCGGCAAGACGCGACGCCACCGACGCGGCGTCGCTCGCGAGACCTTCGGC
>JANXMC010000340.1 GCA_025354825.1 Myxococcales bacterium
GTCGTCGCGACGACCGACGTCGACGCAGCGCTGGCCCACGTCGCGTCCTATCCGGCGTTCGCCGAGGTCGCAAAAGGCCCGGCGAGCCGTTGCGAGGGGCGGCTCGCCAGCGGCCTTCGCGTGCGGGTGAGTGCCGTCTCACCGCGTGCCTTCGTCGTCGCGCTCCATGCCGCGACGGGGTCGCGCAACCATGTCGAAGCGCTTCGTGCGCACGCGGCCTCGCGCGGAAAAGAGCTCACGTCGCGCGCGCTGTACCGCGTCGAGGGGGGCGAGCGCGTGCGTCTCGCCGTGAAAACCGAGCACGTCCTGTATCAGAGCCTCGGTCTCGGCTACATGCCGCCCGAGCTCCGCGACGGCCAAGCACCCCTCACACCCCCGCGTCGCGCGCCGCGCCTCGTGAAGGTCGAAGACATTCGCGGCTTCGTGCACTGCCACACGACATTCTCGGATGGGCGCGACTCGCTCGAAACGATGGCGCGCGCCGCGGATGCTCGCGGAATGCGTTACATGACGATCACGGACCACTCCCCGACTGCCCACTATGCGGGCGGCCTTTCCGTCGATCGCCTCAAAGAGCAGTGGGAGGAGATCGACCGCGTCCAGGAGCTGGTTTCCGTAAAGCTCCTTCGCGGAACCGAGTCGGACATTCTTCGCGACGGGTCGCTCGATTACCCGGACCGCGTCCTCGAGAAGTTCGACGTGGTCATTGCGAGCATCCACAACCGATACCGGTTGAACGAGCGCGAAATGACGGCGCGAATCGTTCATGCGATGCGCCACAGATTTTATAAAATATGGGGGCACGCGCTGGGTCGTCTCCTCTTGAAGCGCCCGCCGATCGAGTGCGATACCGAGCAAATTCTCGACGTGATTGCCGAGTCGCGCGCCGCCATCGAGATCAACGGCGATCCCCATCGCCTCGACATGGATCCTGAGCTCGCCGCGCGCGCGCGCGCCCGTGGCATCCGCTTCGTAATCTCGGTCGACGCACACTCAACCTCTAATCTGGATAACCTACACTTCGGCGTTTCGATGGCACGGCGCGCGGGCCTTCGGCGACGCGACGTGCTCAACACCTTGGACACCGCGGCGTTCATCTCGGCGGTTCGGCCCACGTGACCGCGACCATCCTGCCTGATCCGTCCGCGTACACGCCGCGGCGTGCAGCGCGGGCGAATCTCTCGGACGTGTGCGCCCCGCGCCGGGTAGGATCGCGATTGGGGCGTCACCCTCCGAGATCCGTAAGCCTAAGAAATCGCACAAGCAATGAGCCGCATTTTGGTAGTGGACGACGACGAGGACATCCGCGAGAGCATTGGCGAGATTCTGACTGTGAACGGGCACGAGGTCGAAACGGCCGAGAACGGGCGCGATGCCCTGGCGAAGCTCGAGGCCGCGCCCGAGCTTCCGAGACTCGTCTTCCTCGACATGATGATGCCCGAGATGACGGGCGGGCAGCTGCTCGTCGCGCTTTCGGCGCATCCGCGCTTTCGCTCTCTGCCGGTCGTCCTTCTTTCGGCCAATGTGGTCTCACCGGCGGAAGCCCCTGGCGCGCGAAGAATCGTTCAGAAACCGGTGACGGACACTACGCTTCTCGAGCTCATTCGCGACTTCGGCGACCCGTAGCGAGGCGAGCTCAAGGAACGAGGGCAGAGCGCCTTCGCTGGATGGGCATGGGGTCGTCACCTAGGGGCACACGCGTTGCACCCACGCGCGCCATGATCATGATTGAGAACCCGTCGCTCTGGGTTGCAACGGCAGCGTCGTCTCGGTACTCACCGCTTGGCCGCGACCGTGAGGTCGACGTCGCGATCGTAGGCGCGGGCATCACGGGGCTCACGGCGGGGCTGGTTCTCGCGCGGGCTGGCAAACGGGTGGCGATTCTCGAGAGCCGTCACGTCGCCTCTGGCGTTACGGGCTTTACGACGGCGCACCTCACGCAGGCCGTCGATGCGAGATACAGAGTGCTCGCGAGTCGTTTCGGCGCGGAGGGCGCACGGACCGTGGCGGAATCTACCAAGCACGCCATCGACCGCATCGAGGCTTTCGTGGCCGAGCTTGGGATCGCCTGCGACTTCGCCAGGGTCCCCGGGTATCTTTATACAGAGCGCGAGGCTGACGTGCGCGAGCTCGAGGAAGAGCTCGAAGCCGCCCGCAACGCGGGAATCGCCGTGAATCTCGTTCGCGACGTCCCACTCCCGTTCGCGACGGCGGCGGCCGTGCGGTTCGACGGCCAGGCCCAATTTCACATTGGCAAATACGCGGAAGCTTTGGCGACCGCAGCCGTGAGCGCCGGGTGCGAGATCTTCGAGATGACCCACGTGTCCGAAGTGATCGAGGGGGAGACCTGCGAGCTCGTCACGGAGGGCGGCAAAGTGCGCGCATCCCACGTGATCTTCGCCACTAACTCACCCCTCACGCGAACCTTCGTGCAGACGAAGATTCATAGCTATCGTTCGTATGCGATTGCGTTTCCGGCGAAGAACGACGTGCCCGCCGCGCTCTATTGGGACACGGACGACCCCTACCACTATACGCGCACAGTCGACGTAGACGGTGGGCGCTACCTCATCGTCGGCGGCGAGGATCACAAAACGGGGCATGACGAGGATACGGAGAAGCGCTACGCCGCGCTCCTCGCCTACGCCCAAACGCGTTTTGCCGTATCCGACGTAGCCTACCGTTGGTCAGCGCAGGTCCTCGAACCGGTCGATGGCCTGCCGTACATCGGCGCGACGCCCCACGCCGCCAACGTCTTCGTCGCGACGGGGTACAGCGGCACCGGGATGACGTTCGGAACGCTCGCCGGCGAGATACTCTCGGACCACATTTTGGGCCGCGAGAATGCCTATGCAGAGCTGTACGCGGCAACGCGCGTGAAGCTCTCGACGATTGCCCATTATGTGGCCGAGAACGTAGATACCTCGAAGTTCATGGTCACCGACCGCCTGCGCGGCGGCGACGTCGGCTCAATCGACGAGGTGCGCCCGGGCGAGGGGAAGCTCGTGAGCGTCGATGGGAAGAAGCTCGCCGTTTATCGAACCGACAGCGGCGAGGTGCGCGCTTGCTCGGCGGTGTGCCCTCACCTTGGTTGCATTGTGCATTTCAATAGCGCAGAAAAAACGTGGGACTGCCCATGTCATGGGTCGCGCTTCGACACGCAGGGGACTGTGCTGCACGGCCCATCGCTCACGGGGCTCGCACGCGCGGAAGCCGTGGACGATCAGGAGCCAACCCTCGAGGCTGCACTATAACGCCGGGCATCTCACAGGTGCGCCACGATGGGCGCACTTTATGGGCTCGTGCAGAGACGGCGCATTCCCGCGGGCGTCGCGGCCGGTGCGGGCGCCGTGTATGGAGCCGTCGTGTGGGCGTCGAGCTACGTCGGCTGGGTGCCGAAGCTCGGTAATATGCCGTCGCCCGCGTGGGATCGGCCGGGTCGCCCGACGGCGATGCTCCTCGCGCACGGCGTGTACGGCATCGTGCTGGCCGAGGTTGTGAATAGATTGCAAAGCGCGCCCCACCCCCACGCCAGACCGCTCCGTTTGGCGGCCGAACAGAGCGCAATCATGGGGTGATCGAAAAAGAGCTGGATGGGCGACGGCGCGGTGTAAGCGGAGAAGCGTCCTTTCGTCGAGCGCGGCGAAAGCTCTCCAGGTTTGCGCTGCGGTCGTGCAGAAGCGGGTTGAGAGGATCACGCCGCGAAGCGCTCGACCTCGTCGGACTCTGCTCCCACGATGAACCGTTCGAGGGCCGCGGCGAACTCACGCGGCTGCTCCCGATGCGGGAAGTGGCCGCACGCCGAGAAGCGCGTGAGCTGCGCGCCGCCGAAAATCTCCTGGGCTTGGGTGCCGTGCGACATCGGAATCACGGGGTCGCGGTCGCCCCAGAAAAGCCCCACGGGCGGAAGCGCCGCGAGATCTTCTTGCCTGTCGCGGATGTGACGCTGCTGCCCTCGCAGGCCGATGACGTCGCGAAGGGTCCGGGCGATCGCGCGGGCAGAGCCGGCCGCCGCGTTCATTGCGGCAAGGTGCGTGACCTCATTACGGTCGAAGATCTTGTTCGCAATCACACGCATTGCGATCCGCGTTGCGCGCGCCATGAAGGGCTGACCGAGATGCTCCACGATGAGCGGAAGAGCCGCGAGGCGGAGGCCGAAGGAGACGTCTTTGCCGAGGCCCCCTGCGGCCACCAACGCCAACTTGCGTATGCGCGTTTTGATATTCAGGAGTGCCATCCACAGCGCGACGCCTCCTCCATAGGAGTGGCCAACGACGTCGACCTCCGCGAGCCCCAGCGCGTCGAGCCACGTGCCCACGAGGCGAGCGTGCCATTCCAGCGCATAGCTTGCATTCGGTCGATCCGAGAGGCCGTGACCTGCCAGGTCGAGCATGATCACGCGGTGGTTTCGCGCGAGGAGCGGCGCGGCCTTCAACCACGTTCGGTGCGAATCACAAATGCCGTGGAGCAGAACGATTGCCGGCCCCGTCCCCATTTCTGCCCAGTGGAGCAGGTGACCCCTCACGCGTCGGGAGTGCATCGTGAGCGCCGGTTCGACGATCGACGGACGAGTGGTTGCGCCGTGCGTCGCGGCCATAGCTTTGCGAGCGAAGGAGACGCGACGGCTCATGGGCACGTCCAATGCGATTGCCATGCCGCGTCCGCGCGCGAACGCGGACCGCAAATCCCCTCCGTACGTGCTGCGCGCGCATGCGGAAACGGCTGAAAGTCGCGATTCGCTACGCCCCAAGTTCGCGGCAGGCTCGACCGTCAACCGCACGGGTCGTCGACGACGGGCGTGGTCGCCGACGGCGGTCGGCCTGGCGGTTGCTAGCGACGGGCGCCGGCTACAAAGGTCACGACCCGGAAGGTCGACACCTCGCCTCGCTGCCCTCCGTGTCCGTCCAGCTAGTCGCGCGCTGCGCAAAATGCTGCCATTGAGCGCATGACGAAACGAACCCTCCCCGAGTTGACCATCTTGGATCACACCCTCGAGCAACCGTCCAAGTCACGTCCGCGCGATCTCGTCCTCGTCACCACATTGACGGCGATCCCGCCGCTCGATTGGGCCAACTACTTCTGTGAGGCGACGAGCGAATACTTCCCGAGCAACTTCCAACTGACGCCTCCCACCCTTCAAGGGGCGGAGGCTCGCACGGAATGCGCCGTGCAAAGCCTCGCGGCCGCGGTACAGGATCTTCGGAACCGCGTTGTGGGTTCCAATCGTCGATACCTCGACGAGGAGCCAGGCTTTCCCGATCGGCACGAGTCGCCAATGGGCGAGCCCGATGTGACGGCGAAGCGGCTCCTTGCCGCCGCGAAGCTACGCGGCGTGTAGCCGTCGTCCCGGCCCCATCGCACTTCGGTGGTTTCCGTGAAAGATCGCTCCCGAGGTGGAGCAAATGAAGACCTCATCGACCGATCTCGCCCACACTCCGGTGAGCGTCTCGCCGCGCGCGACGCCTCCAGGCAAAGGAACCACGGCCCAACGCGCGCCATCGAAATGCAATACGACGCCATTACGGCCAACCGCCCAAGTGTTCGCGGCGCCGGTTCCGTGGAGCGCGTTGATCGGGCGCGCATTCTCAAGCTCGGTGTATGCCCACGCCGCGCCGTCCCAATGTAAGATCGCGCCCGCGAACGTCCCCATATGGACGTCCGCATCGGACGTGCCCCACAGAGCGCTTCCGAAGACGCTTCGCCCGTTCGGCATTCGGGGCAGCGCGCCAACCTTCCAGGTTAAATCGGGATCGGTCTGCTCCCATTGCAAACCATCGCCGTCGGGCGGAGACCACGAAACTTTGGCGGTCGACCAAACGTGCGCGACGCCACCCGCCTCTACGCGCGCTGCGGCGCCGGATCCCAATGAGGTCACAAGACAAATGACTTTTCGCCGAACATTCGCTTTTCTTCTTCTCTCACTCACGGGCTGTATGGGTGTCGGTGTGAGGCACCTCTCGCGTCCGCCCACTCTGCAAGGCTACGAGCGCGTTGCGCTCCGTGAGGTGAGGCCGCTGAACAAGAGCGAATTGAATGTTGAGGTTGAGGGGGCGCTCGCTGGAACCGCCACCTCAGACGCCTGTGGCGGAGTGGTTACGTTCAACTTGTTGAGCGCCACGACGACCCCTCCCCCAGCGGGATCAGACACCGCCGCCTCGGCGAAGACCAATACCATTACTTCTCTCGAGCAGACGGGCGTGGTGCTCTCATTGCCGCGCGCGCGATACGCCGAGGTTCGCAATTTGCGCGATATGAACATCGTGCGCGTGCGCGGATACCTCAGCAAGCACATGGGAGAGGGGTGCTCCGCAACGCTCGGCGAGTCTTCGACGATCCACTTTTTGTGGGTCGATACGATCGAGCGCATCGACTCCCTCGCACCCGTCCCCTCGCCGTAGTGCGAAGTGGCCGACGCCCACGTGCCCACCCTACAACCTGGCGTCCTCGGCGGCGCCGGGCTCGCGGCAATGTTAGGGGCTTATCTGGGCGTACGACACGCGCCGCGCCGTTCAGCAGGACGGCGCGACAACGATGTGGCAATTTCGAACTCGGTAGTGTTCCCTCATCCAAGAAAGCGAGAGTATAGACATGCAAATCGGCCGATGGATTTCGATGGGCGTCTTCGTGCTGACCGCGGTGGGCTGTGCGACGCGATTCACCGGCAGCGCGCACATCGAGGGTGGACGGAGCGGATGCGAGGCGAAGTGCCGCGGCCAGGCGATGCAGATCGCGGGGATGGTCTATATGGGCGAATACTCGAGCGCGTGCGTCTGCGAGGTTCCGCGCGCGACGGGGGCTGCAGCCGGCCACGAGCTGCTCGGCGCGGCCTCAGGTGCATCGGGCGCCGCCGCGGGCGTCGTCATGCAGATGGAGCGGGAGCGGCAGCAGCACGCGACACACTGACCTCCCGAAGGGCGCGTGGGCATCGTGCGGCGCACGGCTGGTATACCTGGGCGGCAAGTCGATGGTGGCCCGTCGCCGCAGCACGCCGGCAACCTGTGCACGTGTCGCGTCAGGCCGCCTTTGACTCTTGATGACTCCGTGTCCAACCTGTGAACGTGGCGCGCTTTGTGAAGCATCTCCCGGCAGTTGCCGACCGACCCGGAATCAATCCTTTCACGAAGGAGCCGCTCGTTCTGAAGGGAGCGCCAGCGAGGATAGCGTTCGCGGATATTGACGTCACCGGCACGTCCGTGACCGAGATCTGGGGAGAGCTCGATGCAGCGAGCGGCGCACGACTCGAACAGAACGATGGCGAAACGAGAAGCTTCGCGACGGTCGAGGACGCAGAGCGGCGCGTGAAGGAACACGCGCTACGCCTTCGCGAGCAGGGGTTCGACGAGCTGGCTATTGAGGAGGCCGGATCCTAACCGGCCGGGAAGCACCCCAGGTCCGACGCGCTCACGTGAACGTGCACTGATCTGCTAAGCGCCAGCGAACCCGTTCCGCCGTTGCCGACGCTCGCGACGGTCGCCCGTCTCAATGCGTGCGATGATTTCCTATGACAACGTGGCGCATTCTTGCGTGGTCGCGAGAACGTGGGCGCTGGGCGATCACGAGCCCGCATTTCGAGCGCGTAGAGTTCGACGCGAGTTCGTTGGATTTCGACTCGGAAGCCGGGATGTTTTGTGCCTACAGCAAGAACCGAGACGCTCTCGCGGCTGAGAATCCTCATGGCGCCGCTGGTCCTCAGTCCGGAAGCCATGACCGAACTCATGGAGCACGCGGACCCGAACGACTTCGACGACTGACACTCCGCGCCGGCCCCTCTAAAAGGGTTTCCGCCGAGCGCCCCCGCCACCCTGCAAATTCAACCTAGCGGATCCCGCCCTCGCGCCCTCTACAAGGGGTGCCTTCTGGACAAGCGACGAATTCCGACGCGCGGACGTGTACTTCGTCTGATGGGACCTAGCGACGTGGCAAGACCGCGGAGCTGTAGAGAGTGAAATCGGCAACAAGCAGTCGCAGTATTCCAAGATCGTTAGCGCACCGCTGTGCGAACGGAACGGCGAGAAGGCCCCGGCGGACGGCCCTTTCAGAGGGGCCGCCCCGAGGGCCTTCCGAAGCGTGTCGAACCCCATACGCAGGTCCCGTGCGATGCACGTGAGCGACTTGCCCTCGGCGAGCATGGCCTCCACTACGTCGACGTCGACCCGCCGCTTCGGGCGGCCGATGCGGACGCCGCGGCGCTTGGCGGCGGCCAGGCCGGCGACCGTGCGCTCGATGATCACGTCACGCTCGAACGGACCGAACGCCGCGCAGATTTGTAGGAGGAGCCGCCCCGTCGGCGTCGAGGCGTCGAACGCCTCGGTGCACGAAACGAAGTCCACGCCCACGGCCGCGATCCCTCTCTCGAGGGCGGCGCGCAACGCCATGGCGGCTACTCCGACGGGAAGTAGCGCGTCGCGCGTAGACGCCCTTCCTTCCTGATCTCGCCGGTCGCGAGTCCATCCCGCGCGGCCCTTGTGAAATCGACCTTGGCGAGTCTCATCGCGGCGCGCAGCTCCTCCGCGCCCAGTCCCTCTCGATGATTCGCGAGGTGCGCGACCACGCGTCGCAGGACGTCGCTGCGATCGGCCTTCGGCGCGGTCACGTCGCGCGTCGCGCGGACCCGTCGTTCTGGCCTGCTCGTTCGCGCGAAGGCACTCAGCACGTCCGCGAGTGGGGCGCGCCCCAGTGATGTGAGCACGTCGTCGGCGAAGCGCGCCGCGAGCCTATCAATCGCCGATTGAAGCGCCGCGGATGAATCAGTTGGCATTGAGGTTCCCTACCACGCCGCGCACCGCCGACGCTTCCGGAGCTACACCCCATGACCCCTCTCGACGTCATCGATGGTCGCGCCCGCTGGCACCTTCACCGCGGGGAAGCGCTTGCATTCTTCCGCACGCTGCCTGACGAGAGCGCCCATAAGGGGAAGCTTTTACGCGGTTCTCCAGCGCCGCGTCGTTGAGGGCATCGCCCTCGAAGAGATCGATCGCGCGGCTCGCCTTGGCTTCAAGGCCTGCGTTGAACATCCCCTTGGGATCGCTGAGAGACGCGCCCCATGAAGAAGTTGACCTTCACATGGTCCTCGAAAACGCCGACCGCGACGAGGTTTTCCGTTGTGGGACAAGACGGGAGTGTTCCACTTCGATTCCTCCATGAGGTCGGGCGCCGCGCTCCCGATCACCTCGCGGAGACGTGCGAGCATCTTGCCGCGCCAGCCCGCGGTAATTTTTGATGTGACTATCGATTTGCTTCGACGCAGGGGGTGCTCATAGTCGTTCTTCGAATGCTCTCAAGGCTCTCAGAGTTTTTAATAAACACGCGTGCCGTGGATTTGGTCATGTGGTTTATTCTCGATGTGATGGTCGCGTGATGGGCAATTGAACATTATGGGATTACTGAAGTCGGTCAGCCTTCGGGTCCATCCAAAGGACTTCCGGGCCGCACGAGCACGTGTGAAACATCGGCCCGCCCGAAGACCCGCGCGTTCGCGACTGTGAAGACGCGGACGGCGCGTCCAAGGACAAAGGCGTGATAACCAAAGTGCGAAGAGATCCGCAGCCGGCTCCTCAGAACTCGAGGCACGCCGCGCCTCCCATGCCCGCCGGCCCCACGCGAAGCCACGCGGCGCGCGGAGCCTTGGGCGCCAGCGCCACCAGTACGATCCCCGCAATCAGCGAGGCGCCGCCTGCAATGAAGCCTGCCGTCGAGACGGCCGAGATCGTCTCCGCGCTCGACCGCGCGCTGTAGAAGCGTGCCGCTCCGACGCTCGGGTCGTGGGACTGCGCCTCGATCGTCGACTGCTTCGAGAGCGCGACGCCGCCAAACGCCGCGCCGACCCCGATTCCCGCGAGGCCTAGGCCTCCCAGCACGAAGCCCCACGTCCGCTGCGGCGAAGGTGAGCTCGGCAACGGCAACGGCGGCGGCGATGGCAGGGCGGCGGCGACGCTCCGCTTCTCCTGCACGCTTTCGAACGCAAGAGACACCTCGCGCGCCTCGCCAGGCCCCCCTAAGACCTCGAGAGAAGTCGGCGCCGCGCCGGGCACGGAAAGCTCGACGCGGTGGCGGCCCGGCGCGACCGCGAGGGTCGCCTGCGCGAGGAGCTCCGGCGCGACGAGGTAGCCATCGAGGCGGAGCTGCATGGCCGGCGCCGGAGTGCCGACTAAATTCAGGAGGAGGACCTTAGGCTCGAGCGCCGCCGCCGACGCGCGGGCCAAGGGCGCGCGCGAGTCGTCCGCCTTGCGCGCATACGCCGCGGCGATCGCGTATTCGCGCCACGCGATCTCGGGGGCGCCAAGCCTCTCGTAACAATCGGCCAGGTTCACGCGTGCGCCGACGCTCGCCGGTTCGCGCTGCAAGGCCTCGCGGAACGCGTCGACCGCCTCCTGGAACTTCCCCGCTTCGACGAGCTCCGTGCCGCGGTGGAAGCTCTCGAGCGCGGCCGCGTGGTCGGCGTCGGGCGCGGCCGCGAACGCCCGGGGAGCCGCGAAGAGAACAAGCAGAAGTATGGTGATCCCAATCCGCATGGCGCGTCTCAGAACTCCGTGGTCTTCGGCACGAACACTGGGGCGCTCGGTTTCGGCTGCGCCGTCGCGGGCGGCGGCGCGGCTCTCTTTCCGCGATGGACCACGGTGCCTTTCGCGCGTGTCCCCGTCGAGTCGGCGGTCGAGATCTCGTTCGCGGTTGGGGTTTGTGCGGCGCGCGGTTCCGCAGCGAAGGCCTCGCTCGGCGTGGGCGGAAGCGGCACCGTCGCCGCCTCCGCCGGTGGCGCCACGACCCTGGCGGGGGTCGGATCCGGCGCGGCAGTGGCGGGCGACGGCGCGGATGCGCGCATCGCGATCGCAATCGCAATCGCGAGGGCGCCGACCCCGATGCCCGCGACTCCGAGCGCGATGACGCCGGCCCGTCGGACGGCGTGGGGCACGCCCCGTTCTTCCCTCTCACGCCGCGTCGTCGTGTCGATCGACGCTCCGGCCTCCGTGTCTGCGGCCGGGTCGTGCACGTGTTGAGCAAGCCGTGACTCTTGCTCGGGGCGCGGCGCGTCGAGCACGGCGCGGATGCGTGCCCGCGCACCGGGCGCCGAGGCGAAAGGCTCGAGTGCCTCCGCCAGCTCCGCGACGTCGACGTAGCGTCGCCGCGGATCCTTCTGCAGGGCGCGCAGGATGACGCGCGTGAGCGCGCGCGGGATGTCCGACGGCATCGGCAGCGGCGGCTGGTTCAGCACCATTGAACAGAGCTCGGGGTACGTCGACCCGTTGAACGGCGTCCGCGCCGTGAGAAGCTCGTAGAGGCACACGGCAAGCGACCAGATGTCCGACCGCGCGTCCATGTTCCGTGACGCGCGCATCTGCTCGGGGCTCATGTACACGGGCGAGCCCATCACCGCGTCGGTGTGCGTGAGAGCGCGGATTTCCGGCGTCGCCTTCATCGACTTCGCGAGGCCGAAGTCGAGCACCTTCACGAGCGGCATTCCGTCGACGCCACGCGTGAGGAATAAATTCTGCGGCTTGATGTCGCGGTGAATGAGCCCGAGCGAGTGCGCCTCGGCGATCCCCTCGCACGCCTGCAAAATGTAGTCGACCGACTCGGCGGGGCTCCGAGCGCCGCTCTCGTGGACCAGCTCGCCGAGGTCCTTCCCGACGAGGAGCTCCATCACCATGTAGGGCGAGCCGTTCTCGAGCTTTCCAACGTCGAGAACCCGAACGCAGTGCTCGCTTTTGAGCGTCGCCGCGGCGCGCGCTTCGCGAAGAAATCGCTCGACCGACGCTTCGTCCCTCATCGCCTCGGGTCGCATCAACTTGACCGCGAAGCGCGTGTTCAGCGCGACGTGGCGCGTTGCGACGACGACGCCCATTCCCCCTATGCCGAGCACGCTCTCGACAAGGTACCTGCCTCCGAGCAGGTCCCCCGGTTGCACCGTTGATTCGGCAGGGAGCAATATGCGCATACGATCGTCAGCGCTGGCGAGAACGGCGGCCCGACAGGAAAGGATAGCACGCGGTGCTAGACTTCGTTCCATGGGCTCCGCGCAAGGGAAGACTCGAGCCTACATGCGTTCCGCACGTCTTCGTTTTCGTCTTCCGCTTCGTGTCGTCGCGCTTGGCGCGTGCGGCGCGCAAGCCGTCGCCTGCGGTCAGCTCCTGGGGTTCGACAGAATCGAATACGAGCCGTGGGACGGCGATGCGAGCGCACAACGCGATGCGGCCGCGCCCGTGAACGACGGAGCGACGGCGGACACATCAAACTCCGACGCGTCGAGCCCGCGCTACGACGCCGGCACGCCAGTCCCCGTGACCATTGCGTTCGGGTCTGGGGCCGTCAGGGGGCTCGCGCTCGACGACACGCGCGTCTACTGGGTGACGGCCGGCGCGGACGCGTCGGTGCTCAGCGTCCTGAAGGACGGCGGAGGCATGACCGTTATCGCGAGCGGCCAACCGTCTCCGCTCGACATCGCCGTCCAGGGCACGAGCGTGTACTGGTCGGTCGGATCCACGGGCGCGGGCGAGCATTGCCTCGCGATGGTCGCGAGCACGCCGGGGAGCGCGCTGGGCGGCGCCGACGCGGGGCCGAGCTGCTCTGTGACCTCTCCTCAGAGCACACTGCGGATGACGCTCGGTGGTCGCGGCCTCGTGCTCCTCACGCAGGGGAACGGTCGTGAGGCGAACAAGCAGTACGTCGGGGTTGCGCCGCCCGGCGTGCCGTTCACCAGCACACAGACGCAGGAGCCGTCGAGCGCGGTTACGGCGACAGCGCAGCGTGCGTTCCTCGGAAGCGCGAACGGAAGTGTCGTCGACGAGCTTGCGTTGCCCGGGCTCACCTATGGCTCCGCGGTGTGTGCGACGAACTGCGGCAACCAAACGATCGTCGACATGACCACCGACGTCGCCGCCGCGAACGTGCTCTGGATCACCAGCGGCGGCAGCGTTCGTACGGCGCCCATCACCGTGGGCGACGCGGCAGGCAGGTCGATCGCAGATCTCGGCCTGGCACCTGCGACGCCGGCTCAGCGCATCGCCCGGAGTGCCACGTTCCTTTATGCGACCGCGGGGCAGTCGGTGATCGCCGTGCCCCTCGGGCCCGACGCGGGGGCCTCCGTCGCGCTTTCGAAGGACGAGAACGGTGCCTTCGGGATCGCGGTGGATGACGCCGCGGTGTACTGGGGCGACGCGGCAGGCACGATATGGCGAAGGAGCGTTCCGTAGCGCGCGCGGCGCACCGGAGACCTCAGTCCGCGGACGGTGTTGGCGGTTGTGTGCACTCGCTCACCAGGTGCCGAAGGGGCGCGCTGCGCGCTGCTCGTCTCCCTGCCTAGAAGCATCCCAATCGCCGCAAGCCCGAGCGCCGACCCCGCTATGCTTTTGCTTGGGGGCTATGAGAAGAACGCTCGTACGGCGCGCGCGCGGCCCGCTTCGCCGAAGCGCGCTCCTGGGCGGACTACGCGGACGCGGTGATTCGGCGGTCCCCCGCTGCAGAGCACGAACGGGGGCATTTGCTCCGGACGCGTGGCTCCATGCTTTACGGAGAGGGGAAGTGGGCCGAGGCCCTCGCGACTGGCAAGGAGGCGCTCACCTGGGTCGAGCACCACGACGGCGCCGACTCGCTGTTGGCTGCGAGCTGCGTGGGTGACATCGCGGACGTCTGAAAGCGTCGCCGGATCAGGGTCAGAGGTGTACAGCGGCGAGCACCGTCCAGCGATGCCACCGTCGGCCCCGTCGCCGCGGGGAACCGTTCTCAGACGCACGCCGCGGGGGCGACATGCGGGTGGCCAACGGTCCGTCGCTCCTCGGCGAGCGCGTGGACGTCACCGCGCTCCTCCTGAACACCTCGGGCTGTACGAACTGCTCCGACCCATACTGCAACATGGGCGGTGCGGGTTCCGCGTACTGGTATTCCAACTTTGAATCATTTGATTCGGAGTCGCCCTCGAACGTCTCGGATAAGACGCGCTCACCGGAACCTGACCGGTGCGGCGTCGCCGAAGATGAGCCACCTCGAGCCCAGATACCTGATACGCCCCTTGGCTATGGATCTTGGCAGACTTCGAGATACGTTCCTCACCACCCTAACGGCCGTCGCGTTAAAGGTGGTCGCCGCCTTCGTCTTCTGGATCGTCGGCCGGTGGCTGATAAAGACGGTCTTGCGGCTCGTCCAGACCGCGCTTGGCAGGCAGAGGGTGGATCCGACACTGCTCCGCTACGCGGCCTCGATCGTGAATGTGACCCTGAACATCATCTTGGTGGTCGGCATTCTCGGATACTTCGGTGTGGAAACCACGACGTTCGCCGCGTTGTTCGCTGCGGCGGGGATCGCGATCGGGATGGCGTGGTCTGGCCTCCTCGCCAACTTCGCTGCGGGTGCGTTCCTCATCGTCCTCCGCCCCTTCAAGACGGGTGACTTCGTCACGGTCGGGGGCATCACAGGTACCGTGAAGGAGGTGGGCCTGTTCGCCACCGTCATCGATACGCCGGAGAATCTCCATACGACGATCGGGAACAACAAGATCTTGGGCGACACGATCGTGAACTTCAGCGCAAATGAGTTCCGACGGGTCGACCTAAAAGCGCAGCTCTCGGGCGCCGCGGACGTGAACGCCGCGATCGCCCTTCTCCAGACGAAGCTCGCCGCAATCCCCAATGTGGTCAAGGTGCCGAAGCCCGACGTCGAGATCCTCGAATTCAACCTCGTCGGACCCGTCCTCGCGGTGCGTCCCTACTGCCACACGGATCACTATTGGCAGGTCTACTTCGACGCCAATAAGGTGCTCAAGAATGACCTCGCCGAGTTCCCCGCGCCGATGGCCGCGCAGAACGTCAACGTTCGACAGATCGCGTGACCTTCGCCGCGTGGCGATGACATCGCAGGTGAGGCAGATGCAAGCGGGTCAGGTGGCCATTTTGGGACGCGCGACCACCACCGTGCATGGCGCCGAGCGGACGAGCGCCTCGGCGACCGAGCCCAGGACGGCGCGCCTGTGGGTTCCGTGCGTCCCCACGATGAGGACGTCGGCGTCTATCGTCTGCGCGAGCTTGGCGATGGTGGAGGCGTGGGGCCCGACACCGACGTGAATTGTGACGGTCAACTCCTCGCCGAAGCGCTGGGTCAGCGTGTCGCGCAGGGCGTGAAGCCGCCTTTGCGCGTCGGCCAGGCTTGCCTCTCCTTCGTCCGAGAGGAGCACGTGCACGATGTGGAGCGCGGAGCGCCCGCGCCGTGCGTTCTCGACCGCAACCCCCATCGCGTAATCCGAGACGGAGGAGAAGTCGGTGGCGAGAAGGACGATGGACGGCACCCCCAGAGCCTAGCTGAGCGCGGATCTCCCCCTCGGCGCTTTTCCTTCGAACCTCCGATCTGCTTTCGGCCTCCAGCCTGTGCTGGTTGGGGAAGAGATCCTCCGCCGATGTCGGATTGCAGCCTCCCATTCGGCCCCCAGCAGGGGGCACCTGGGTTCCGCTTACGTGGGCCTCACCTTGGTTTTCTAAGTCTGCTCGGGCGCAAGGATTCGAACCTTGATAAGCGGAATCAAAATCCGCTGTCCTGCCATTAGACGACGCCCGAAGAACCGGTGGCTCGCGGGGGAAGCTACAAAATCCCGCGCGAAACGCAAGGAGCGCAAGGCGCAGCGGCGCGGAACCTTTTGCGCGTGGTGCGGTCCGAAGGGGCGTGGTGCGGCGAAAGACGAAGCGCGATGGGCTCGCGTTCGACTTTGCGAATGCGCCCGAAGTGTGGGCACCATGGCTTTTCGTGGCGCTCCCGGAGGAACCCGAAGCCAGGCTCATCGAGCGTCTTCTCGTTCGGGACGAGCGCGCGTTCAACGAGCTTGTGAGGCTCTACGAGCGGCGCATTCTCGCGCTCGTCACGCGCATGTTGGGCAATCGCGCCGAGGCCGAAGATCTCGCGCAGGAAGTCTTCGTTCAGGTTTTCAAGGCGATCGGCACGTTCCGCGGCGACTCGAAGCTCTCCACGTGGATCTACCGAATCGCGGTGAACCTCTGTAAAAACCGCACGAAGTACCTGAAAGTCCGGCACTCGGGCGAGCAAGACGAGCTCGAGGCCCATGCCGAGCGCGTCCCCATGGGCGAGGCACGCAACGCGAACGTGGGCGCCGTCGAGCGGCCCGACGAGATGGTCGCCGGCAAGCAGGTCGAGCGCGTCGTGCAGCGCGCGATTCAGGCGCTGGAGCCGTCCTTTCGCGAGTGCCTGGTGCTGCGCGACGTGGAAGAGCTTAGTTACGAGGAGATCGAAGAGATTACGGGGCTCGCCGCGGGCACGGTGAAGAGCCGCATCCACCGCGCGCGTGGGCAGCTGCGCGAGATCGTCGAACGGGAGCTCGGGGAGAAGTTGCGATGAGTGAGGCGGGCGACGCGAACGACAAGCACGACGCGGACGATCCGGCGCTTGACGGGGACGGGCCCGACAGCGCCGCCATGCGTGCCCTGCTGCGCCGCGCGCTCGCCGCGCCGGATGCGCCCGCAGCCGCCGTGGTCGCACCGGCGGGT
>JANXMC010000355.1 GCA_025354825.1 Myxococcales bacterium
CGACCAGCGGATCGACCGACATCACGTCGACGAAGGCGACGACGATGGCGAAGAACGACCCTGACGCGAAGGACGCGACGGAGCTGTCGGTGCAAGCGGGCGGGCTGCTCGCGACGGGGAACGCACGGTCGCTGTCGCTGACGGCGGGCAGCAAGTTCCGATGGCGTCGCGAGCAGAACCAGCTGAGCGCCGGCCTCGCGGCGAACTACGGCCAGTCCGGCGCGGCGGGCTCGCAGGTCGTCGCGACGGTGGAGAACATCCAAGGCAACACGCGGTACGACCGCTTCCTCGGCGACGTCACGCTGTTTCTCGGCGTGCAAGCGCGGCGCGACCGCTTCCAGGGGTTGGATCTGCGGCTTCAGATCGATCCGGGCGTTGGTTACTACTTCATTCAGGAGAAGAACCAACAGCTCTGGCTCGAAGCTGGTTACGACCTCCTGCACGACATCCGCCGCGACCCTGATCGCCAGGCGAAAGACCCGGTCACCGGTGCGGGGCTGGTCGATCTCGCGGGCGATCCGATCTACTCGACCGACAAGACGCAGACCGTTCACTCAGGTCGACTTTTCGCCGGCTACGAGCTCGCCCTCGAAACGGGCTTCAAGCTCTCGGCGGGGCTCGAGTTTCTGCAAGGCTTGTCGGACACCGACATTCAACGGCTGAACGGCACGCTCCAGGCGAGCGCGAAGGTCACGGAGAAGCTGTCGATGTCACTCGCCTTCACCGAGCGCTTCGACTCGAAGCCCGTTCAAGGGAAGAAGCAGTTCGACACGATTACGACGGCGAGCCTCATCTACTCGTTCTACTGAGCGCATCGTGCGCACGAAGCGCCGACGCTGAAATGCCAATCGGGCGCCGGGATTCTTCCCGAGCGCCCGACGGCTATTTGGATATCGCGAAGTGGGTTATCGCGCGTGAGCCCTCTTTCGAGGGGCCCCACGCGCCCGCGGCTCACGCGCGCTTTGCCATCATCGCCATGAGGGTGGTCGCCATGTCGCTCGGCGTCGGCGCGATCTTCGCGCCGGCGTCCATGAGCGCCCTCTGCTTCTCGAGGGCCGTCCCCTTGCCGCCGGCGATGATGGCGCCTGCATGCCCCATGCGCTTCCCCTCGGGAGCGGTGGCACCGGCGATGAACGCGGCCACGGGCTTGGTGACCTTCCCCTTGATGTACTCGGCCGCGCGCTCTTCTGCGCCGCCGCCGATTTCGCCAATCAAGATGATGCCGTGCGTGTCCGGATCGCGCTGGAACAGCTCCAGGACGTCGACGAAGTCGAGCCCCGCGACAGGGTCGCCGCCGATGCCGATGCACGTCGACTGCCCGATGCCGAGGGCTGTGAGCTGGCCGACGGCTTCGTAGGTGAGCGTGCCCGACTTCGACACGACGCCGATGTTGCCAGCCTTGTGAATGTGGCCCGGCATGATGCCGATTTTGCAGGCACCCGGCGTGATGATGCCGGGGCAGTTGGGGCCAATCAGGCGCTGCTTCTCGCCGTTTTGCAGCGTGCGCCCTTCGATCGCGCGACGAACGCGAATCATGTCCATCACGGGGATGCCTTCCGTGATGCACACGACCAACTTCAGACCGGCGTCGAACCCTTCGAGGATCGCATCGGCCGCGCCCGGGGGCGGGACGAAGATGACGCTCGTGTCGGCGCCGGTAGCGCGAACGGCTTGGTCAACCGTGTCGAAGACGGGGCACGATTTGCCGATGTCTTTGGCTTCGAACTTCTCGCCGCCGCGGCCGGGCGTGACCCCTGCGACCACTTGCGTGCCGTAGGCCATGCATTGCGCAGCATGAAAAGAGCCGGCGGAACCCGTGATGCCCTGAACGAGAACGCGTGTCTCACTACCAACGAGGATGCTCATCGTCGCTCCTAATCCGAGTTCTCAGGCAGTCCCGGAGACAGCGGCGACGATCTTCGACGCTCCGTCCGCCATCGTCGTCGCGGCCGTGATCGCGAGGCCGCTGTCGGCCAAGATCTTCCGACCGAGCTCCACGTTCGTCCCTTCGAGGCGAACCACGAGCGGAACCTTCAGACCCATCTCGCGGGTCGCGGCGACAACGCCTTCGGCGATGACGTCGCACTTCATGATGCCGCCGAAGATGTTCACGAAGATCGCCTTCACGTGGGGGCTCTTCAGGATCATCGAGAAGGCTTTCGTGACCTGCTCTTTGTTCGCGCCACCGCCGACGTCGAGGAAGTTCGCCGGAGCCACGCCGACCTTGTCGCCGAAGGCCTTGATGATGTCCATCGTCGCCATCGCGAGTCCTGCGCCGTTGACGAGGCAGCCAACGTTGCCATCGAGCGACACGTAGCTAAGACCGGCGGCCTTCGCCTCGAGCTCGACGGGGTCTTCCTCGTCGGCGTCGCGCATCGATTCCCACTCCTTGTGGCGGAACTCGGCGTTGTCGTCGAAGTTGATCTTGCCGTCGAGAGCGACCACGTCGCCGTCTTTCGTGACGATGAGCGGGTTCACTTCGCAGAGCGAGCAGTCTTCTTTAACGAAGAGGTCGTAGAGCTTGGTGACCAGCGTCACGAACTTCGCAACGGTCGGTTTGCCGTGCTTCTCGAGGCCGAGGCCGTACGCAAGCTTGCGAGCTTGATACCCGGCGAGGCCGACGGTCGGGTCGACGTGCACGGTCATGATTTTCTCGGGCGTCTCGGCGGCGACCTTCTCGATCTCGACGCCGCCCTCGGTGGAGACCATGAAGGCGATGCGCCGGCGATCGCGATCGACCACGGCGCCGAGGTAAAGCTCCCGCTCGATACCGAGCCCTTGCTCGATGTAGAGGCGACGCACCTTCTGCCCCTCGGGGCCGGTTTGATGCGTGACGAGCTGCATTCCGAGGATCTTCCCCGCGAGCTCTTTCGCTTCGGCCGCGCCGCCCTTGGCGACCTTCACGCCGCCGCCCTTGCCGCGCCCACCGGCGTGGACCTGCGCCTTGACGACGACCACGTTGCTGCCGGTCTCGGCAACGAGCTTGGCCGCCGCGCTCTCGGCTTCGTCGACCGTGAGCGCCAAGTACCCCTTGGGGACCGGGATGGCGTACTTCGCGAAGAGCTGCTTCGCCTGATACTCGTGAATCTTCATGTGATCCTTCGATCCAAGGATGGAGGCTCGTGCCGGGGCGGACTCGGGGGAGATCTACAGGAACAGGAAGGGGCACGGAGGATTTCCTCGTGCCCCTTGCCTTCCGCGAAGCGTCAGGCCGGCGTCTTCTTCACGACGTCGACGACCGCTTGGACGCTCGCGGCGCTCTTCTTGAGCATCGCGACTTCTTCGTCCGTCAGCTTAATCTGGACGATCTTCTCGACGCCGTTTCCGCCGATGACGACGGGGACGCCAATGAAGAGATCCTTGTAGCCGTACTCGCCGTCGAGGTACGCGGCGCACGCGAGGAGGCGCTTCTGGTCGAGCAGGTAGGCCTCGGCCATCGCCACTGCGGCCGACGCGGGCGCGTAGTACGCGCTCGTGCCCATCAAGTTGACGATCTCGCCGCCGCCCTTGCGGGTGCGCTCGATGATCGACTGGAGCTTGTCCTTCGCGATGAACTCGGTGATCGGTACCGCGTTGATCGTGCACGCCGAGAGCACGGGGACCATGTCGTCGCCGTGGCCGCCGAGGACCATGGCGCGAACGTCCTTGATGCTCACGCCGGCTTCGCGGGCGAGAAACAGCTGGAAGCGCGCCGAGTCGAGAACGCCCGCCATGCCGGCGACCTTCTCTTTCGGGCAGCCGACCACGCGCTTGTACTCGTAGACCATCGCGTCGAGCGGGTTCGAGATGACAATCGCGAACGCGTCCGGGCAGTACTTCTTCGCGTTGTTCGCGACGTCGCGGATGATTGGAAGGTTCGACGCCACGAGATCGTCGCGCGACTGGCCCGGCTTGCGCGGGATGCCGGCCGTGATGATGAGAACGTCGGCGCCTTCGAGGTCGGCCCAGTTCGACGTGCCGCGAACGTGCGAGTCGTAGCCGAGGACCGAGCTGTTCTGCTCGAGGTCCAAGGCCTTCCCCTTCGCGTAGTTCTCTTTCGGCGCGATGTCGTAAAGCCAAACGTCGCCGAGCTCTTTGTTTGCGCACAGGCGCGCGAGCTCGCCACCAATGTTACCGGCGCCGATGAGGGCGATTTTCTTGCGGGTTGCCATCTTTTTGGTCCTTAGGGAGCGATCAGCCCATGTGGGCGATGATGTTGTCGCCGAACTCGCTGCACTTCACTTCGGTGGCGCCTTCCATCAAGCGCGCGAAGTCGTACGTGACCTTCTTGCTCGCGATGGCGCCGTCCATCCCCTTGATGATGAGGTTTGCGGCTTCGGTCCAGCCCATGTAGCGAAGCATCATCTCGCCCGACAAGACGACGCTGCCCGGGTTGACCTTGTCGAGGTCGGCGTACTTCGGCGCGGTGCCGTGGGTCGCCTCGAAGATCGCATGGCCCGTGAGGTAGTTCACGTTGCCGCCCGGCGCGATGCCGATGCCGCCGACCTGCGCGGCGAGCGCGTCGGAGAGATAGTCGCCGTTGAGATTCAGCGTCGCGATGACGTCGAACTCCTTCGGGCGCGTGAGCACCTGCTGGAGCGTGATGTCGGCGATGGCGTCCTTGATGAGGACTTTCCCCTTCGCGAGCTCCGCCTTCTGCTCGGCATTGGCGGCGTCCTCACCCTTGGCGGCCTTGGTTTTTTCCCACTGCTGCCACGTGTAGACTTTGCCTTCGTACTCGCGCTCGGCCACGTCGTAGCCCCACTTCATGAAGGCACCTTCGGTGAACTTCATGATGTTGCCCTTGTGGACGAACGTGACGCTCTTGCGGCCGTTGATGAGCGCGTAGTTGATCGCCTCGCGGGTAAGCCGTTCCGACCCATCCTTCGAGACCGGCTTCACGCCGATGGCCGTCGTCTCGGGGAAGCGAATCTTCGCGTAGCTCTTGGGGAACGTCTCTTTGATGAACGCGAGCATCTTCTTCGCGTCGTCGGTGCCCGCTTCGAACTCGATGCCGGCGTAGATGTCTTCCGTGTTCTCGCGGAAGATGACCATGTCGACGGAGCCCGGGTTCTTCACGGGGCTCGGCACGCCGTTGAACCAGCGCACGGGGCGGAGGCAGACGTACAAGTCGAGCATCTGACGAAGCGCGACGTTGAGCGAGCGGATGCCGCCACCGATGGGCGTCGTGAGCGGGCCCTTGATGCCGACGAGGTACTTGCGGAACGCGTCGATCGTCTCGTCGGGCAGCCAGTTGTTGGTCTGCGTGAACGCCTTCTCGCCGGCGAGCACTTCGAGCCACTCGATCTTGCGTTTGCCGCCGTAGGCCTTCTCGACCGCGGCATCGAGCACGCGAACGGAGGAGCGCCAGATGTCACGCCCAGTGCCGTCGCCTTCGATGAAGGGGACGATGGGGTGATCGGGGACGTTGAGTTTTCGGCCGGGGCCCATCGTGATGGGGGTACCGGCTGCAGGCACGGGCGCGGACATTCGAGGCCTCCCAGGCGGGTAGAGCGCAGGGCGCGGGGAGCGCGTCACTGCGCGGGGCCTCGCGAAGTAACATGTGCCCCTCGGCGGAACAAGACGGGTGCGCGTGCACCGAGCACGTCGCGCGGGGCTAGCGCGCCGGTAGGATGGCCGACATCAGATACTGAAGCGCGCCGCCGGCCTCGCTGTGGGTTCGCGCCTTGAGGCCGTCGGCGATGCGCGCTGCGCGAATCATGGCGAGGTTCCACAGGCGAACCAGCTCGATGGGATCGCCTCCGCCGGCCGCGAAATAACGCGCCGTGTCGGCTCGCGTCCATAGCCAAAAATCCGAG
>JANXMC010000361.1 GCA_025354825.1 Myxococcales bacterium
GATACCGAAGGCGTTTCTCGTGCCCGGGCCCCGTGCGCGTCGTCTCGGCATCACGCTCGCCGTCTGGCTCGCGCGCGTGGCGCTGTCGGTCGCCACGAGCCTTGCGATCCGCGGCTACGTCGTCGAAGCGTTCAAGCTTCCCAGCGGATCGATGACGCCGTCGATCGTCGTCGGCGACCATGTGTTCGTCGACAAGATGCGCGCGGGAATGCGTCCGAACGCGGGCGAGCCCATCGTCTTCCAGTTTCCCGAGCACGAAGAGCAGGACTTCATCAAGCGCGCCATCGGCTTCCCGGGCGACACGGTGCGTGTCGATCACGGCCACGCCATCATCAACGGATTCACGCTTCCGAGCTGCTTCGTCGGCACCGTTGCGATGGGTCGCGAGGGTACCGACCCCGAGCAAGTCGATCGCCCGACTGACGTGTTCGTCGAGTATCATGGAGCGAGCGCGTATCTCATCGCCATCGAGAAAGACGAGAGCCGCGATCTCGCAGGCGGCGTGGCGTTCGAGGTGAAGGCCGACGAAGTCTTCGTGCTCGGCGACAACCGGTCGAACAGCCATGACTCGCGTATGTGGTTCGGCGGCCGAGGAGGCGGCGTGCGCTTCGAGAAGATCAAAGGCGTGCCGTTCGTGCGGTGGATGACGGCACCCGAGAAAGGCGTCGATTGGTCGCGCGTCGGCGGGGACCTTTCCCTCCCTTCGCTACCGCGCGAATTCGCGCATCTCGCGCCGGCCCTCGCGACGTGTCTCGCGTCGCGTCCATCGGCCGCGAGCGCGACGGCGCCGGCGCGCTAACGACGCCGCGCCGCGCTCCTGCCCGCGCGCGCCACCGCCGCATCGAGCGCATCGCGCACGACGCGCGTCGTCGCGGCCCATGTCGGCAGGCTCGCGCGACGCGCTTCGGCCGCCGCGCGCATGCTCGTGCGAAGCGAGGCGTCGCATGCGAAGCGGACGATCTGCTCGGCCAATGCCGGTGCGTCGTCGGCCTTTACGAGGCGCGCCTCCGCGCCATGGCGCACGACCGACGGGATCGCGCCGGCGGTGGTCGCCATGATGGGAAGCCCCTGCGCGAGCGCCTCGGTGAGCACCATGCCGTACCCTTCGAAGCGCGACGGGAGGACGAGCGCATCGCTTCGCGCATAGAGCGTCGCGAGCTGCGTGTCGGTCTGCAAACCCGCCACCGCGACGTGGGTCGCGAGCCACGGCGACGCGGCGATCCGTGCGCGAACAGCGGCCGCGTACGCGACGTCGCGCGTGTCGTCGCCGGCGAGCGTGAGCTGCAGCCGCGCATTCGACGGGAGCTGCGCGGCCGCGAGATCGAGCGCCTCGAGGAGCGTCACGACGCCTTTGCGTGGCGTGAGCGTGCCCACGAAGAGAAGGTGAATTGCGTCGCTCTCGGCGCGTGCGCGGTGAGCGTTCGGGTTGTGCGCGAGCCTGTCGGCGCCCGGCTCGGCGACGACGGCGTGTGCCGCGTGCTCCTGGGCGAGGCGGGAAGCGGTCGTCTGGCTCGTCGCGATCACTGTGTCGCTCGCACGAAGCGTCACGCGTTCGAGGCGCTGCACAGTGTCGTTTCGTACCGAGCGGGCGCCTTCCCACGACGATAAATGGTGCACCATCAGGACGCGCGGAAGACGCGTCGCGAGGCGCGGGAAGGCCCCCGAGAGCTCCGGAAAACAGAGCTCGTCGCCCACGACGACGTCGCACGCGAGCCTCGCAACCGCGCGCGCGAGGCCGGGACCTCGCAGCACGCCCCGCACGCCTCGTGGCGTCAGCGAGACGACGTGGACGGCGTCACCCGCGCGCCGCAGCCCTTCGACGACGAGGCGGTCGTAAATGTACCCGCCCGTCGTCTGCCCGATGTCGCCGTAGATTACCCACGCGATGCGCATCGGCGCGCGCCCCGCGCGGCTCAGAGGTCGCGTTCGAACGATGCCCACGCGACGGGCGACTCGCCGAGGACGACGACGAGCTTCGATCCCGAGGGCGGTTGCGCGGTGGCCGCGGCGTTTCGGATCGCCGTGGCGACGCGCCCCGCGATGTGCTCGGCGACCCGCTCCGTCGTTGAGAAAATGGCTTGAAACGACGGGTGTTGGTCGAGATTTTGGTAGTCGAGGGACTCGAGCGCCGATCGCAGGATCGTGCGGAGAGCACCGATATCCATCACCACGTGCTCGGGGCCGAGGGTCGGGCTCTTCACGGCGACCTCCACGGCGTACGTGGCGCCGTGCACGCGCTGCGCGGGGCCGAAGAACGGGGAGGGGAAGCTATGGGCGATCATGATGTGATCTCGGACACCGAGCGTAAACATTTCGAAATTCGCTTTCGTTCAGACCGCGTCGCGGTAGCGAAAGCAGACTTGCAGCGAATCGCCCGGCGCCGCAACGAGGCGAGCGTAAGCCGCGGCGGCGTCGTCGAAGGCGGCGGGCGGGTCCAGCAGACCGTCGAGGGCAGGCTCGTGGAGGAGCGCCGCGACGAGCTCGAAGCGACGCGCGTAGGACCACCGCGGCGCGCGAGCGGGTGGGATCGAAGAGACCTGCGTTGCAACGAGGCGAAGGCGCCGCCGGTGGAACGCGTCGCCGAGCTGCACGGCGCTCGTGCGCGCGCCGTAGAACGAGACGACGACGACGGTGGCTTCGACGCCGGCGAGGGCGATGGCGCGGTCGAGAAGCTCGGGGCGGCCGCTCGCTTCGAAGACGACGTCGGCGTCGTGGGAAGGCTCGTCGCGCGTGTCGCCGGGTGCCGCCACCGACGTTGCGCCGAGCACCATCGCGGCCGCGCGTCTCCGGGCGGAAGGCTCGATGACGTGCACGTGGCCGGCGCCGGCGCGACGGGCGAGCCAGCCGCACAAGAGGCCGACGATACCGCCACCGACGACCACGACGCGATCGCCGAGGCCCACCCCGGCGTCCCATGTCGCCGTTACCGCGGTCTCGAGGTTGGCCGCGAGAACGGCGCGCGCGCTCGGCACGCCGTCGGGGATCGCACGCACGTTGGCGACGTCGAGCACGTGGGCGTCGCCGTGGCTCGCGAGGCTGAAAACACGGGTGCCAGGCGCGATCGGCGCGGCGACGTCGGCGCCTACGTCGGTCACCTCGCCGACCCACGCGTAGCCGTAGCGGCGTGGGTACGTGGGGGCCGGCGCCTCGCCCTGGCGGTTGCCGTGCGCGCTCTCGACGAGCGACGCGTCGAACGGCGTCGGCCCTTCGCCGTTGTACAAAAGAAGCTCGGTCCCCTGGCTCACCCCCGACACGATCGCGCGCGCGCGAACGTCGCCGGGCCCGAGGTCACGCAGCACGCCGGCGTCGCGAATCTCCACGCGCCCCGGCCCGACGAACCACAGCGCGCGGTTCATCGCGGCGCCTCTCTGTCGTTGTCGCGAGCGTCCGTCGCGTAGACGACGCGTCCGCGGACGGCGACGTTCTCACCGAGCCTCGTCACGCTCACATCGGCCATACGTATGCCTCGGGCTAGGGCGGTGATCCCCAGGTCCCCGACGGACGCGAGGCCGCCGTCGCCCACGAAGACCGGCGCGATGTCGATCTCGACGGCGTCGACGAGCCGTGCGCGGAAGAACGCCGTGAGCACGGCGGCGCCTCCTTCGACGAGCAGTCGTCCGACGCCGCGATGGGCGAGCGCCGCCATCGCGCAGGTGAGATCGACACGACCGTCCGACGATGCGGGTAGGATGCACGCGTCGACGCCACGCGCGGTTAGCCTCGCCAGCTTCGCCGGGTCGGCGCGCCCTTCGCCACCGAGGACGACGACGGCTCCCGCCGCTTCGGACGTGCGCGCAAGCAGGCGCGCGTCGTCGGGAATCGCGAGGGCGCTGTCGAGCACGACGCGCATCGGTTGGCCCCGCGTTTCTGAGCATGGGCAAAGGCGCACCGTGAGGCGCGGATCGTCGGCGACGACCGTGCCGATTCCGACGAGCACCGCGTCGTGGGCAGCTCTCGCCCGATGTGCGTGGACCGACCCTTCGTTCGTGCTGAAAACCGTGCGCTCATTGGCCGTGCCGGCGGCGCGGACAGCGATGCGCCCGTCGAGCGACTGCGCGAAGACGGCGGTGACGAATGGTCTCGGGGCTGCACGGGAGGACTGCATGGTCGAAAGGGGAGCGCGAGCTTTCGGCATGATACGTTGACTGCCATGGCGCTGGAGCCGTCGCGTCTCTCGGACTACGCGATCGCGGGTCCACTCGGCTCTGGAGCCACGGCTCGCGTCTTCGAGGCGACCCACATCAAAACCGGGCGCGCGGTTGCGATCAAGATTCTCGAGCCGTCGTCGCGAGGCTCCCACGAGCTGAAAAAGCGCCTGGAACGCGAGGCGCAGGCGCTCTCCGGCGTTCGAAGCCCCCACGTCGGCCGCATACTCGGCGTCGGTTGGGAGGCGGGGCAGCCGTTCCTCGTGCTCGAACGGTTGAAGGGCGACACGCTCGCCGACGTCATCAAACGCGAGGGGACGATCGGCGCGCGCTCCCTCGCCGACTGGGTGGAGCAGCTGCTCCTCGGCGTCCGCGACATCCACGCGGCGAACGTGATTCACCGCGACATCAAGCCCGCGAACATCTTCCTCGTCGCGGCCACCGACGCGACCATCGCAACGCGTGGCGAGCACCGCGAGCAAGTGCTCGTGAAGCTCATCGACTTCGGCGTCGCGCGCCTCAAAGAGATCGCCCTCGACGGCGTGAGCCTCACGAGCACCCATCACTTAATCGGCAGCATGGGGTACATGGCGCCGGAGCAGCTCGAATATGCGAAAGGCGTCGGGCCCCAGGCCGATCTCTACGCGGTCGGCGTCGTCGTCTTTCGATGCCTCACGGGGCGCTTGCCGCACATGGGGCGGTCGTTCGAGGCGCTCCATCGCATGAAGGTGGAGATGGATCCGCCGACGCTCTCGGCGACCTTGAACCAGACGCTGAGCGCGCCCGTCGAAGAGTTCGTCGCGAAAGCGCTCGCGCGCAAAGTCGAGCAGCGATTTCAATCCGCGAAGGAGATGCTCGAGGCCTGGTGGCGCCTGTCGTCAGCGCTCGATCGCGATTTTCCCGCGCCGCCCGAAGTGCCCGTCGCCGAGTACGACGTCGAGTTCGAAGACTCGTCCACGGTGATCGAATACGAGGCGACCGCGCGATCGTCGGCGCGCCTCGCGATCGAGATCGCCCGAACGATGGTCGAAGCCGAGGACACGTCGGACATGGTCGAAGCGTCCGTTACAGAAGACGTCGAGCGCGATCGCCCGTATCCGCCGCGCCCTTCGCAGCCCTCCCACGCGTCGATCACGAAGAGCGCATCGACCAGCGGAGAAGTCGAGGCGCTTATCGATGCGGAGAAAAAAGTCGCGGCCAAAAAGCGCGAACCGCGGTGAATCTACACGAAGCGTGCCGAGCCCGTTGACGTCCAAGTCCATGTGATTAGCTTCGGTCCTCGAGAGGAAAAAGCGAGGCGCGGCACAGCCGTTCTTGCGCCTCCGGAGGACGACAATGGGCAAGATCATCGGCATCGACCTTGGAACAACGAACAGCGTCGTCGCGATCATGGAAGGCCGAGAGCCGAAGGTGATCGTGAACGAAGAAGGCGCGCGGACGACTCCGAGCGTCGTGGCCTGGGACGAGAAGGGCGAAGTCCTCGTCGGGCAGATCGCCAAGCGTCAGGCCGTCACGAACCCCGAAAACACGATCTTCAGCGCCAAGCGCTTTCTCGGTCGCCGTTTCGAAGAGGTCGCGGAAGAGACCAAGCGCGTCCCATTCAAGGTCGCCCGCGCCGACAACGGCGACGGCGCCTTCAACATTCGCGGCAAGATCACGACGCCGCCCGAAGTCGGCGCGCGCGTGCTCATGAAGCTGAAGAAGGCCGCGGAAGACTACCTCGGTGAGAAGGTCTCCGAGGCCGTCATCACCGTCCCCGCGTACTTCAACGATGCGCAGCGCCAGGCGACGAAAGACGCCGGCCGCATCGCGGGCCTCGAAGTGAAGCGCATCGTCAACGAGCCGACCGCGGCGGCCCTCGCCTACGGCCTCGACAAGAAGGCCGACGAGATCATCGCCGTCTACGACTTCGGCGGCGGCACGTTCGACATCTCGATCCTCGAGGTTGGCGACAACGTCGTTCAGGTCATCTCGACCAACGGCGACACGCACCTCGGCGGCGACGACGTCGACAACATGATCATCGATTGGATGGCCGCCGAGTTCAAGAAGAGCTCGGGCATCGACATCGCCAAAGACAAGATGGCGCTCCAGCGCCTCAAAGAGGCGGCGGAGAAGGCGAAGATCGAGCTCTCGGCCGTGCAAGAGACCTCGATCAATCTGCCGTACCTCACGGTGAGCTCGGGCGGCCCGGTCCACATGGATCTCCGCCTCTCGCGCGCGAAGCTCGAGCAGATGATTGCCCCGCTCGTCGAGCGCAGCATGGAGTCGGTCAAGAAGGCCCTCTCCGACGCGAAGAAGACGGCCGCCGACATTCAAGAAGTCGTTCTCGTCGGCGGCTCGACGCGCATCCCGCTCGTCAAAGAGTCGGTGAAGAAGTTCTTCGGCAAGGACCCGCACCAGGGCGTGAACCCGGACGAGGTCGTCGCCATCGGCGCGGCGGTCCAGGCCGGCGTTCTCTCGGGTGACGTGAAGGACATGGTCCTTCTCGATGTCACGCCGCTCTCCCTCGGCGTCGAGACCCTCGGCGGCGTGATGACGGCGATGATCCCCCGCAACACGACGATCCCCACGCAGAAGAAAGAGATCTTCTCCACGGCGACGGACAGCCAGCCGTCGGTCGAGATCCACGTCCTCCAGGGCGAGCGCACCGAAGCCCGTTACAACCGGACCCTCGGCAAGTTCCACCTCGAGGGGATCATGCCGGCGCCGCGTGGCGTCCCCAAAGTCGAAGTGACGTTCGACATCGACGCGAACGGCATCTTGTCCGTTCACGCGAAGGACACGGCGACGGGCAAAGATCAGAAGATCACCATCACGTCGAACTCGGGCCTCAACGAGTCCGAGATCCAGAAGATGGTGAAGGAAGCGACCGAGAACGAGGCCGAG
>JANXMC010000370.1 GCA_025354825.1 Myxococcales bacterium
CGGCGACGTCGTCGGTCTTCAGACCGTCACGTCGGGCTCCTGGCTCTCCGCCGTCGGCGGCGGTGGCGGCGCGCTCATGGCCTACGGCGGCGCGTACGGCGACTGGGAGCACTTCACGATCGGCCTCGGCGCGGCGTCAGGCGGCGGCGGTGGCGGTGGCGGTGGCGGTGGCGGTGGCGGTGGCACGACCGGCGGCACCACGCCCCCTCCGCCCTCCGGCTGGAAGCTCGTTTGGTCTGACGAATTCAACGGCTCCGGCGGCCCGAGCACCGACGCCTGGCGCTACGACGTGCAGCGACCGGGTTGGGTCAATCACGAGCTCGAGAACTACACGGGCGATCGCCGTGAGAACTCGCGCGTCGAAAACGGCTCGCTCGTCATCGAAGGGCGCCGCGATGACTACCAAGGGTACGAGTACTCGTCGGCGCGGCTGAATAGCCAAAAGAGCTTCACGTACGGGCGCGTCGAAGTGCGCGCGAAGCTCCCCGCGGGCAAAGGCACGTGGCCGGCAATTTGGATGATGCCCGACGAAATGAGCCGCGGCTGGCCGGCCTGCGGTGAGATCGACATCATGGAGCACGTTGGCTACGACATTGGCAACGTCCACGCCTCGATTCATACCCAGCTTTACAACTGGCCCATGAACACGCAGAAGACGTCAACGCTCTACGTGCCCGGCGCCACGACGGACTTCAAAGTCTACGCCCTCGAGTGGTTTGCCGATCACCTCGACGCCTATGTCGACGGCACCAAGTATTTCACGTTCCGCAACGAGGGGAACGATGCGGCGTGGCCGTACAACAAGCCGTTCCACGTGATTCTCAATCTCGCCATTGGGGGCGATTGGGGCGGCGCGAAGGGCATCGATCCGGGCTCCTTCCCGCAGCGCATGGAGGTCGATTACGTGCGCCTCTATCAGCAGAACTGAGGGGCGCGACGAATGCGCGAATACGCGTCTCGAACCGTTGCCCACATCGATCGCCATGCCTTCAAGCGGTAATCTCCGAGTCCTGGAAATGGAAACCGACGATCTCGTCACCACGGTCATCGGCTCGGGCTCGGGTGGCGGCCCCCAGAGCCAACCGCTCGCGGGGCTCGATCTCGTCGTCGTCGAGGGGCCCGATCGCGGCGCGCGTGTGCGCGTCGCGGCCGGTGTGACCCGGATCGGCACCGCCACGAGCAACACCTTGCGGCTGAACGATCGCGCGGTGTCCCGCGTGCACTGCGAGCTGCGCCTCCGCGCGAACATGGTGCAGCTCATCGACGCGGGCAGCACCAACGGTACGTTCGCCGAAGGGGTGCGAATCTCCGACGCCGAGCTCGGCGCGGGGGGCGTCTTTCGCGTTGGGTCGACGGCGATTCGCCTCGAAGCGAACGACGCTGAAACGCGCGTGCCCATCTCCCACCGCGACCGGTTCGGCGAGCTTCTCGGCGGCAGCATCGCGATGCGCCGCGTGTACGCCGTGCTCGAACGCCTGGCGGCGACCGACACGACGGCGCTTATTCATGGCGAAACCGGCACGGGGAAAGAGCTCGCGGCCCGCGCCGTCCACGATGCGTCGCGCCGCGCTTCGGGTCCGTTCGTCACCGTCGACTGCGGCGCCATTGCCGAGAACCTCATCGAGAGCGAGCTGTTCGGCCACGTACGTGGCTCGTTCAGCGGCGCCCTCGCCGATCGCAAAGGTCTCTTCGAAGAGGCTCACGGGGGAACGCTTTTTCTCGACGAAATTGGCGAGCTGCCGCTCTCGCTGCAACCGCGCCTCCTGCGCGCGCTCGAGGCTCGCGAAGTGCGCCGCGTGGGTGCCAACACGAGCAAACCGATCGACGTTCGGGTGCTGGCCGCAAGTCACAGATCGCTTGCGCAGAGCGTGAACAACGGCACGTTCCGTGAAGACCTTTACTACCGGCTCGCCGTCGTCGAGGTCGAGCTCCCGCCGCTCCGCGCGCGCCGCGAGGACATCGTCGTCATCGCGCAGCGCTTTTACGAGCGCTTCAGCGGCAGCGAAGACGGCCTCCCCGACGTGCTCGTGAGCGCCGTCCAGTCGCGCGCGTGGACGGGCAACGTTCGCGAGCTCCGTAACTTTATCGAACGGAGCGTGACGCTCGGCGTGCCCGGTCATGGCGTTCCGCAAGCTGGGATGCGCATGGCATCGCCGGTCGACGCGAGCTCCCTCGTGCCGGTCCACCTGCCGCTCCGCGAAGCCCGCGTCGCGTGGATGGAGCAGTTCGAGCGCCACTACGTCGAGGCGCTTCTCCGCCGCGCCGGCGGCAATGTCACCCGCGCCGCCGAGATGGCCGGCGTGCACCGTCGCTCGCTTCAGCGTGTCATCGCATCGCTCGGTGGGCGCATCGCCGAGTCGATCGCGCCCGAAGATCTCCTCGACGACGAGCCGCTCTCGACCCGCTAGGCCAGGCGAAAGACGCTCGCTAAAACGTTCCTCTGACCGCGAACGCGCCACCGCCGCGGGTCGGCGAAACGTCGACACGCGTCGCGGTGCCGCCGCTGCTCGACTCGGGCGGGCGTGCGAACAGGTAGACCGCGACGGCCGCGCCGATGATCCCGACGCCGAGGGTCACGTCCGAGATGAGCAGGCGCCGCCGCAGGGGGTCGACGTCGCCGTCGCTGCACGCCGGCGCACAGGACGTGCGAAGGCCGGTGAGGTCATGCCGCGCCGTGAGACCTATCCACGCCGACGCGCCGAGCGAAAGCGCCGACGCGCTGCCAACGAGGACCGCGGGGAGATAGGTGCGGCCGCGGCCGTCGTCCGCGCTCGCTGGCGTCGCGCTGCCGGGCGACGGCGGCATCGTGTGGACGATCGCGATGGGCTGCGGCGCGACGGGCTGCGCGGCGGTGCTCGCGGCGCTCGGTGACCCGGTTCGCTTGAGGGCGAAGCGGAGGATGCGATCGCGCTCCCCTTGAAAAACCGTGACGCTCTGCTCGACGGGCTCGGCGCCGGAGCTCTCGACGCGAAAGACGTGGAGCCCGGGGTCGAGCTCCAACGCGCGACCGGCGCTCGCCTCGGGGCGAACGATGCCGTCGACGAGAACGCGCGCTGTGGTCGCGTCCTCGCCGGTCGTCACGTCGCGCGCGATCACCGTCACCGACGGGATCTCTCGTTGCATTTGTTCGAGCCACGCCGAGCAGTCTTTTCGTGCGACCTCGGGGCACGACGGCCGCGCGCAAACCAGCGCCGCGGCCCGTGCGCTTTCGAGCTTCCCGCGCTGCCGAAGGAGCTGCGCGTTCTCGTAAGCCGGCGCGCATTGCGGATCGGCCGCACGGGCGAGCGTTGGCGCGAACGAAATGGCGACGGACGCGACGAGTACGAACGGCACGCGCGAGAACGGACTCAAGGGCATCGACTCACTCGCATCGACTTCATCACGTATACGCCGCGTTTCGAATCGAACACCTTGCACCACTGCACGGCCGGCGCGCGCACGGGGCGAAGCGGCGCTGTCGCGGCCGTCGATGTCGTCGTGGTGGCGGTGGCGGTGGGAGCGGTGGGAGCGGGCGCGACGGGCGAAGGCTCGCTCGACGCAGATACGGGAGGCGTCACGGCAGACACGATTGGCGTCGCCTCGATGGGCGGCAGCGTCGCCACGGTCGCCGTTTCGGATTTGCGGCTCGCCCCCGCGCTGGTGACGCCGACGATGATCCCCACGGCGAGCAGCGCGGCGACGGCGAGCGCAATCGCGAACGACGCGAGACGCCGCGGTTTCGCGGGGGGCCGAATCCCCATCGTCGTCGTCGGCGTCGCGACCGCGAAGCCGATGGGGCCGGGCGTCGCATCGCGAAAAATCACCGAGGCCGACGGGCCGCGGACGTCGGGGCGCGTGTCTTCGAGCCCCGCGGCGGGGGCCTCGCGCTCCATTTCGCTAATCTGCGCCATGCGCTTGTCGAGCGCCTCGCGCGCGTTGCGCGTCACCCATTCGGCCACGACGGAAGCCGGCGCGTGGGTGCCCAGATGCTCGATGGCGACGGCGAGCTCGTGGGCCGTTGCGAACCGCTTGTCGGGGTCGCGCTCGATGGCGTGCATCACGATGGCGTCGAGGGCGGGCGAGACGTCGGGGTTGAAGGTGCTGGGCTTCACCACCACGTCTTCGAGGACTTTGCCAAAGAGCGCCGACTCGTCTTCCGCGACGAAGAGGCGCTTCCCCGCGAGCGCCTCCCAAAGAATCACGCCGGTTGCGTAGACGTCGACGCGGCGATCGACGCTATGCCTTCGCAGCTGCTCGGGCGCCATATACGGCATCTTCCCTTTGAGCTGCCCGTCGCGCGTAACCTGAGCGCCGCCCATCGCCTTCGCGATTCCGAAGTCGACCACGCGCGCAACGCCGTCGACGCCGACGATGACGTTCTGGGGCGACACGTCCCGATGCACGAGGCGCAGAGGTTGGCCGTTCTCACCGGCGGCCTCGTGGGCGGCGTGAAGGCCGTGGAGCACGCCCGTGAGCACGCTGAGCACGACCGGAATCGGCACTTTGAGCGCGGCATTCCGCGCCCCCATGAGCAGGCGCGAGAGCGTCTCGCCGTGGACGTATTCCATGACGAGGAGCAGCTCGCCCCCCTCGAGAACGACGTCGAGCACGGCCGCGACGTTGACGTGGGCGATGCGCGCGGAGAGCCGAGCCTCTTCGGCGAAGGTCGCGGCGACCTCGGGGTCGGCCACGAACTGCGGGTGCAGCCGCTTGATCGCAATTCGGCGCGCGAACCCACCGGGCGCCAAGAGCCGCCCCACGTGCACGGTCGCCATCCCCCCCGCCGCGATTGCCCCGTGCATCACGTAGGAGCGGCGTCGAGAAGGCGGCGCTGCGGACGTCATCCTGCGCGAAAGATAGCATGCGACATGCCACCATCGCACCGCGCAGGCGGCGCGATTCGACCCCAAAACGCCGTCGTGGTACCGATCGAACGATGCTTCGTGCCGCGGCGGTGAGCGTTTCGGCGGCCTGCTTCGTGTCGGCGTTGGCGCTCAACGTATTCGCATGTGGGCTCACGGCCGATTTCACGGGCCTCCAAGGAGGCACACCCGCCTCGCCCGGTGGGTCGAGCGCCGATGCGTCGACCGATGGCGCACCGAGCGATACGGGCACGCTGGACGCGTCCGTCGGCTTCTGCGCCAGCCTCGCGAAGCCGCCGCGCCTGTGCGCCGACTTCGATGAAGGTGGCCCCGTCAGCACGGGCTGGAGCCTCGCCGACGTGAGCGCGGGGCAGAGCGTCGCGCTCTCGCCCGTCGCGTACTCGGCGCCGAGCTCGTTCTTGAGCAGGGTCAACACCACCGACGGTCAGGCGAGCTCGCGGCTTCAGCAGTCGGTTCCGATCACCGCCCTTCGCGTGCATATCGAATTTCGAATGCTCCTTGCGCCGTCGGACGGCGACTACGAGCTTTGCGTGCTTCACCAAGATTCGCTCGAAGGCGTCACCTATGGAGTGTTCTACAAGCTCACCGACGGCAAGATAGTCGTTTATCTGCGTACACGTGGGGGCGACGGCGGCATTACCAACTTGACGCATACGCTCGGCGCGCCCACCGCGAGCTGGATGCACGTCGAGATCGATATCGAGGTATCGACGCCAGGAAGCATCGTCGTGAAGCACGACGGCGCCGTGGTCGTGAACGACGTGAGCGTGCCTGTTTCCACGGCCGATCGTACCAAGATGTACGTCGATCTCGGGCTCTACACCTTCAAACCCGGCTCCGCCCGCGCGAACTTCGACGACGTCGTCGTCGACTACCCCTGACGGCCTCGCTCGTACTCGTTCACGCGTGACGCGTCACGCGTCGCCCTGGCGAAGCCGATTCCGCGCCTCGCAATGTGCGAGCGCGTACATACATATCGCCTTACGAATCTACGATTCGCTCTTTGCACGGGATACGAAGTCGGTAATCCTCGTTGGTTATGCGGACCAACGCTGTCGAAGCGCAGCAAAGGGCGACTCACGCAAAAAGCTGCGCGTGGTGCCGAGGCGCCATGCGGACACGCTTCGTTCGTTATGAGAACGATTTCGTATGCATAAACTGCCACCGCCGCAGGCGGTCGCGCAAAGCCAAGGTCGCGAAGCTCACGCGCTGGCTCGCCTTCGCCGCCACGATGGCGGGGGTATCGTGCGTCACGGTCGCGGTGCTGGCAGGGTTCGACGCCGCCGCGAGAGGTCAGAAATCGAGCTCCACGGCGCGTCGATAGCCTAACGTCCCGTTCGTGAGATCCGCCGATGACGTGCGGTCCTGCGAGAGGCGACGAGCGAAATGGCCGAACCGTACAAGCTCTATTACTGGCCTACGATTCAGGGGCGGGGCGAAGCTATTCGCCTATTGCTCGAAGAGGCCGGCGCGCCCTACGTCGATGTCGCCCGCGGGAAGGGCGGCATCGCCGAGATGATGGCGATTCTCACGTCGCCGGGAGTTGCGCCGTTTGCGCCGCCTTTCATTCGGCACGGTAAATCGCTCATTGGCCAATCTGCGAACGTGCTGCAGTGGCTCGCGCCGCGCCACGGGCTCATCGCTCAGGGCGAGCCGACGCGCCTCCTCGCCCACCAGCTTCAGCTCACGGTGGCCGACCTCTATTTCGAGGTGCACGAGACCCATCACCCGATTGGGGTGAGCCTCTATTATGAAGATCAAAAGCCCGCAGCGAAGCGTCGTTCGGCCGAGTTCGTGAAGGAACGCATACCGAAGTTTCTCGGCTACTTCGAGAAAGCGCTCGACGCGAACGACGGGCGCCACTTCTTCGGCAAACGTACGTCCTATATCGACCTCTCCGTTTTTCAAGTTGTGGCGGGGCTCGACTACGCGTTTCCGAAAGCCATGAAGAAGCTCAAGGCGAAGACCCGTGCGCTCCGCGCGCTGCACGATCGCGTGGCAGACAGGCCTCGAATCGCCGCCTATCTGGCCTCGGAGCGGCGCATCCCCTTCAACACCGACGGCATTTTTCGGCACTACCCGGAGCTCGACGTTCGCTAGAGTCTTCGGCCGATGCTTCGGACCGTTCACGCCGCGAGGTACGTCCTCCCGTTCCGCGAGGGGGGCTCGGTCCCCGCGCTCATCGAAGCCGACGACCTCGGCATGTACGTGGTGAAGCTGCGCGGAGCGGGGCAGGGGGCGAAAGCGCTCGTGGCCGAGTTGGTGTCGGGCGAGCTCGCGCGCGCGCTCGGACTTTCCGTCCCCGAAATTGTCCTGGTCGATCTCGATCGCGCGCTTTCGGAGAGCGAGCCCGACCCCGAGATTTGCATCCCCCTCGAGGCGAGCGCGGGTGTCAACGTAGGGCTCGACTACTTACCCGGAAGCATCACGTTCGACCCGCTCGTAGGCCCGCTCCCCGATGCGACGACGGCGTCGCGCATCGTGCTGTTCGACGCGTTCGTGATGAACGTCGACCGCACGCCGCGAAATCCGAACTTGCTCACGTGGCACTCGCGCCTGTGGCTCATCGACCACGGCGCGTCGCTCTATTTTCACCACGGCTGGGGGCCCAACGACACGCGCGATGGCCTCGACGATCCGTTCGCCGAGGTCGCGAGCCACGTGCTTCTGAAATGGGCAAACGAGCTCTCCGCCGCCGCCGGGCATTTGCGCGCGACGTTCACCGATGCGCTGCTCGAGAAGGTCGTCGCCAACATCCCCGGCGGATTTCTCGAGCCGTGGGGCGAGAACGCATCCGACGGCGCGCATCGCGCGGCCTACGTCGCCTGGCTGCGTGCTCGGGTCCAGGCGCTGCCGCGTTTTCTCGAGGAGGCCACGCGTGCCCACGCGCTGCTCGTTTGACTACGCGATTGTGCGGGTCGTGCCGCACGTCGAACGCGAAGAGTTCATCAACGCGGGCGTCATCGTCTTTTGCGGCTCGCAAGACCTGCTGCGCGCGCGCATCGAGCTCGACGAAGCGCGCCTCTTGGCACTCGCCCCCGACGCGGACGTCGCGCTAATTCGGCTTCATCTCGGCGTCATCCCGCGGATCTGCGCGGGCGGCCCCGATGCCGGCGCCATCGGCGAGCTGCCCTTGCGCGAGCGGTGGCACTGGCTCGTTGCGACCCGCAGCACGATCCTCCAGACGTCGCCGCCCCACGCCGGCGTTGGCGACGCGCCCGAGGAGGCGCTCGAACGCCTCGTCGAGACTGTGGTGCGGGCGCCGCGTGCGCGCAGGCCGCCGCCGCCGCGCTAGCTCGCTACGAGAGCTCGGGTGGGACGACTTCGGCGTGGCTTATTTTGTCGAGACGGAACTGCCGGCGTGCGTCCTTCTTGAGATCCATCGCGTCGAGGCGTGTCTCGTGGCGATCCATGATCACGGCGAGGATCTTGATCTCGCGCGTGGTCTCCACGTGCTGCCCGTCGACGTACGTAATGCGAAGAACCTGCTGCTCGAACCAGGCGCGCTCCACCGCCGCGCGCACCGACTTTTTGCTGGGGAGGCCGGGCACGCCGTGGAACGACAGCTCTTCGAGGCGCTTCAAAAGCTCGCGCTGCGCCGACGTGGACAGCGCCGCGCGCACCTTGTCGAGGGCCGACTCGAGCGTCTCCGCGAACGGCAAGAGGCGCATGTCGATGGCGAAGCGGCCGAGCGCTACGAGAAGCGCCGCCTCGCGCGGGAGGAAGTTGACCGGCGGGAGGCTGTAGCTGCGGTCGAGAGCGTAGCCCCCGCCGCGCCCGCGCTCGGCGGCGAGGGGGAGCTGGGCGGCGCGGAGGGTGTCGAGGTCGCGGTAAATCGTGCGAACGGTGACGTCGAACCGCTCGGCGAGAACTTCGGCCGTGACGCCGGTGCGCCGACCGCGGAGATACTCGGCGAGGGCGAAGAGTCGCTTGGTTCGCTGCATGACTTGTAATAACTGACATTGTGCTGACACCGTGTCCCGTCAAGATTGCGTGAACGAGCTTCACGAAATGGTCGAACGTGATCTCCGCACACGCGCCGAGTGGCTTTCGGGGTGGGACGACACCGACGGAATCGTCTCGGTCTGGGCCGAGCCCGACGGGCGGGCGTTCGTCTGGCGACGGCTTCTCACGCCGGGCGGGCCCTCGCGCCTCGTGCGGGAGGACGTGCGCTTCCGCCCGTGGATCATCGTCGCGGCCATCACCGACTTCGCGCACCTTGGCGATCGCCTGAAGCGCGAAGGCGATGGGCCGCTGCGGCCTGGCGGCGTCACGTTCGAAGAGCTCGAGGGCGACGGCGCCCTTCGCTACGTCGTTCGAGGCGACGACGGGCGCGCGCTCACCGCCGCGCTGCTTCACGGGGCAAGCCTGCGAACGGGGCGGCCGATTCACCACGTGCGCGAGCTCGGGCAGGGGGCGGTCCTCGCGCCGCCGCCCGAGGAGCAGTACTTGATGGCCTCGGGGCGGACGTATTTTCGTGGCCTCGCCTTCGACGATCTCGAACGCATGCAAGTCGATCTGGAGACGACGGGGCTCGACCCCGAGGTCTCGCGCATCTTCCTCGTGGCGGTGCGCGATCCGCAGGGGAAGGCGTCGTGCCTGCAGATCGACACGGCCCTTGCCGCGTCGAACGCGGATGCCGCCGAGGCGAAGCTGCTCCACGAGCTCGTGGCGACTGTGCGTGCGTTCGATCCGGACGTCATCGAGAACCACAACCTTCACGGGTTCGATCTGCCGTTCCTCGCGCGCCGTGCGCGTCGCGTTGGTGTGCCGTTGGCGCTCGGGCGCGCAGGGCTTCCGGGCTTGCGGCCGCGGCCCGCCGCGCGAGGTGCGTCGCTCGGCGGATCGAGAGGGGCGGACGGCGAGAGGAGCGAGAGCGCCGATGCCATGCGCCGCACGCGGTTCACGGTGCCGGGGCGTGAGCTCATCGACACCCTCGATGCCGTGCGGCGCCACGATTTTTCGGCGCGCGATCTCCCGGGGCACGGGCTGAAGGTCGTGGCGAAGCACATGGGGCTCGCGCGCGAGGACCGCGAGCAGATCCCCGGCGCGCAGATCTACGAGGTGTTCACGACAGACCCCGCGCGCGTGCGGCGGTACGCGGAAGACGACGTGCACGAAGCGGCGGGGCTTGCCCGCCTGCTCGGCGGCGCGGCGTTCGCGCTCGCGAAAATGGCGCCGCGACGGTACGAGCGCCTCGCTGATGCCGGCGCCGCGACGGGCATCATCGACCCGATGCTCGTGCGTGCGTACCTGCGGTCGAAGAGCGCCATCCCGGCCCACGAAGAGGGGGACGGCACACCCCACACGGGAGCCGCGCTGCACCTGTTCGCCACGGGCGTGGCGAAGAACATCGTGAAGGCGGACGTGGCGAGCCTCTACCCGTCGCTGATGCGCGAGTACCGCATCGGTCCATCGCGGGATCGCCTCCACGTGATGCTGTCGCTGGTCGACAGCCTCGTCGAGCAGCGGCTCGCCGCCAAGGCGCTGGGGCGTGCGGCGCCGAAGGGCTCGCCGGAGCGGCACACCCACGAAGCGATGTCGGCGGCGATGAAGCTCGTGATCAATTCAGCCTACGGCTACCTCGGCGCGGTGGGGCTCACCCGCTTCGCCGACGTGCATGCGGCCAACGAGGTGACGCGACGCGGGCGTGAGATGCTCGGGCTCATTTGTCGTGCCCTCGATGCGCGCGGCGTGACGCTCCTCGAGGCCGACACCGACGGCGTCTACTTCGCCGTGGGCGACGGCGTGTCCGAAGCCGAAGAACGGCGGATCGTCGCCGAGGTCGCGGCGCTCTTGCCCGCGCAGGTGCACCTCGAATTCGACGGGCGATACAAGGCGATGCTCTCCCACGAGCCGAAGAACTACGCGCTGCTGCCTTACGACGGGCAGGGGCCGCTCGTTCTTCGCGGCGTCGCGTTTCGATCGAGCCGCGCCGAGCCGTTCGGCGAAGAGTTCTTGCGCCGTGCGCTCCTCGCGCTCCTTTCGTACGACCTCGTCGGCGTGCGCGAGGCCTATGTCGCGACGGTGATGGATCTCCGCAAGCGGACGATGCCGACGGCGAAGGTCGCCGCGCGTCTTCGCCTGACGAAGAGCCCGCGGCAGTACCAAGGTGTACGCGCGAGGCGGCGCGAGCTGCCCTACGAGGCGATGCTCGCGAGCGGTCGCGCCGACTGGTCCGTTGGCGAAAAGGTGCGCGTCTACCGCGCGACGGGCGGTCGCGCGCGGGTGCTCGTCGAGGACGACGACGTCACGGCGTCGGCGGCCGATCGCGATCCGCGGGACTACGACGTCGAGCTTTACGTGCGCCTTTTGCGCGAGTCGTTCGCCGTGCGTCTCGTGCGCGGCGTCGCGCGCGAGCACTACGAGTCGATCGTCGCCGACCCCGAACGGCCGATGCTCTTCGCGGCGTCGCTCGTGGGTGCGAAGCCGGTGCTGACGCGCATTCTCGCCGTCGACTCGGACGCCGACGACGGCGCGTAGCCGTCGCGCTCAACGTCGCGGCGAACCTCGGTGCCCTAGGATGCGAGCCGCAGCGTGTGGCGCGCGATGACGCATTCTTCGTCCGTGGGGATTGTGTGTATGGTGCACGAACCCGCGGCGGTCGTTTCGTCACGCAACCCGAGGTGGCCGAGACCTTCGCAGATCGCGTCTCGAACCACGGCGGCATGCTCGCCGATGCCTCCCGTGAACACGAGGGCGTCGAGGCCGCCCAGGGCCGCCGCGAGGGCGCCGACCCATTTGCGCGCCTGGTAGCAGTAGACGTCGACGGCGAGGGCTGCGCGTGGATCGCGGGCGCGCGCGGCGAGAAGCGCCTCCATGTCGGGCGTCGTCTCGGACAGCGCAGCGAGCCCCGCGTCGTGGTTCACGAGGTGCTCGAGCGTCTTCGCGTCGTAGCCGTGGTGCGCGAGGAGATGCACGAGCACGCCCGGATCGAGGTCGCCCGGGCGTGTGCCCATGACGAGGCCGCCCGTGGGGGTGAAGCCCATGGTCGTGTCGATCGAAACGCCGTCGTTCACGGCGACCATGCTCGATCCGCTCCCGAGATGGGCAATCACAGCGCGCCCTTTCGACGCGGCGGGGAGCGCCGAGACGACGTACTCGTAGGAGAGGCCGTGGAAGCCGTAGCGGCGAACGCCTTTGTCGAAGAGCGCCTTCGGCAGGGCGTATCGGTAGGCGACCTCGGGGAGGGTCTGGTGAAACGCGGTGTCGAAGCAGACGACCTGCGGAAGCGCGCCGAACGCGTCGCGCACGGCATCGACCGCCCGAAGCTCGGCGGGCAGGTGGAGCGGCGCGAAGGGGACGGCGGCGTCGAGGGCTTTGCGAAGGGCAGGGGTCACGCGCTCGGGCTGCGCGTGATGGGGGCCGCCGTGAACGAGCCTGTGGCCCACGGCTTCGGGCTTTGGCAGCTTCTTTTTTTCGAGCTCCGCGAACACGTGGGCCACGGCCTCGGCGTGATCCTTTGCGCCGCCGTTGCCCGCCCCAATGCGTTCGACCTTGCCGCGTAGGCGCGCCTCGTCGCCGTCGAAGAGCGCGTACTTGAGGGACGACGAGCCGCAGTTGAGCGCGAGGACGTGGCTCACGGGCGCTTCGCCTCCGACCATTTGAAGTCGCGGATCTCGGGCATGTCCTCGAAGTGGAGCGCGACGTAGGCGCGATGCTGATCGAGCGCGCGCGCGCACCGTTCGATGAGCGCGTCGCCGTCGGCGAGGGGGCGGCGTGACCGCTTGATCGCCTCCATAATCAGGTGAAACCGGCTCATTTGGTTGAGCACCACCATGTCGAAGGGGGTCGTCGTCGTTCCCTCTTCCTGGTAGCCGCGGACGTGGAAACGCCCGGCGTTGGCGCGCCCGTGGAGCAGCTGATGAATCGCGCCGGCGTAGCCGTGGAACGCGAAGACGACGTCGGTCTCGCGCGTGAAGAGCTTCTCGAAGGCGCTCTCGCCCATGCCGTGGGGGTGCTGTACTGGCGAAAAGAGTGTCATCAGATCGACCACGTTGACGACGCGCACGCGCATCGCCGGCGCGTGCTCCCGGAGCCACGCCGCGGCGGCGACCGTCTCCAAGGTGGAGACGTCGCCCGCGCAGCCGAGGACGATGTCCGGCTCTTCTCCGCCTGTGTTGCACGCCCAGTCCCAGGTGGAGGCGCCGCGCGCGCAGTGCTTGCGCGCTTCGTCCATCGAGAGCCACTGAAGCTGCGGCTGCTTGTCGATGATGATGAGATTTACGTAGTTCTTGCTACGGAAGCAGTGGTCGCCGACGGAGAGAAGGCAGTTCGCATCCGGCGGGAGATACACCCGCGCGACGGTGCCTTTCTTCGAGATGATCGTATCCATGAAGCCCGGACCCTGGTGG
>JANXMC010000388.1 GCA_025354825.1 Myxococcales bacterium
CCTGCTCGGGCGACATGTATGCCGGGGTTCCGATGAGGTTCCCCTCTTGGCTCACCAGGGCGCTCACGGCCGATGCGTCGGATGCAGCGATGGCGCCGGGGACGCCGCTCGCGCGCAGCTTCGCGAGGCCGAAGTCGAGCACCTTCACATGACCGTCGTGAGTCACCATCACGTTGTCCGGCGTGAGGTCGCGATGCACGATGCCGGCGTCGTGGGCCTTGCCGAGGGCGCTCGCGATCTCGCGCGCAACGTGGACCACTTCGGACACGGCCATCGGCCCGCCCGCGAGGCACGCGCGGAGCGTGCGCCCTTCAATGTACTCGAGGGCGAGGTAAATGCGCCCCTCGTGCTCGCCGACTTCATAGACGGCGGCGATGTTCGGGTGCGTGACCGACGCCGACGCGCGCGCTTCGCGAAGAAACCGCGCGCGCCCCTGCGGATCGAGCGCCACGTTCGGCGCAAGCACCTTCACGGCGACCGCGCGCCGAAGCGTCACGTCGGTCGCTTTGTAGACGACCCCCATACCGCCGGCGCCGAGCTTCGCGTCGATGCGAAACTGCGCGAGCTTCTGCCCCACGAGGGAGCCTTCGCCGGGCGGCAAGTGGGTGGAATCTTCCACGAAGATTCGACGCTAGCCCATGCGCTCCCCATCGTCGACGGGCCGCAGCAATCGTACGGCGCGCCCACGGCACGCAACCGCCCAGCCCATCGGATAGGGTGAACGGACAATGGTGGTCGGGCTACTTTTGGGCGCGTTCTTCGTGACGCCGTTGGTCGTCGCCTACGCCCTCTTCATTCGGTGGTGCGACAGGTTCGAGCCCGAGCCGTGGTGGCTCCTCATCGTCGCGTTCCTCTTCGGCGCCGTCTTCGCGACTTTCGGCGGCGGCATGTCGAGCCAGATCGCCCAAGGTGTCACCGCGGCGGCGATGGGCGTTCAAGAGAAGAGCGCCAGCATGGAGGCGTTCGGCGCCACCGTGTTGGCCCCCATCTTCGAAGAGGGCTTCAAGGGGCTCGGTGTGATGATCATCGCCTTTTTGAGCTGGGCCGGCCTCAAAGAGCTCGACGGACCTCTCGACGGCGCGATCTACGGCGGCATCATCGGCCTCGGCTTCACGCTCACCGAAGACACCCTCTACGTCGCCGGCTCTTACGCCGAGAACGGCCTCGACGGCTTCATCGGCCTGCTGTTCGTGCGTACGGTTCTCTTGGGCCTCTCGCACTGCACGTTCACCGCGATGACCGGTATCGGCTTCGGCATCGGCTCTGTCTCGAAAAGCATACCGGTGAAGATCGTCGCCCCCATCTTCGGCTTCCTTCTCGCGATGGCGATGCACGCCGTGCACAACGCGCTTCCCACCTATTTGGGCGGGCGTGGCGCGGTGCTGATGATCCTCACGTCGTGGGTCGTCGACGTTCTCTTCTTCATCATCTTGGGCGCGCTGGTCGTCCGAGATCGAAGCCTCGTCATCTTGGAGCTCGCGAACGAGGTCGGCGGCCTCGTGCATCCGCAGGAGCTCGCGCTCGTCACAACCTATGTGACGATCGGCTGGCGCAACTGGATGGTGCTCCTCTCCCACGGCTTCCGGCCGTTCCGCGCGCGGCGCGAGAAGCAGCTCGCCCTCGTCGAGCTCGCGTTCGTGAAGAGCCGTCGGCGTCGTGGCGAATCGGGGCGCGGCCTCGACGAGCGCGAAGGGCGCCTCCGCCACACGATCGCGCGGGCGAACCAAATGGGGGTCTGGTTGGGGCGGTGACGCGCGCTGGTCTCTGGCTGCGGCTGACGCGGGGTGTTACGCGTTGAGCATCATGACGCGTGTGATGAACTTCAGCGCCGGTCCCGCAGCCTTGCCCCTTCAAGCCCTCGAGCGGGCGCGCGACGAGCTGCTCGATTTCGACGGCAGCGGGATGTCCGTCATGGAGCAGAGCCATCGCGGGAAGGCCTACGAGGCCGTTCACAACGAAGCGAAAGCGCTCCTCGCCGAGCTCACCGGGCTCTCGAGCGACTACGAGATTCTGTTCCTTCAGGGCGGCGCGTCGATGCAGTTCGCGCAGCTGCCGATGAACATGCTCAACGCTGGGCAGTCGGCCGACTACGTCGTCAACGGCGTCTGGGGCGAGAAGGCGATTGGCGAGGCGAAGGTCGTAGCGTCGATGTACGGCGCGAAGACGCGCGTCGCCGGCACGACGGCCGAGGGGGAAGGGAAGGCCGTGACGTATCGGCGCGTCCCGCTCGAGGGCGAGCTGTCGCTCGACGAGGCGGCGGCGTACGTCCACGTGACGAGCAACGAGACGATCCACGGCGTGCAGTTCGCGGTCGCGCCCGACGCGCCGTTCCCGAGCTTCGGCGGCGCGCCTCTCGTTTGCGACATGTCGAGCGACTTTTTGTGGCGCAAAGTCGACCTGTCGGGGTTCGCGTTCGTCTACGCGGGCGCGCAAAAGAACATCGGCCCCAGCGGTCTCTGCGTCTGCATCGCGCGCAAGGACTTCATCGCCAAGGGGCGAAAGGACATTCCGAAAATCTTCCGCTACGACGTCGCGGCCGAGAACAACTCGCTCTTCAACACGCCGCCGACGTTCTCGATCTACTTGATGCGCAACGTGCTCCTCTGGGCGAAGGAGCAGGGTGGTCTCGATACTCTCGAGAAGAGCAACCGCGCGAAGGCGAACACGCTTTATGGCGTCATCGACGAGCTGGCGTCGTTCTACTCGTGCCCGGTCGATCGCGCGAGCCGCAGCGTGATGAACGTCGTCTTCCGTATGCCGACCGAGGCGCTCGAAGATGCGTTCGTCGCCGAGGCGAAGAAGGCCGGCATGTCGGGCCTCAAGGGGCACAGGTCTGTCGGCGGCATTCGCGTGTCGACGTACAACGCGGTGTCGCTCGCGTCGGTGGAGACGCTCGCCGGCTTCATGCGCGAGTTCGCAAAGCGACGCGCCTGAGCGCGCGCGGGGCGGCGCAAGTAGCTGCCACAAACGGAACGCGCCACGAAAAGCCATTGGCCTTTCGTGGCGCGGATCATCACGCGTGAGCGTGAGACCAGGGTCTCCGGAAAGCCGGACTACTTCTTCGGCTTGAGGCTCGTGACGGCGCCTTCGAGTGCGGTCGCCACGTCGGCCCCCACAACGTCCCCACGGGCCCACTGATCGGCCTTGAGGAGGGTCGTCTGCGCGGCCGTCGCGAGCTTCGTGCGGCGGTGGCGCGAGAGCGCCGTGAAGCGCGACTGGGTCTCGGACTGGTTCGCCTTCACGGCGGGCTGCAGGTATCCACGCATGACTTTGCTCCTCGGTACGCTTCGATGACGGATCTCCGGCGCCTTTTAGTCGAGGCCGGGCTCAGGGGCTTGCGAAAATCGTCAACCCACATGCGTTCGCCGACTTTACGGTCGCTTCGGTACGCGTCGGATCGCGCGAATCAAAGGTAATCGTGCCGCTCGCCGTCAAGGTCGTGGTGAGACCTAGGGCGCGCCCGGCCTGTTCCGCAGCGCCCGCCGCCATGCCGCCCAGCTGCCGCGCGAGGTCGCCTGCGAGTCCGCCTGCGGGGACGACCGTGGCGAGCGCCTGCTTCGCGAGGGTGGCGCAGGGGATCGGCCCGGCGCGGAAGGCGAGGTCGGCGCGCGTGCCCACGAGATCCTTCCCCGTGCCGCGCGCCGTCCAGACGGGCGTGAGCGTGCCGTTCACCGCGGCGGCGACGGGACCGAGGTAGAGAGCCCCATTCTTGAAGGCGAGGGGCTTCGCAGGGTCGCCCGCGACGGCGCCCACGAGCCGCACGTCGAGCGGCGCCGGCGCGCCCGCAAGGTGCATCCCGAACAGCGACACGTCGACGTCGCCATCGAGCTGCTCCTCGCCCGTGAGCTTGGCCTTGAGCGCCACCTGCACCTCGGTGGTGCCCGACGGCGGCAACGCGACGAGCATCGGCGGGATGCCGAGGGTCGCGATTTTGGTCCGCGCGATTTTCACGTCGACGTCGGTAGTGGCGCCCGCCGCGACGACGGTGACCTGAGCGGCGGTCTGTTTCGGGTCGAGAAACACGCGGAGCGTTTGCGACCGTGACGTCCCTTCGAAGCTGCCGCGCCAAGGGCCGAGGCCGCTCGCAATCCCGGCGAGCGTCATTGCCGTCGTTTGTCCTGAATACGCGACGGCGGCGGCCGGCGCGAGCTGCGCTTTGCCCGATACGCCGCTCGCTTCGAGCTCGGTCGCCGCGCCGAGAATGCGCTTCCACATCACGTGGCCGCCCGTCACGGTGATCGACGCGAGCGTCGCCATGGACTCCGCGCTTCCGCCGCCGCTCGGGGCCGGCCCGTCGGGACTTGCGGTGCCGCCTTTTTGTGCGGCCGCGAAAGCTGCGACCGCGGCGCGCACGTCGTCGATCGCGCCGTCGACGAGCACATCGGCGCCGTCGAGCGTTGCGTTCGTCGGCGTGAAGCCGTCGAGCGTGACGGTGAGCTCGCGACCCGTGACGCGAACCTGGGGGAGCGCGCCCGACGTGAACCTGACGCCTCGAAGGTGGATCGCCGTGAACGTGAGGCCCACGTCGTCGACGGAGGCAGTGACCCCTTCGCCCGCGCACGCATCGATGAAGCGACCTTTGACCCACGCCGGGAGAGCGAGGGCGACCGCGACCGCGGCGGCGGAGGCGAGCCCAACAGACGCGGCGGCGATCGCGAGGCGACGGCCACCACGGGAAGGGCGGGAGGGGCGGGGCAGCGCGCTCGTCACGGCCGCGCTTCTACCACGCGGCGCGCCGCGTCTGCCCTACGTCGTGCCGTGCGCGAGGTCCGAGAGCGTCACCTCGACCACACTTTTCCATGCGACGGGCAAGTCCTAAATGGACTCCTTTGCTTTGACATGACGCGTCGTCGTGTTACGCATTGCGTTATAACGTGCGCGGCGGATGGACTGTCCGACCGCGTCATGACCCACCGAAACGGAGCCTACCGATGAGCCTCACGAGTTTGACGTATTTTTGCGCGGCTGCCATCGCGCTTGGTGCGATGGGCTGCGGCGGAAGCGCCTTCGACGGCATCGCGGAAGACGGCGCGCCGCTCCTCGGACCGGACGCCGTGACGCAGCGCGCGTATCTCGGGATCACGAACCACGTGAGCCTCGCCGCGGCGAACGGAACCGCCGTCAACGTCGATCTTCTCGCCGGCGCCAAGGTGCAGCTCGAGGTCGCAGCGGTCGACGGCAAAGAGCTCAAGTTCAAAATCCTCCACACGCGCGCCGACGGATCGACGGAGCTCGTGAACCCGGTGCGCACGGCGTCGGGGTTCAAGCTGACGACCCTCGAAGCGACCAGCGACGGAACCTTCAGCCTCGCGTTCGCAAAAGAGAACGGCGTTCGCGACGTCGTCGTGTGGATGGAGTGTACGAGCGAGAGCGGGCGCTGCGCGATGAAGCTTCAGCCCGGCGAAGCCTGTTTTCTAGGCATGTCGTGCGACGAAGGGCTCACCTGCCTTTCGGCCGCCGGCGAGTGCGATCCGGTTCGTGTGAACGGGCAGTGCGTCGCCAAAGAGGCGGCCGCCTGTGCGGCACCGCCCGTCCCGCGTTAACGTGTCAACCTGTCACCCCGTCCACGCCGCGCCGACGCGACGGCGGAGCGCGGTGGCTTCCGGGGTGAGGGCGAAGCGCGCGAGATCGCCCGCCGACGGGTGATCGAGCGTTGCGCCGAGCGCCGCGCGGCCCGGGGAGTCGGTCGCGCGCAGGAACGAAGCGTCGATGCCGCGCAGCTCGTCGATGCTCGCGAGCAGATCGCCCGTGAGCAGGTAGGCGACGCGAAGCTCCGCGCGCGAGAGCGCACCGATGAAGACGTCGGTTGGCATGGGCGCGTGAGCCGGCGATGCAAGGTGCGGCGCGAGCTCGTCGAGCAGCTTCCGTTGCCGACGCGAGATGTGCTTCGCGACGCTCGTCTCGTACTGAACGACGAGCTTCGACGCGATGATGTCGAGCTGGTCTGCGCCGTAGTTGGGGACGACCTGACGCGCGCTCGCGATGAGGAACGCCTCGATGTGGGGCGGCGGAAGCTCTTCGAGCCACGGCACGCCGAGCGCGATGCGCGCGAGCGCGCGAGCGATCGCCGCGAGCTGCGTGGGCTCGGGGGCCTCGGTCAGCGTGCGGGGGACGACGATCCACGGCACGTCCTGCGCGAGAACGCGCGCACGCACGACCGACGGCGTGACGACCAGCTCGACGTCGCTGATGCCGAGCGACTTCGCGACGCGATCGAGCAACAGCTTCGTCGGATGACCGCTGCGCGAGCTCACGCGATCGCGGTTCGCGATGCCTAGCTCCGAGATGTCCGAGCGGAACATCTTCGCCTCAATCCCCGTCATCGCCGCGGCGACCTCGAGCAAAATGTGGCGACCTTCGGAAGGCAGCACGTGGGTCACGAGGGTCGGGCGATCGAGCGTCTGGTGGTGCGCATCGACCGGACCGAGGCGCCGCGCGCGGAGCCACGCGTGGCGGCCGTCGTCGAGATCGCCTGCGACGGCGCGAAGCTCGCTGACGACGAGCGCTTCTTCCGGCCGGCGTTCGGCGGCGAGGGCTGCTTCGAGAAGCTCGAGGGCCGCGCCCGGATCCGACACGGCCATGAGCGGCGCGGCGTTCGGGACGATCATCTGCATGATCGTTCGCGCCGCGTCTTCGTTCGCGCCGAGCTTTGCGAGCGTGCTCGCAAGCTCGAAGCGCGTCTCGAACATTCCTGGATCGAGCTGCACGGCGCGCTGAAGATGGGCGAGCCCCTCCTTCAGCCGGCCAAGTGTCTCGACTTCGATGTGGCCCAGGGCGGCGAACCAGCGCGCATCGACGTGACCGTGCTGCTGTCCGCGCGCGATCACCTGCGCGAGCGCCCGGGCGTAGGAGGCATGATCGCGGCCGGCGCCGTTGCGGAAGAGCGATGCGAGGCGCGCGAACGCCTTGGCGTTCAGCGGATCGAGGGCGACCGACTCGATGAGGCACCGCTCGGCGCCCGGGATGTCGTCGAGGTTTATGCGAAGCTCGGCGAGCTGGAAGAGAAGCGGGCTCCGTTGGGCCGGATCCTTCTCGACGTCGCAGAGGCGCTGCAACAAATCCGCGAGCTCGCGGGCGCTCGCTTCGCGCGGAGGCGCGCCCGATGCCGGCGTGGGCGGTGACGAGAGAAACCGCAAAAGCGCTCGGAGCGCGCGCGCGTTTTGCGGATCGAACGTGAGCGCCTGGCGAAGAACGCGCTCGGTCTCGTCGCTTCGCGAGAGGACCTTTTCGTAAATGCTCGCGAGGGCGAAGAGCGCCGTGAGCTTCGGCGCGATGTCGTGGCCTATCGTCACCACGGCCTCAAGCGCCTCGACGGCCTCGGGCCACGAGCGCTGGGCGATGCACAGCTCGGCGAGCGTGAGCAGCGACGGCACGTGGTTCGGCGCGGCTTCCCGCACCTTTCGCATCGTGTCGATCGCAAGCGTGAGGTCGTGCAAGTCGTCGCGCGCGACGCGGGCGATTTCCGAGCCGAGCATTACGATCGCTTCGGCCGAATGGGCACGGCGAATCGCCGCGCGGAACGTCTCGATGAGCCTCGTGCCGTTCCGTTCGGCCTCCTCCGCTGCGCGCGGGCCGGCGCCTGCCGCGGGCGGCTCGAGGAGCAGTGTCGCGAGCCGCCCCGCTGCAGCGATCGAGTCGGGGTCGGCGTCGAGGGCCTTCTCGAGGAGCGTCGCCGCACGCGCGCGTCGCGCATCGCGCGGGCCGAGGCGATCGTCGGCCTCGCTGGTCGTCACGAGGAGGTCCGCCGCATCGAGGAGGTAGCGCGAACGGACACGCGCATCGATCGTCAGCTCGGCGAGGGCCATCGCTGCGGCGACGGCCGATTCGGCATCGTTGAACTTCGTCGAGAGGCGCGCGAGCCCCGTCGATGCCGTGACGGACAGCGGATCGAGGCGAAGCGCGTCGCGGTAGCGATCGAGCGCTTCACGGGCGAGCGCAGGGGGCGAGGTCTCGCTGCCTGTCGCAGGATCGGGGCCCGCGCGCGTCGGGCTCGCCGCCTGCTCGGAGGCGACCTCGAGGGAGAGCGCGAGGCGAAGCTGGTGCGCGAACCGCGTCCACTCGTCGGGGGCGAGCGCGACGAGGCCGCGCATCGCTTGGAGCATCGCTTTGCGCGCGCGAGGCTCTCCACGTCTCGCCCCCGCTTGCTCGCGCCGCGCGATCGCATCGAGAGCGCTCGAATCGGTCGGGTCGAGCTCGCGAATGCGGTGGTACGTCGGCAGGGCGTCGGCGTTTGGCAGTCGCCACTCTTCGAGCCACGCGAGGTTCCACAACGACGCTCGCCGTGCCCCCGCCTCTTCGAACGCATCGCCTTGCAGACTGAGCGCCTTCGCGAGGGCCGAAGCGTCGTTCTGCATCCGCGCGACGAGCTCCAACGTGCGAAGCGCGGGGATGTGATCGGGCTCGGTGACGAGAACCTGTTCGAGCAGCGTGGCGGCCCGCGGCAGATCGCGACCGAGCTCGACGAGGAGCGACGCGAGGGTAAACGAAAGCCCTTCGGCCGAACCCGGATGGCTCGACTGCTCGATGCGCCGCGCGATGAGCGCCGAGAGGTCCGTGAGCGCCGTCGCAGCGCTGTCGGTCGACTGCACGGTGCGGCGCACCAGAACGCGGGCGAGTCGGTCGGCGATCATTTCGTCGTCGGGCATCTCGGCGAGGGCGCGCGCATAGAGGCGCGCGGCGCGACCGCTTTCGCCGAGGCGCAGATCGTCGATCTCCGCCGCTTGCACGAGGAAGCGCGCGCGCTCGGCGGGCGACGTGGCGTTCGAGGCGAGGGTCTCTTGCGCGGCGCGGAGCGAATCGAAATCGCCCGTCGCGGCGAGCAGTCGCGCGATCGCTTCCGGCGGAACCGGGTGCGTCGGATCGGCGGACCGCGCGGCCTGGAGCGACGCCAACGCGTCGCGCGGGGCGCGGAGGCGTGCGTCTTGAATTTGCGCGAGGGCTAGCCACAGGCTCACCTTTTCGGCGGGCTGCGTGACGATGCCGATGCGCGCTCGCAGCGACTCCGCCGCGAGCTCCCACCGGCCTGCCTCTTCGTGCAGACGCGTCTCGAGGGCGCGCCCCGCCGAGTGCTGCGGATCGTGCTGAAGCACGTCCGACACGAGAGCGAACGCGCGGGCCGCGTCGCTCTTCGCGAGGGTCGCCGCCGCGCGCGTGCGGAGTGCCAGCACCGTCACGCCGTCGTCCGAGAGGCGCGCTTCATCGAGGAGCGCGCGGGCGAGCATGCGCTCGTCGCCCAGCCGCCCGGCGCACCGCCCGAGGCCCAAGATCGCGCCGCGGCGATCGGGCTCGTCGGTCAATATCTGGCTGTACACGCGCGCCGCTTGGCGCGGATCGCCCATGACCTCTTCCCACAGAACCGCTGTTTTCTCGAGGTACGCGACACGTCGCGCCGGGTCTCGCGCGTGCTCGGCCGCCTGGGCATACAGATCGACGAGGGCCCGCGCTTCGGACGCCTCGTCCTTCGACGGCGTTGGCGACAAGAGGCGCGCGAGCTGGTCGAGCACCTCCGAATCGCCCGGCGCGGCAACCCACGCGGCACGCAAATGGCGCACGGCGTCCGTCGCGCGACCGAGCTCGCTCTCGGCGATGCTCGCGGCGCGACCGAGCGCCCGCGCGCGCTTGGTGCCGTCTTCCGTGCGTGCCGCTTCCGAGACCCACAGCGCCATCCGCTGCTCGTCTTTGCCCGTGACCGCGAGGAATCGGTCGAGCAAATCGATGAGCGTCGGGTCGCCCGACTCGAGGGCGAGGGCGCGCTGCGCGTCGGCTGTCGCGCGTTCGAGATCGCCGATGCGTTCGTTCAAAAGGGCGAGTGCCCGCAGCTCGTGGGCGAGCGTCGCAGGCTCGGTGATGAAGCGGAGGCGCGCACGCCGCGCGGTCTCCGCGTGGGGCCAATCGGTGGCCGCCTCGAGGAGCTCGATAAGCTTGTCGAGGACCTGACGATCCGTCGTGGGCGCGGTGGGCGCGCGAGAGGCCGCGCGCTGCAGCAGGCGAACCGCTCGCGGCGTGTCGCCGAGGCGAACGTTGGCGATCGTCGCAGCTTCCAGATCGAGGCTCGTCGCGCGGGGCGCGCGCTCGGGATGGTTCTCGAGCTCGGCCTCCTGCTCCAACAGCATGGAGAGGGCGAGGGCATCGTCGTGCGTCGCCACATGGCGCACGACGGCATCGCGCACCGGGCCAACGCGCGGATCGAGGGCGAGCGCGTGGTCGAGCGCACCGCGCGCCGCATCGACGCGACCGAGCTTCCCCTCGAGGATGCGCGCGCGTTCAACATGCAACCACGCCGCGAGCGAAGGCTCCGCCGAGAACACGTCGGCGACGTGCCCGAGGTGCGTCGCGAGGGCGTCCCACGTCGCGCGCTCGCCTGCGCCACCGCCGGCTTGAAGCGCGCGCTCCACGAGCAGCGCTTCGAGCCCCTTCATCGCCCCCGGATGGTCCGGGGATCGCGCGAGCGCCTGCTCCCACGCCGCGCGAACGGCGTCGGCCCGCGCGTCGAGGGCCGGCGTTCCGAGCGCGCCCATCAGGCTCGCCTTCTCGACGAGCATCTCGACGACCGCGCGCTCCGACGTCGACGCCGCGAGCTCTTGATCCAAGTGCGCGAGCATCTGCGGCAGCCCCGCCCGCCCGTGCTTGCGACGCCGCAACAGCGCGTGCGCCGGCACCAAATGGGGCGACGTCTTCAGCGCATTCTCGGCGTGCTGCACCGCCCGTGCGTCTTCGGCGAGGACCGCATCGGACACGAGAGCCAGCTCGAGATGAACGCGTGCCAGCCCCACAGGATCGTCGGCACCTTCGAGGGTGCTCGCCCGGGCGGACAAGAGATCCATGATGGCAGCCGGCCCGAGCCCCACGCTGTCGGGAGCCCGCACCACCTTCGGGCCAGGCCCCTCGACGGCACGCGACGATGCCGGCAACGGCGGCGGAAACTTCGACGGCGGGCGCGCGTTCGCCCCCGGCGGCAGCGGCGGCGGCGCCTTGAGCGACGCGGCCTGCGCACCGCCCATGCGCGGCGGAAGCGGCGGCGGCTTCGAGGCGGGCGACATCGGCGCGGCCGGCATCCCTTCGCTGGGCGACGCGGCCATCGACAGCGGCGATGACGAAAGCGCACCGGCGGGTCCGTTAAACGACGGCGGCAGGGGCGGTGGCGGGATCGACCCCGGTGCGGCGGTGAGCTCGCGCGGCGCGTTCTGCGACAGCTCGAACGGCGCGGGCATGCGCACCGTGGGCGCGTGGGCGAAGGTCGCGTCCGACGTGGGGGCCGACACGACCTGCGCGAGAGGCTTTTGATAGGCCGCCTGCTTCAGCGTGCGCGCCTGCGTGTCGATGTCGAAGCTCTCGTCGGGCATCGCGAGGAGGCGCGAAATCGACGAAGGCTCGAGGTGCTTCGGAACCCGCGGCGACGAGTCGTCGGGCGTTCGCGCGGCGCCACCTGCGCTCGCCGCGCCCGGCGAACCGCCGCTCTTCGCGGCATCGTCCCCAGGTTTTTCACCTGACTTGGAGCTTTGCGGCAACGGCGGGGGGTTCGGCTTGGCCATGCGATCGGCGCGGTCGTGCGCCATGAGTCCTCCTACGAGCGTCGTCACGCGCGCCTGGCCTCGCGTCGAACCGACGGAAATTCCCTACATGACGCCACCCGGCCAGGGCGGCTCCATCGTCGCATGGATCGGGCCACATCATCGCGTCCCAAGCTCAAATCTTTTTCGGCGCAGCCCCGTCAGGAGGGCTCATGCGCCCACGACGTTCACGCACGCGGTTCTTTTCCGGCTCCCTCGTCTCTCTCGCAGCCCTCGCCGTCGTTGTCGCGCTTCTCGCGACCTCGGCGTCCTCGTCGGCCGACCCCCAGCCCTCGGCCGACGCCGTCTCACGCGCTGTCACGCGCGCTCGCGACGAGGTCACCCGCCGCGTTTCCTATGACGCCACGTACCGAACGCTCACGTACAAGGACGGCGTCGACACCGGCCATTTCGCCTATCCCGCGGGCGACGTCGATCCGGCCCATGGCGTCTGCACCGACGTCGTCGTGCGCGCGTACCGCGCCGGCGGGCTCGATTTGCAGGTGAGGGTGCACCAAGACGTCCTCGCCCGGCCGAAGGACTACGCGACCTACGTGCGCGCGCCCGACGCGAACATCGACCACCGACGCGTGGGGCCTCTCATGACGTATTTCGAGCGTCATGCGACGAACCTCCCGCGGACGACGACGACCGACGGCGAGCGCGCATCGTTTCACGCGGGCGACGTCGTCGTCTGGACGTTCTCGGGCGAGCCTCGCGGCTATCCGAACCACATCGGCCTCGTGAGCGACCGCATCGGTCCGCGGGGGCTCCCACTCGTGATCCACAACATGGGGCCCGAGCCGACGGAGGACGATCTCCTCGACGCGTGGATGCTCATCGGCCACTACCGTGCGCTGAAGTAGGCGCGCGGAGGCTCGAAAGAAGCCTCCTTGCATTCATCCGTATCGTCGAATATATCCCTCGTGTGCTCGACGCCTCCGAAACGAAGACCCAGCGCTGGGAGCTCTATCGCGTGCTCTCGGAGCCGGTGCGTTTGCGGCTGCTCGCGCTGGCAGCCGAAGAAGAGCTTGCGATAGGCGAGCTTGCCGAGATCCTCGGCGAGAGCCAGCCGAACGTTTCGCGCCACGCCGCGCCCCTTCGCCAAGCGGGCCTGCTGTCCGTACGCAAAGAGGGGACACGCACGCTCCTGAGCCTGCGCGCCGACGCCGTGAGCGACCCGGTCGTCGCCGACGCTGTCGCGAGCGGTCGAGCCCTGTGCGAAGGCGAAGGGAGCCTCGCCCGCGTCGCAGACGTGCTGCGCGCACGCGACTCGCTCGCGCGCGAGTTCTTCGCCCGCCCCGCGAAGGATGACGTTCAAGGGTTCCCCCACGAGCTCTCCGCGTACCTCACGGCCCTTGCGCCGCTCATCACGCGGCGTCGCTTGGCCGTCGATGCGGGCACGGGCGATGGCGGCCTCCTCGAAGTGCTCGCGCCCGTCTTCGACCGCGTCGTCGCCGTCGACAGGTCCGATGCGCAGCTCGCGCGCGCTCGCGAACGCGTGCGCCTTCGCGGCTACGACAACGTGGAGCTCGCGTCGGGCGAGCTTGGCAGCGACGTCGTACGCAAGGCCGTTGGCCCCGGCGCGGACGCGGTCTTCGCCTCGCGCATTTTGCATCACGCGGCCAAGCCCGCGCGCGTGATCGAAGAGCTCGCCGACCTGTGCGCCCCCGGCGGCGCGTTGGTCGTCGTCGACTACGAGCGCCACGCCGACGAAACGATGCGCACGCAGGCAGATTTGTGGCTCGGCTTCGCGGCCAGCGAGCTTCGCAAGTTCGCCCGCGACGCTGGCCTCGACGATCCGAAAATCACGCGCATTCCGCAGCCCCGCTGCGGCCGCGGCCTCGACGCGCATCTCCCTTGGCAAATCTTGGTCGCGCGCAAAGCTGGCGACGAGCGCCACGAAATTTCCGAAACGACAGCCGACACCAAAGAACGAAACCGAGCAGCCACGAAGGCTGAGCGGAAGAAGGGACACGACACATGAGCGCTACGCAGAACTACAAGGTCAAAGACATCTCCCTCGCCGACTGGGGTCGCAAGGAGATCACGATCGCCGAGAGCGAGATGCCCGGCCTCATGGCTCTCCGCAAGGAGTACGGCGCATCGAAGCCGCTCAAAGGCGCGCGCATCGCCGGCTGCCTCCACATGACGATCCAGACGGCCGTCCTCATCGAGACGCTCATCGCGATCGGCGCGGAAGTCACCTGGACGACCTGCAACATCTTCTCGACGCAGGATCATGCGGCGGCTGCCATCGCGGCCGCCGGCATCCCCGTCTTCGCCTGGAAGGGGCAGACGGAAGCCGAATACGAAGAGTGCATCGAGATGCAGCTCAAGGCGTTCAAGGGCGGCAAAGGCCCGAACATGCTCCTCGACGACGGCGGCGATCTCACCGTCATCGTGCACAAGCGCCACGCGCACCTCTTCGACGGGCCGGACGGCATCCGAGGCCTCTCGGAAGAGACGACGACGGGCGTTCACCGCCTGTACGAGATGGCGAAGAAGGGGGAGCTCAAGGTCCCCGCGATGAACGTGAACGACTCGGTCACCAAGTCGAAGTTCGACAACCTGTACGGCTGCCGTGAGTCCCTCGGCGACGGCATCAAGCGGGCGACGGGCGTCATGTTCGCCGGCAAGTGCGCAGTGGTCGCGGGCTACGGCGACGTCGGCAAAGGCTCGGCGCAGGCCCTCCGCGGCCTTGGCGCGCGCGTTCTCGTCACGGAGATCGACCCCATCTGCGCGCTTCAGGCCGCGATGGAAGGCTACCAGGTCACGACGATGGAGAAGGCCGCCCCGCAAGGCGACATCTTCGTCACCGCCACGGGCTGCATGAACGTCATCAAGGGCGATCACATGCGCGTGATGAAGGACCAGGCCATCGTCTGCAACATCGGCCACTTCGATTGCGAGATCGACGTCGCGTGGCTCGAGAAGAACCCCGAGATCAAGGAGGTGAACATCAAGCCGCAGGTCGACCAGTTCGTCTTCCCGGACGGCAAGCGCCTCACGATCCTCGCGCGCGGGCGCCTCGTGAACCTCGGCTGCGCGAACGGCCACCCGTCGTTCGTCATGTCGTCGTCGTTCTCGAACCAGGTCATCGCGCAGATCGAGCTCTGGACGAACCACACGAACTACAAGACGGGCGTCTATGTCCTCCCGAAGAAGCTCGACGAGAAGGTCGCGCACCTCCACCTCGGGAAGCTCGGCGTCGAGCTGACGAAGCTCTCGAAGGAGCAGGCGGAGTACCTCGGCGTGCCGGTCGAAGGGCCGTTCAAGCCGGACCACTACCGCTACTGATTTCGTAGCGTCTGCGGATCGCTACTCGGGCGCCTCTGCCGGTTCTTCCGGTGGGGGCGCCTTCGTTTTGTGCGTTGGCTGCGGCGTGGGGCGGAGGCGCCAGATGTGGAAGCCGGTGCCCTGCACGTTCGCGTGGAAGTAGATGAAGCCGTCTTTTCCCCAGCTCGGCTTGCACGCGAAGACCTCGCCCTCGGTGAGCTGGGTCAGGCCGGTGCCGTCCGCGCCGACGACGAAGATGTTCGCGGCGTTGGTCATCGTGCCGTCGGCGGTCGTGTGGGCCGAGCAGAAGGCGATTCGCGTTCCGTCGGGCGACCAGGTCGGCTGGCCGTCTTCGTCGGGTCCGTCGCTCAGCTGGTCGAACTTGGGCTTCGCGCCGATGGTCGAGACGAAGAGGTGCCCGTGGCCGTTCGCGTGGCGGACGAACGCGAGGTGCTGTCCGTCGGGGCTCCACGCCGGCTCGATCCCGGAGCCGTAGAGCGCGTGGACGCCGTAGCCGTCGAGCGGCGTGACGGTGAGCGCGGCGTCGAAGAAGCGGCGCCGGAGGTTCTTGGTCTCGAAGATGTTGATCTGCACGAGGGCCGTCGCGAGGTCCTTGCCGTTGGGGGAGAGCGCGGGCCACAGCGCGTTGTGCTGGGGATCGCCGAGCGGCACGTGGAGCGCGCCGACCTCGGGGGCGCTCACGTCGCGCTGGGCGACCTGGTAGCGCGCGCCGCCGCCGATCGAGGACGGCGCGACGAAGACGACCGCCGCGCTGTCCGAGGTCCACGCCGGCTGCGCGACGTTCGGGATGCGGAAGCGCACCGCGCGCGGCCCGGCGAGCGAAGAGACCGCGATGGCCGGCGCGGCCCCCGAGGTCACGACCTCGAACGCGAGCGACGCGCCGTCGGGCGAGACCGCGGGATTTCGCTCTTCCTCTTTCGAGCGAGTGACCTGCTCGAGCGCCGTCGCGGCCTCGGTGACCTTGAACTCGCGCGCCGAGCGCACGGGGAGCACGGCCTGCGAGCCACACCCGACGAGCGAGAGCGAGAGGAGCACCGAGGCAGCGCGCATGCACGGCCTATCGCAAGGCCCGTTCCGTGCTTGTTTTGCCGTCGATCGCGCGCAATCGACCTGGGTCAACGCGGCGCAGCGCCCCTCTCGCCTGTACCGGGACGGCACGGCCGTCCCGATCGGGAGAGAAGAGAGAGAGGAACCGCCAGGACGCCAGGG
>JANXMC010000404.1 GCA_025354825.1 Myxococcales bacterium
CCCCGCGCAATACCGACATGATCGGCGCGTGCGGCGGGAAATACACCGATATCAGCGGCAACATCGGTATCGTCGGAACGCCCGTCATCGATGCGGCGACGCACACGATGTACTTCGTCGCGCGCACGAAAGAGAACGGCGCCGCGTTCGTTCAGACGCTCCATGCCATCGACAGCATCGACGGCACCGAGCGCCCCAACAGCCCTACGGTCATCGAGGCGCAGGTCCCCGGCAACGGCGAAGGCGGGCAGACCGTGAGCTTCAATCCGCTCAAGGCGAACCAGCGGTCGGCCCTCTTGCTACACGACGGCGTCGTCTACATCGCCTGGTCGTCCCACTGCGATTGGGGGCCGTACCACGGCTGGTTTCTCGGCTACGACGCGCAGACGCTTCAAAAGGTCGTGACGTACAACACGACGCCCGACGGCAACGCCGGCGGTATTTGGATGAGCGGCCAAGGGCCCGCCGCCGACGCCAATGGCAATATCTATTTGGCCACCGGCAACGGCACCGTCGGCACACCCCAAAATCGAAGCGACGTGAAGAGCCGCGGCGAGAGCTTCCTCCGCTTGCGGCGCGCGGGGGCGACGATGAGCGTCGCGAGCTTCTTCACGCCCTTCGACTACCAGCGCCTCGAAGACCACGATCTCGATCTCGGATCGGCCGGGCTTCTCCTTGTGCCCGAGACCAACTTCGCGGTGTCGGGCGGCAAGGGTGGCACGTTCTACGTCGTCGATCGCACGACGATGGGCGGCTTGAATACGGCGAAGAACGACGGACAAATCGTGCAGTCGATGCGGATCACGCCGGGTCGCCACCTGCACGGATCGCCCGTGCACTGGAAAGGGCCGGACGGGGGAATGGTCTATTCGTGGGCCGAGTACGACCACCTGAAATCGCTGCGCCTCGACCCCAAGACGGCGAAGCTCGACCCCGTCCCCCTCGCGCTGAGCACGATGACGGCGCCCGACGGAATGCCCGGCGCGATGCTCTCGATTTCGGCCGACGGCGCGAAAGAAGGGACGGGCGTGATCTGGGCCAACGTTCCGTACTTTGGCGACGCGAACCAGGCCGTCGTCATGGGCATGCTCCGCGTTTTCGATGCGGCCAACGTTGGCGTCGAGCTGTGGAACTCGCGCACCAACGCCGCGCGGGACGACTCGGGGAAGTTTGCAAAGTTCACGAGCCCCACCGTCGCGAACGGCAAGGTGTACCTCGCGAGCTTCTCGAAGCAGGTCTGCGTCTACGGCCTTCTCCCGTCGGTGGTGCCGCTTTCGGCGCCCACCACGCTGACGGCTACCGCGACGACGAAGAGGCGTGCCGAGCTCGCGTGGGTTGACACGTCAACCGCGGAGGCGGGCTTCGTCGTCGAGCGGAAGGAGGCCCCCTTGGGCTTCGCCCCCATCGCGACGTTGCCGCAGAACACGGTGGCCTATTCGGACACGACGGCGCAGCCCTTCGCAGTCTATGCCTACCGCGTGCGAGCCACGGGCACGGGCGCGCCGTCGACTTATTCGAATATCGCGCAAATCACGATGAACGCAGGCCCCCCCGCGCCCCATATGCGCATTCTCGGCAACGGTCGCCTCATCACGCCCGGTGCGCCTGCTCCAACCGTCCCCACCGATACCGACTTCGGCGGCCTCGCGCTGAACCAGACGACGAGCCGCACGTTCACCGTCGAGAACACGGGGAACGCGCCTCTGAACCTCGCCGGCACCGTCGTTCTCGGCGGCACGTCGCCGCAACGGTTCGCCGTCACCGCGGCGCCGCCCACGTCGCTGGCCATCGGCGCGACCGCGACCTTTCGAATTGCGTTTACCCCCACGGCACCGGGCCCGGTGCTCGCCACGACCGGTCTCACGAGCGACGACCCGGCCCAACCCCATTACGGATTTGCCATTGGCGGCGCCGGAATCGGTGATTTCGTCGGTTGGTGGAAGCTCGACGAAACCGCGGGCCAAGCCGTGGCCGATGCGTCGGGCCACGCGAACAGTGGAATTGGCCAAGCGCTCGCGTGGGTCGCGGCGCACACCGCCAACGGCGCGCAGTTCAACGGGACGTCGAGCTTCATCGAAGTGGCCGACACGGCGGCGCTGAACCCGCAGCGGATGACCCTCTCTGCGTTCGTGAAGCCGGACGACTGGGGGGGCAACCGGCGGATCATCCAGAAGGGCGGGGGGGACGATCAGTTCCGACTGCTCGCTGAAGACAGCTTGCTGAAGTTCGATATCGCGGGCGTCGGCACCGTGACGACCGCTCTGCCAGTGGTCGCGTCGTTCACGCACGTCGCCGCGACGTACGACGGCACGATGATGCGCCTCTACATCAACGGCGCGCAGGTGGCCGCCGTGGGCGCGACGGGGGCGATGCCTGTCACGACCGACGCGCTCTACATCGGGTCGAAGTACGACGACGCCCCCGCGGGCGACCACTTCCACGGCGTCCTCGACGACGTCCGCATGTACAGCCGCGCGTTGAGCGCTGCGGAGATCACCGGGCTCGCGCAGTAGTCTCGGCGCTTCACCGCGGTCCGTCGAGGATCGGCAACAGCACCGCCGCGCGCTCCAAGTCGGCTTCGGCATCGGCCCCTTGGCGTTCGATGTCGAGCTCCTGAGAGCGCGCGTCCCACATCGTTTGGTAGGCGTCGAACAGCTCTGTGATCGAGAACCTCCCGGCTTGGTAGGTCACCTCGGCGCGCTTCAAGAGCGCCGTCGCCGCGGCGATGCTCCCACCGCGGTACTGCGCGAGGGCGAGGCGCGCGTTCTTCCGCGCCTGCCACGACCCCGTGACCTCGGCACGCACGCGAGTCTCGAGCGCTTTCACCATGAGCTCTTGCCCTTGGCGCTCGCTCAGCGCGCGGCCAATTTGCCCCTGGTTACGATCCGCAACGGGCAGTGGTATCGAGATGCCGCCCGTAACCTGAAAGCCGTAAAGCTTTTCGGACAGGTAGCCGCCGACGACGAGGCTCGGCGTGGGGATGGCGTCGCGACGAAAGCGCGCGGCGTTGGCGTCCGACGCGCGAACGCCGCGGCGGGCGAGCTCGAGGTCGGGGCGGCGCTGAAGCGCGAGGGCGATGAGGGGCTCGATCTCTTCGGGCCCCCGAAATGACGCGAGACCTTCGCGCGTGATGTTGGCCGACGTGACCTGGGAGTCGGCGATGAGGGCCAAGAGGTTCGACTCGGCGCGGTCTCGGTCGACGTGGGCATTGGCGATCGACGCGCGGAGCGTCCCCGCGGCGGCGTCGACGCGGAGAACATCGTATTCGCTGTTGGCGCCTGCGCCCGCGCGGAGGTTCACGATTCCGCGAATGCGATCGAGCTCTTCGAGATTGCGCGCGAGCATTGCGATGCGCGCGTCGGCAAAGGCGCGGGCGACCATGGCGGCATCGATATCGGCGGCGCGCGACCAGACTGTTTGAAGGACGTTGGTCTCGGCGACGCTCGTCGCCCTGTTGGCCGCGTCGACGCGCGCCCGCACCTGTCCAAAGATAGGAAGCGGGATCGTGAGCTGTGCTTGGTAGTTGTAAACGCCGTCGGGCGGCGCGCCGTCGAGGAGGAAGTTGCCGAGCACGAGAAGCTCGGGGTTTGCCCACAGCCCTGCGGTCACTGCATCGAAGCGTGCAGAGCCGACCTGGGTTCGCCAAGAGGCGACCTCGGGGCTGTTTTTGAGCCACTGCGCGAGGATCTGCGTCTCCTGTACGGCGGGCGTTTCGGCGGCGCGCGGCGTCGGAGAAGGGTCGGCGTGGGCGAGCTGCGGCGGGAGAAGCGGTACCGAAATACCGATTGCGAAAGCGCTCGCGCAAAGAGAACGGCGGAGCGTTCTCATGCGACCCCCTTGTCGAGCGATGCGCCCGACGACGCGGGCATCGGCAACCGGGTTGCCTCGAGCTGCTCTTCGATGACGGGGCTTGGAGCCGACGTTGCCATGAAGAGTTTGTACAAAAGTGGGAGCATGAAGAGGGAGAGGGTGAGAGACGAGAACAGACCGCCGACGACGACGATGGCGAGGGGGCGTTGGGAGTCCGAGCCAATGCCGGTGCTGAGCGCCGCGGGCACGAGGCCGAGGGTGGCGACGAGGGCCGTCATCATGATCGGGCGCAGGCGCAATTCGGCCGCGCGGAGAATCGCGGAGTCGAGGGCGCGCCCTATTGCGCGCTCTTGTTCGATGTTGGCGACGAGAATCACGCCGGTCTGAACGGAGACGCCGAAGAGGGCGAGGAAGCCGACGCCCGACGAGACCGAGAAGCTCGTGTGCGTCACGAGGAGCGCGGCGAGGCCGCCAAGGGGCGCGGTGAGAAGGACATTCACGAGGATCAGAATCGCCTCGCGAGGGCGCCTGAACATCACGAAGAGTATGACGAAAATGGCGACCAACGTAATTGGGATCACGAGCGCGAGGCGCTTGCCGGCGCGGCGCGCGCTTTCGAACTCGCCGCCCCAGCTCGCTTCGTAGCCCGGCGGAAGGTGCACGCTCTTGGCGACGTTGGCCTGCGCCTCGTCGACAGTCGATCCGAGATCCCGCTCGCGCACGCCGAACTTGATGGCGATATAGCGGCGGTTCGCCTCGCGGTAGATCCGCGACGCGCCGCCGATGATGCTCACGTCGGCCACCTGCGACAGCGGCACGACGCCGCCCGCTGGGCGCGGGATCAATAGCCGGCGGACAGCGTCGACGTTGTCGCGCGAGTCGCTCCCGTAGCGGACGACGAGGTCGTGGCGCCGCTCGCCTTCGACGACTTGCGTGACGGCGTTGCCGCCGATGCCGTGCTCGACGGCGGCCTCGACGTCGGCGACCGTCAAGCCGTAGCGTTCGGCGCGATCCCGCGCGATGTCGACATGCACGTTCGACTGCCCGAGCTCGCGGAAGATGCCCAGATCGACCACGCCCGGGACGCTCTTGATGCTGCGCGCCATCTGCTCGGCAATGTCGTCGAGGGCGTTGAGATCGTCGCCGACGATCTTCACCGCGAGCTGCCCCTTCACACCGGTGAGCGCCTCTTCGACGTTGTCGGAGATCGGCTGCGAGAAGCCGAAGGAGACGCCGGGCATGGGCTCCAAGTCGTTGTAGATCGACTCGATGAGAGCGTCCTTCTTCTCGTGGAACTGCTTGCGCCACTCCTTCTTGTCGTGGAGCACGAGGAGCATCTCGGCGTTGTAGAAGCCAGTCGGATCGGTCCCGTCGTCGGGCCTGCCAATTTGCGCGGCGATGGTGCGAATTTCAGGATACTTGGCGAGAATTTCGCGAATACCGGGGGTGTTGCGCTCCTTCGTGTGAGCGCCGTCGACCAGAATCTGCGCCTCTTCGAACGAGATGGTGGCGGGCATCGACGCGCGAAGCCAAATCGCCCCTTCGTCGAGGTGCGGGAGAAACTCGGTGCCGAGGCTCCGCACGAAAACGCCGTCGGCGATGATGATCGCCGCGGCGACGAAGAGGAGGAGCGCCGGCCGCTTGAGGGCGCGCGTGAGAGCGGGCACGTACCCTTTGCGGATCGCCTCGAGCAGTGGATTGTGAAACTCCTTGAGCTTCCCGCGAAAGAGGAACGTCGCCAAGACCGGGACCACCGTGATGGTCAATACGAGGGCGCCGAAGAGGGCGAAGGCGACGGTCCACGCCATGGGGCTGAAGAGCTTCCCCTCGACCCGCTGCAACGTGAAGATTGGCAAATACGACGTGACGATAATCGCAATCGCGAAGACGACCGGGCGCGCCACGTCGCGGCTCGCGTGGTGAACAATCGTTCGGAGATCGACCTTTTCTTTTTGGCCGCTGTTCTCTTCGCGCTCGGCGATCTCGCGGAAGATGTTCTCCACCATGACGATGGAACCGTCGACGATCATCCCAAAATCGATGGCGCCGATCGATAGGAGATTCGCCGGGATTTTCGCTGCGTCCATGAAGATGAACGCGATGAGAAGCGAGAGCGGAATCGTGATTCCGACGATGAGCGCTGCCCGCACGTTGCCGAGAAACACGAAGAGAATGACCGTGATGAGAAGCACCCCCTCGAGGAGATTCCGCATCACCGTGTGGGTCGTCTGCCCCATCAGCTCGGTGCGGTCGTGGTGGGGCGAAAGCTTCACGCCGCGGGGGAGAACGCGGTCGTTGATGTCGCGAATCCGCTCGTGAACGCGGTCCAAGACCGTCTGCGCCTGCTCGCCTTTTCGTAGGATCACCGTCGCCGAGACAACGTCGAGATCGTCGTTCACCGACACGCGCCCGAGGCGCGGCTGATGGCCTACCTGCACCTTAGCGACGTGACGTACCAGAACGGGCGTGCCGTCGCGCACGGCCACGGCGACGTCTCCAATTTGCTCGGGCTTCAAGAGGCCGATGCCGCGCACGTTGAGCGCCGCGCGCCCAAAGGCGACGACGCCGCCGCCGGCATTGCCGTTCGCCGCCGCAAGCGCCTTCTCGACGTCCTCGAACGACACACCGCGCGAGGCGAGGAGCGTCGGATCGATGAGCACTTGGTACTGAAGCGTCGTCCCGCCGAAGCTCACGACGTCGGCCACGCCCTGGGCGGCGAGAAGATCGCGCTCGACGACGTACTCTTCCAAGTCCTTCAGCTCGCTCAGAGGCTTGGGCGTTACGTTGGAATCTTCGGGCGTGCACTCGGGCGCGTGGGTCTTCGCGCAGTTGACGAGGCGATACCGAAGAATCTCACCCACCGGGCTCGCCAGCGGGCCGAGCGACGGGGTGACGCCGTCGGGGAGGTCGACTTTGCCGAGGCGCTCGAGCACCTGGTTTCTAGCAAAGTAGCTGTCGGTGCCGTCCTCGAAGATCAACGTGACGACGCTCAGGCCGGCGATCGACGTCGACCGCACCGCGGTGCGCTTAGGGACGCCGTTCATGACGCGCTCGGCAGGAATCGTGATTTGGCGTTCGACCTCCTCGGCCGCGTGCCCCGGCCACTGCGTGATGATCTGCACCCACGTGTCGGCGACGTCGGGATAGGCCTCGATGGGCAGGCGCTGAAATGCACCGAGACCCAAGACGACGACGATGGCAGCCGCGACGAGCACTACGGCCCGTTGGCGAAGCGCGAATTCGACGATGCGCTCAATCATGGCTCAGAGCGCCTCGTTCGCTTCCGCATCGAGAAGAATGGCCCCTTCGGTAACCACGAGATCGCCGGGCTTCACCCCTTGGACGATGGTCGTGTGCTCGCCGTGCTGCTCGCCGAGGCGCACTTCCTTCTCGGCATAGGAGCCGTCGTTCTGGCGCATGAACACGAAGAACTGATCGCGCCTCGCGAGGATCGCGCTCGAAGGGACTTCGGCGGCTCCCGCGGAGACGCCTCGCACGTCGACGTTGGCGAACATCCCGGGTCGCAGTGCGCCGTCGGTATTTGCCAATTCGACCCGCGCCGGTGCCGATCGCGTTTGCGGATCGACCACGTCGCCAACGTGGGTGATCTTCCCTTCGAAGGTTCGCCCCGGATAGGCAACGACGCGCACCGTCGCTTCGTCGCCTACGCGCACGCGCGCCAAATCTTGCTCGTAAACGTCTGCCACAACCCATACCGACGCGATGTCGGCGATCGTCACGAGAGGCGTCGCCTGGTCGGTGCTCACCTGCGTTCCAACCGACACGTTCCTCTCGACGACCGTCCCCGCGATGGGCGATTTGAGCTGGTACCCCGTCGCGCCGTGGGCGCCGCCAATCGCATTGAGCGCCGCGACGGCGCGGTCTTCTTCGTTCTTCGCCTGCACGCGCGCGGCTTCGGCCTGCTGAAGCTCGGCCTCCGTCCCTGCGCCGTCGCGAACGAGCATCCGCGAGCGCGCTTCGATCTTCTCCGCCAACATGCGCGCCGTCTTCGCCTGGGAGACCTGCGCCTGCGTACCCGCGATCTCCGGCGCCGACAGCGTGAGAATCACGTCGCCCGCCTTCACGCGGTCCCCTGTCACCACACCAATCGACGCCACGCGCCCCTGCACGGGCGGGCCGATGCGCGCGACGTGGTGCTCGTCGTAGCTCACCTTCGCGATGAGCGCGCGTGACTGCTCGTGGCTCGCCGTGGCGGCCGGCTCGGTGCGCACGTAGGCCGAGCTCGCGTCGCCGAGGACGATGGAGCGATCGAGTCGACGCTCGCGGGAGGGCGGGCGCTCCTCGGCTTTCGTGGCGCACGACGAGAGCACCGTTGCAACGAGCACGACGAGCGGAAAAACAGGGGCGGCGAGCGTGGTCATGGGTCGACCGGATCTGTAGCCAGCGATGACGCACGGCACTTCTTACGATTGTGTAAGACGCTCCGTGTCCTACGTGTGCCTCCTACGAATGCCCGGTATTGTCAGACTGTGCGCATCCTCCTGGTCGAAGACGATCCATCGCTGTCGGAGTTCCTCGCGCGCGTTCTAAGTGAAGAGTCGTTCACCTGCACCGTCGTCGAGACTGCCCACGATGCCCTCGCGAGCGTCCTCGATACTACCTACGACGTCGTCATCCTCGACTGGATGCTTCCCGACGGCGACGGCCTCTCCGTCTGCGCCGGCATTCGTGCCGCCGGGCGCATCACGCCGATTCTCATGCTCACCGCACGCGGCGAAGTGCCCGATCGCGTGGCCGGTTTGCGTGCGGGGGCCGACGACTATTTGGTAAAGCCGTTCGAGGTCGACGAGCTGCTCGCGCGCATCGAGGCGCTCGTCCGCCGCGTGCAGCGAACGGCGACGTTGCGTATCGGCCCTCTCGAAATCGATCGCCTCCAACGGCGCGCGTCCGCCGCGGGCGCGTCGTTTGACCTCACACTTCGCGAGTTCGACTTTCTGCTTCGCCTCGCGGTCGAAGACGGACGCCCCGTCGATCGCGCAACGCTTCTCGCGAGCGTCTGGTCGCTCCGCTTCGACCCCGGCTCGGGCGTTCTCGACGTGCTCGTGAGCCGCCTTCGCGACAAGCTCGGCGCCCATGCGCCGATGCTCCAGACGGTGCGCGGCGTCGGCTATCGTCTCGTCCCGGCACCCCTGCACGAGTAAACGCCGTGACGCTCCGCTCCCGCATGATCATGACGCTCGCAGCCGTCACCGCCCTTGCCCTCGGGAGCGGCTTCGCGGCGGTGGCGTTCACATTCGGGCGGCTGCAGCGGGCGCAGCTCGACACGGAGCTCCTCGCCGTTGCGCGGGACGAAGCGCGCGAGGCGCCCGGCAACGGCCTTTCGTTCAGTAGCCGCCCGGGGCCTGCGGCGAGCGACATCGGCGCCATGTCCGAATACGGCGTCATCTTCGATGAGACAGGCGCCGTCATCACGGCGACGGCGCCGTTCGATCGCATTCCACCGCCCGCCCGCGCGCGTACGGCGTCGAGCGGGACGTTCTTCGATTTCAAAGCGGGCGACGCGCACCTTCGCGGCGTCGTCGTCGACATTCCGGGTCACGCCGGCAAGCGGATGCTCATCGCCGCGTCTCAAGACGATCTCGATGGCGACGAGGCGTTTCTCTTTCGCGCCATGGTCCTCGCGTTCGCCCTCGCCGTGCTGTCGTCCGCGATGATCGGCGGATGGCGCGCGAATGTGCTCACGGCCGATCACGCCGCCATCGCCAGCGTCGTTCGGCGCGTCGCCGCGGGCGATCTCTCTGCGCGCCTCGCCATCTCCACGAAAGACGTGCAGATGGCGCAGCTCGCCCGCGACGTGAACGACATGGTCACGCAGATCAACACCCTCGTCGGCGCGCAGTCGCGCTTCCTCGCCCACGCCGCCCACGAGCTCCGCTCGCCGCTCACCAAGCTTTACGGCGAGCTTCAACAGGCGCTCCGCAAGCCGCGCGACGCCGAAGGGTATCGCCGCGGAATCGCCGAAGCGCTCGAAGCAACGCGCCGGTTGAACCACCTCGCCGACGACCTCTTGGCCCTCGCGCGCGCGAAGCCCGTGGGCGTCGAGGGGGCCGCGGTCGACGAGCGCGTCGCCGTCGCATCGATCGTGGAGAGCGCCGTCGAGCTCGTGCAAGAAGAGGCGCGCGCGCGCAACGTTCGCATCGACGTGATCGGGGGCAACGAGGCCGTACGCGGCCGCGCAAGCGATCTCGCGCGCATGGTGAGAAATCTCGTCGAGAATGCCGTCGAGCACTCGCCATCCGATTCCCATGTATCGGTCAAATGGCAAATACGCGCGCGCAGCGGGGCGACCCCGCGTGACGGGGAACAGGGGATAAACGCCGACGGCGACGCTTTGGAAATCTCGGTTCGCGACGCGGGCGACGGCGTCCCCGAGGCCGAGCGCGACAAGATCTTCGAGCCGTTCTTCCGCGGTCCACGCCCCCGAAAGACACACCGTCCGGGCACCGGCTTGGGCCTCGGCATCGCGCGCGAGATCGCCCGGGCCCACGGTGGCGACCTCGTCGTCGACGCACCGTCCGAAGGCGACCCTCGCAGAGGCGCGACGTTCCGCGCGACAATCGCGAAATTGGCCGGGTCGTAGCGCCGGTTACCGGTAAAGCCCCGGGAGCGCTCGCGCGCGAAAGGCTTGGTCGAGGCTCGTCAGGTGGTCGCATGCGTCGGTGATCGCGACGAGCTGCCGTTCGAGCTCGACGTGAAGCTCGGGGGAGAGGACGCCGGCGAGCGCGCGCGTGTAGCCCGCCGCGAGCTTTCGATCCGCCTGGACGCAGTGGTCGAGGACCGACACCGGAAGGTCGACCTCGATGGTCTCGTTCGCATCGAGGAGACCGCCCTTATCGTGGGGTGTCGTCGCCAAGGTCGCCTGCCCGGTGTCACCAAGGTTCGCGCGCAACACCAGGGCGAACGCGGCGCGCTGATCGGCATACTGTTCGAGGAGCGGCCTAAGCTCCGGATCGGCTGCCACGTCGCGCGTCGCTCGCCGGAAGAGCGTTTCGCTGTCGAGCGCGGCAACCACCAGCGCCGAGAGCGCGGGCGCGTCGGTGGTGATCGCGAGCGACGATTCCGAATCGCGGGTGACGACGGGAGCTCGAGCGGCGGGCGCGGTTACGTTGTTCGTCGGCTGCATAGCGACCACTCGTGCATTCGCTGTGCCCCAGGCGTGGGGACGGCCCGTGGTCAATTGGCCTGAATACGCGCCCCTCGGAGACGCTGGGCGCAGGCAGCGTGGCGCACAGCTGCCACCTGTGACCGTTTGCCTCGGCGCCGCTTCGGTCGGAAACGTGCCGGAAACAGGGCAGGCGAGCTCAAGGGCGCGCGGCTCATCGAATGGCAAATAGGGGTTTCGTGGTCAATCGGAATTTGGACTGCGCGTTGCAACGAGCCGACACGCCGAGCGGCCCGCGGCAGCCCTCGCGCACAGAGCAGTTTCGCCCCCTAGGGGCACTACCGGAGAGCCAAAATGAACAATCGGCAAGGTAATCCTGACTTCGACCGCCATAACTACGATCGCGATTCCAACCGCGGCGGTTCTCAACGTGACGAGTCGTCGTTCTCGGGCCGTGGCGATCGCACCCCCGAGGGTGGCGGGCGTCGTCAGGACTTCGGCGGTCAGAGCTTCGACAGTGCGCGCGATCAGCAGTCGGGCCGTAGCGATCGCGGGGAGCGCTCGGAGCTCGAGATGCGCGACGGTTACGACAGCGGCCGACGTGACTTCGGCTCTAGCGAAGACCAAGGCGTGAACCACGGGTTCGGCCGCTCGCACTCGCATGACCAGAACCGCGGCGGCTCGTCCTTCGGCGGGTATGGCGGTCAGAGCTACGGGAACCAGGGGTCTGGCAACCAAGGCTCGTACGACCATCGGAATCGTGGTGAGGGCAACCAGAGCTGGGGCGGCAATCCGCAGTACGGGCAATCGGCCCAATACGATCGTAGCCGCCAGTTCGGCAATCAAGCCGGCAATCAAGGCTATGGCGGCGAGAGCTACCAGAGCTTTGGCCAGGGCAACCAGAGCTACGGGGTGGGGCAAGGGTCTGGACAGTCGGCGGGCGGCGGACGCACGGCGCAAATGCAGGGCCAATCGCATTTCGGCAAAGGGCCAAAGGGGTTCAAGCGCTCCGACGAGAGCATCAAAGAGCGCGTGAGCGAGGCGCTGTCGGACCACCACGAGATCGACGCGAGCGATATCGAAGTGAAAGTCGCCAATGGCGAAGTGACCCTTTCCGGCACGGTCTCCGATCGCCAAACGAAGAGAATGGCGGAGCACATTCTCGATTCCGTCGCGGGAGTCGACGAAGTTCGCAACGAGCTTCGCGTAAAGCGCGAGACCGAAACCGCGTCGTCGCAAGGAAACGGCGGCACGACGACGAAGCAGAACGACGGCACCAAGCGCGCGAATCCGTCCTGACAGGGGTGGTGTTTCTTAACCTGACGTGACGCGAAGGCGTCGCGGGCCCTTCCCATCGGACCGGATGGGGAGGGCTTTTTTTTAGCAACCCGAGGCAATGCCGGGTGGATAGCGTGGGCTATGCACACTTCGCCGTCGACGGCTGCGCGCGCCACGACTCCTCATCCCATCAACAAGGTCGCCCGCCACCTGCGCGGGATGGGCGTCGTTTACATCATACTTTCGGCCACTGCCGCTTGGCTCTACGAGATGCCGAGCCTACTCGTCGGCTCGCTGCTCGGCGGCTTTTGTCTTTTCGCAGCGTCGCGCGCGGCCCTCCTCGGGGTGAGCGTTCGTCAGCTCCACTCGGCGCTCGATCGCATCGGCCGCGGACGCCTCGACGAAGCGACGGCGCTCCTCGACAGCATTGCTCCGAACGCGCGTCATGGCTCCGTGGGGACTGGCATGGAATACCAACGAAGCATCATCGCGCTGCGCCGCGACGATCTCGACGGCGCCATCGCCCACGCCACGCGTGCGATGGCGGTTCGGCTCACCCTCGCCGGCGTCCATCGCCAGCAAATGCAGCGCGCCTCGGCCCGCGGTCTCCGCGCAGTTGCTTTCGCGGCCTCGGGCGATTCTGCCAAGGCTCTGGCCGACGCGCAGGCGGTGCGTGTTTCCCCTTCGGCGGGGACGGAGGCATTGGCGTCGGCCGCCGTCGCAGAGGCCGTCGTCCACGCGCGGTCGGACGATCGCGAGAAGCTCGCGTCGCTCCTCGCCCGCGATCGCAAGCTGCTTCTCGAGCACACGACGCCTCGCGATCGGGCCCTCGTTCGTACGCTTCAGCGAATGCTGGCCGCGCGCTCGACGTCGGTCTACCGTGAGCCGGCGAAGCGGGACGATGAGGCGGGGGAGGAGCCGGCGCTTGCGACGTGGATCGCGCGCCTCGTCCCCGCGGCCGCGGCGTTCGTACCTGTGCATGATGCACGCAATGCGACCACCTTGCCCGTAGGCCTCGACGGCGTCGTTACGGCCGATGCCGTGGACGCCGTGCGCGCAGCGCGTCTTCGCGGGAGGAAAAAGGGCTTTGGGGGCGCTCGCCGCATCTTCTTGCTGTGGGGGCTGCTCGTCGTCATGTTTCTCGCAATTTGGCAGTTCCTCAATCCGCCGGAAGGGGCGCACGGTACGCGCCCGAACGTAAAGGCGGTCGAACATGTGGAGCCCGTCGATAGCGAATCCAACTTCGGGTCGCGGGTAGCGCTCATGCTCCCGGGGGCCGCGCTCGTCGTCATCGCCTTAGGGTACGGTTTCTTGGTCAATCGACGAACGACTCACCGCGCTCTCGCAGCGTCGCGCCTGCTCGCAGAAGCGGACTCGACGCGCGCCGAGGCCGCGTTTCTCGCACTCTCGAAGAATCGCGCTCCTCTCACGGCGGCGTCGGCCGACTTAATGCTCGCGCGCATTGCCGAAGAGCGCACCGATTGGGAGAGCGCGCGCGTCCACGCCGAGCGCGGCATCGGGCGTGTCGCCCGCGGCACGGCGGTGGTCGCAGCTGCCCACGACCACCTGCTTCCGGCCCTCGTCACGGAGCGCGCCTTCGCCCTCGCGGCCCTCGGTCGTCACGACGAAGCCAGCGCCGAGCTTGCGACGCTACAGGCCGAGAATTCGACGTTTTCGCATCTCGCGTCCGCGCAGCTTCGCGTGCGGTTGATGCAGGCCGTGCGTCGCAACGAGCTCGCGAAGGCACGGGAGCTGGCAAAGACTCGCACGCCCGATCTCCCTCTCTCCGCCCGCGACGAGCTCCTGGCCGACGTTCTCACGGTGACGTCGGGCGAGCTCATCGCGGAGGGGGAAATCGAGAGGATTCGCGCAGAGCTACGGGCCGACGCGAGCCTCCGCGCATGGCTCTCCAACGTTTATCCCGCCGGCGAGCCCTCGCTCGCGATGCCCCGCGGCGCCGTCTGAACCGCGGAAAAAGCCCCCGAATCGCGCCGCTCGACACGTGTATACTGAACAGGATATCAGTGTCTCTCCACCAACGAATGAGGGGAGAGCGCTGATGAACCGACGTCTCGAAAAACCGCTTCGCGAGCTACGACCGCTCTCCGACGATCAGGTCGTGAGCCTCGAGCTCCGCACCGCTGTCACCTGCTTGCGTGCGGCGCGCGAGCAGCTCGAGCTCGCCGCGGTGAGCATGGCGGTCGCAAGCTCCGTCGACAAAGACGAAGAGTCCTTCGCCGACGCCGACGCGTTGGTCGAAGCGGCGAGCGAAATCGGTCGCACCCTCGAGAGGCAGATCCTGCGGCGCCTCGCGGCGTTCCCGCCGAGCCCTCTCCGCGCGTCGCCCCACCCATCGTCCCCCGAAGCTGCGAACACGCCCGGCCTCGCGCGGGCGCAGCCGCGGTTCACGCATGCGAGCACCCTCGCGGGCGACACGTACGACGGGGAGCCCGCGGCCTTCGCGATGGCGTCGGGCGACGTCGCCACGCGCGCGGCACGAGGTGCGCGAACGGTTCACTGATCGCAGCGTTCTTCGCTGGTCTGCGCCGCGATGACGCTCCGCGCGCGCGAAGGTCTCGCGTCGTGCGCCATCACGATCGCTCTAGCGGTGACGACGCTCTGCGCATTTCCTACGCGAGGGCTCGCGGCTCCTCGCGACACGTCGCCGACCACGACCGCGGCGACACCTCCTGCGGCTTCGGAGCTGACACCGTCGAGCGCGACGAGCTGCTCCGCGCCACCGGGCTCAGCACCGGTGGTGAGCTCACCTACCAAATGCTCATCGACGCCCAAGACCGCGTCGAAGAGCTGTTCGCACGGCGAGGTTTCCCGTCGGCGAAAAGCCGAATCTCCATTCGCACGACCGACTCGCCGCTCGACGTCATCGTCATCGTCGGCGTCGAACCGGGCGGCGCGCGAATCATCAAGAGGCGATTCGCCAACGTCTTCGAAACAGACGAAGACAAGGTCACGACGCTCACGGACGGCTACCGCGTAGGTGCGGGCGATCGCGCCGACGAAGAGGCGCTCGACGCCGCCGACGTGGCCCTCGCGTCGCGATTCCGCGCCGCAGGGTTCCACCGCGCCGTTGTGAGCCACGATCTCGTGGCCGCGCCCACGTCTTACCGCCGCATTGGAGCTCGAAGGCGAAGGCGATAGATCCACCGGAAGGCTCCTCCAACGCATTACAGACTTTTATAAAAAGCGCGGCTTCCTCGACGTGGAGGTGACGCTCGAAACCCGCGGCGATGACACGGACACGACGCGCTATTTGGTATTCCACGTCGTCGAAGGAGAGCGCGTCGTCGTCACGTCGCGCAGCTACCCGTGCTTTCGCCCCGAAGACGCGCGCGATCTCCACGACGGCGGGCCGCAATCGGCCAGCGAAATAGGCGGCGAGATCGACAGCTTCCTCCAAGACGATCTCCCCGGCGCCGATCTGCTGCGAAATCCCGATGCGACCGGGCTCGATCGCAGGTTGGGCGGGGCGTCGGGCACCCACGGCGGCTCGTCTCCCAGTCCGGTCGATCTCGACCCTACGGCGACCTACTTTGAAGACTCCTACGAGAGCGCCCTCGAGCACGTTCGCGATCTGTACAGGAACGAGGGGTTCTTGCATGCGGAGGTGGGGCCCGTTCAACTCGGTGAGCGCGAGCAGGCGTGCCGCCCGGATCGCGCCCACGGCGTGACGTGCGAGTCGAAAATGAGCCTCTCGATACCTGTGAGGCTCGGACCTCGAACGCGCCTTTGGGATATCGCCTTTTCGGGCGCACGAAAGATCACAGAGACCGATCTCACGAAGGCCGCCGAGCTCAAACTGGGTGAGCCCGTGAGCACGCTTGCCCTCGAAGAGGCGACCCGAAAGATTCGTGTCGCCTATGCGCAAGCTGGGTTCGTCTACGCGGATGTCCGAAATACGCTCGAATCCTCGCCCGATTCGTGGCGCGCGCGCGTGCGATTCGATGTGACCGAGGGGGAGCAGGTCATCGTTCGCGGCATCGTCATCCGAGGGAACCGCCACACCCACGACGATGTAATCCGCGCGCGGATGGCCACCCATCGGCGTTCCGCTCGCGCTCGACGTCGGGTTCAGCTTGATGCGTCGTGTCTACGAGCGCCGCGACAACGAGCTGATTCGGTATGAGGTGCAATTTGCAATGGGACTCTTCTAGAATGCCCTTCGAAGGAGAGCGTACGCGCCATGGCGACGCAACGAGAGCTTCCGTCTGCAACCGAGCTTGCCGGCAAAAATAAGGTTCACTTTCCGAACGAGAGCGACGCCTACCGCCGCGCGCGCAACGAGCTTCTCGCCGAGGAGATCGGCCTGCGCCGCTCGATCGAGCGCGTTGCCGAGCTGCGCCGGCACTTGCCGCCCGGTGGCGAGGTGACGCGCGACTACCGTTTCGAGGGGGAGAACGGCCCCGTCACGCTGGCGGATCTCTTTGGATCGAAAGAGACCCTCGTCGTCTACAGTTACATGTTTGGCCCCCAGCGCGAGCGCCCGTGCCCCATGTGCACTTCGCTCATGAATGCGTTGGATCTGAAAGTTCAAGACTTCGAGCAGCACGTTGGCCTGGCAATGGTCGCGCGCGCGCCGATCGCGAGGCTCGTCGCAGCCAAACACGAACGGGGCTGGCGCAGGCTCAAGGTCTACTCCGACGGCGGTGGCGACTTCACACGCGACTACGTGAATGCCGAAGACGCGGACGTGCCCGGGTACAACGTCTTTACGCGGAAGGGCGGCGTCATTCGTCACTTTTGGGCCGCCGAGATGAGCGGCGAAATGGCCGATCCGGGGCAAGATCCGCGGGGCGCGCCGGATCTCGATCCTCTCTGGGCGATTCTCGACACGACGCCCGAAGGGCGCGGCGCTACGTGGTACCCGAAGCTGAGTTACGACACGGCGAAGTAATGGATCGCGATCGCCATGAGTGAGCCCAACCCGATCCGTTTCCCAGGCGAATCGAAGGAGTACCGAGCGGCGCGCCTGCGCCTCCTTACGCGCGAGACCGAGCTGCGTCGCGCGATGGAGGCGGTTGCTGCCGAGAGACGAGCGCTTCCACCCGGAGGGGTTGTGCCCGAGGACTATCTCTTCGAAGGGGCCCGCGCCGATGGGAGCATCGGGCCCATAGCGATGAGCGAGCTGTTCGCGCCGGGGAAGGGGACACTTGCCATCTACAGCTTCATGTTCCCGCGGGATCGCGGCGACATGCGACCGGGGCCAACCCAAGGCGCGACGGCGCGGCTCGATCTCGCCGAAGGGCCGTGCCCCTCGTGCACCGCCCCCCTCGATCAGCTCGACGGCACGATCGACCACGCATCGCAACATCTCAGCTTCGTCGTGGTCGCCAAGGCGCCGTACACGCGCCTGCGCAACTTCGCGGAGGCGCGCGGGTGGCGGCGGCTGCGCCTCGTCTCGTCGGCCACGACGTCGTACAACCACGACTACTTCGGCGAAGACAGCGGCGGCTCCCAAATGCCGATGCTCAACGTTTTCCAGAAAGACGCGGGCACCCTTCGTCACTTCTGGGGAGCCGAGCTTCTCTACGAGCCCGCCGATCCGGGGCAAGATCCGCGTCACGTGGGGACGCTCGAACCGCTTTGGAACATGCTCGATCTCACGCCCGGCGGCCGCGGCACGGAATGGGAAGAGCAGCTCGCCTACGGCTGCTGCGCGCCGAAAGCCTGACCGACCCTCGCCGCCCGTTCAGGCGCACTTCTGGTCCGAGCAGGTACAGCCTCTGCGCTGTGGAGCGGCTCGTTGTATCGACAGCGTGATTTCGAAGAGGTCTCATGAGACTACGTCAGCCTGTGCTCGAAGCACACGGCGTAGGTAACGGCGCGGAGAAGACGACGCTCCTGCGCGTCCTCGCCGGCACCCTCACGCCGCACGAAGGGGGGATACGCGCGCGCCCGGTGGAGGCGACGACTGTGTACTGCCCGCAGACCATCGACGAAGCCGGCGACGATGTGCATGCGCTCGCGGCGGCGTTCGACGGCGCTGCAATGCAAATGAGAGGTAGCCTCTTAGACGAACCTACCAACCACCTCTGTGAGGTAGCCTAGGCGCCGCCGCGAGCCTCAAGCCCCCTGCATCAACCCCGTAATCCCCTTGTCGAAGCCGGCGCCGAAGCTTGTGGCGCCGGTGCCGAACGCTTGCAAAAGCGACATGATCACGTTCCCGGTGGTCTCGCCTTGGCGATTGAGCAGGCGCCCCGTGGTCATGCGGCCGTTGCCGCCGCCGGCGAGGACAATCGGGTAGTCGATGTGGCTGTGCTCGGTGCCGTTGGCGAGCTCGCTCGTGAAGTAGACGAGAGAGCTGTCTAGGAGGCTCGACTTCTTCATTTGATCGAGCAGATAGGCGAATTGGCTCACGATCCATTTGTTCACGGCTTTGAAGGGATCGCCCGGATTGTTGTGGGTTACCCCAATGTGGTAGCCGTCGTTCACGCCAACGAACGGGTGGGTTATCTCCGTGATGGTATGTTCGTAATTGAACGTGATGACCCGTGTGAGGTCGCATTTGAAGGCGAGGACGCTGATGTCGAGCATTTGCTTCACGCGGTCGCGAATGTCGCCCGAGCCGTCGGGGCGCGCCCCCGGCGTGCATGTCGTCGCCGTTGCGGCGATCGAGCGTTCGAGCTCGCGGACCCCCGAATAGTACTCGTCGAGCTTCTGCTTGTCGGCGGCGCCGAGGCGCGTATCGAGGCGAGCGCGCTGGGCCGTCACGGCGTCGAGCACGCTCTGCCCCTGGCGCTTGCGCTTCAGCGCGGCGGCGTCGGCGACCGTGCCGGCCCCCGCAAAGATGCGATCGAACGCCGCTTGGGGGTTGGTCTCTTGGGGGAGGCCCGTCCCATTTCGCCAGTTGGTATTGCGTGAGATCGCCGGGTCGAAGCCCGCCTGGGGGTCGGCACCGCCACAGTTCGCGGTGCCGAGCTCGAGAGATCGAAAGCGCGCGCCGGTGCTTATTTTATCGGCAATGAGCTGATCGAAGCTCACCTGGTAGCTGCGCGTCGTCGTGCGCGCTGCAGCCGCCGTCAGGAGGTGCGCAGTCCCCGTGGCGTGGTCGCCGCCATCGTCCTTCGGCGCCGTGTCGTTCACGTTGGTGAGGACGTTGATGTCCTGCTTGAACGGAAGGAGAGGCGCCTGGGTTTCGCCGAGCGTCCAGCTCGTCTCGGAGCCCGACGGCTTCCACCCCGCGCGGTGCACGCCGAGGGGGAAGTGGAAAATCATGAGGCGCGACGGCGCGAGGCCGGCGGCCTTCGCGACGCGCGGCATCATCGCGTCGAGCATGGGGAGGGCGAGGGCGGTGCCTGCACCTTGAAGAACCAATCGGCGGGAGAGCTTCATCGGAATACTCATTTTCTCGTGTGCGATAAGGCCCGAATCAGCGCGCACGGTTTCGGAACGAGACGTCGTTCACGATTTGGCGCGCGAGATCTTTCAATCGGTATCCCGAACTGGCGAGCACCTTGGCGACGCCGCTTGCGGTGGTCGTATCGCTCGACGCGACCTCTTTGCCGCGGGCGTAAGAGAAGAGCTTCGTTGCAGCGCACGCCACGAACCGCGGGTCGTCGGCGAGGATCGCGGCGAGCTGCTCGTTGCCGTCGATCGAGCGGCCGTCGGGGAGCTTGCCCGTCGCGTCGATGGCCACGCCGTTGTCCTGATCGCGGTATGCACCAATGCCGTCGAAGTGCTCGAGACCGAAGCCGAGGGGGTCCATCATCGAATGGCAGCCGGCGCATGCGGGGTTTTTCCGGTGCTCTTCGAGCTTCTGCCGAAGCGTCCCCGCCGTCGTGTCTGCCACCGGTAGCTGCGGCGTGTTCGGCGGCGGGGTGAAC
>JANXMC010000408.1 GCA_025354825.1 Myxococcales bacterium
GCCGGCTCGTTGTCGAAGATCGCCACGATGCGGCCGCAGCGCGCGAGCGTGGGGCCGGCGAGGCGCTTGAACGCTTCGTCGGGCATCGAGGCGTCGGGCTTGAGAATGAGCTCCGTGCCGGCCATACCGATGGGAAAACCGAGGTCGCGCAAGCTGCGAAACGTGCCGATCCCCATGAGCGGAAGGTCGCGACCGGTGAGGTACACGAGGGTTGCGCCCGCGTCGTAACAGGCGCGCGCGAACGCGACTGCGCCCGGGAGCTCGGTATCGTGGCGGAGGTCGTCGTCGCCGAAGAAGCGTGAGCGCCACGCAGTCTCGGCCTGGGCGATGAGCTCGTTGGCGGTGACGCCGAGGGCGGAAAGGCTGTCGGTGAGCAGGTACGAGATGTCTTCGACGCGCGCGTTGAGAAGCCGTTTCGCGGCCTCGGGGGCCGACGTGTGCCAGGTCGCGGCCACGTCTTTGAGGATCGCCGTAGTGCGCGAGCGGTTGTCCATGAGCGTGCCGTCGAGGTCGAAGACGACGACCGGCGTGGGCGTGCTGCTCGGGCCGGACGCATGAGAATGAGCGCACCGCGCGACGATGGAATCGAGAAGCGCACCTTGCTCTGCGCGCCCCAGCGGTTTGAAAAATGGCTTCTGCATCGAAGCTGTCGGCGATAGCAGACGAGTGTGACAAACGCCACGGGCTGGGCTCGGTCCGCCGGCGGGGATGTGCTACGCACCATCGCTATATGTCGCAGGGGCAGAGGGACCATTACGAGGTTCTCGGGGTGAGCCGAGGGGCGAGCCCAGAGGAAGTGAAGGCCGCCTTCCGTCGCCTCGCCGCACTGCACCATCCGGATCGCAATCCCAACGATCCAAACGCGTCGGTCCGCTTCAAAGAGCTCAACGCGTCGTATCAAGTCATCGGCGACGCACAGCGGCGTGCGGTCTACGACCGCTTCGGACACCGCGCGGAAGAGAGCGGGTCGCCGTTCGCGAGTGGGGGCCCCTTTGCGGGCGGCGTGGTCGACATCAGCGACATCGCCTTCGATGGCATCCTCGGCGATCTCCTCGGCGTCTTCGGCGTCGGGCGCGGCGACAAGGGGGATCTGAAGCACGACCTCGAGATCAGCTTCGAGGAGGCCGCCTTCGGCTGCGAGAAGCAGATCACCTACGACAAGGCCGTCTCGTGCAACGACTGTCGCGGCTCGGGGGCGGCGCCCGGCACGAAGCCCGACAACTGCCCCGCCTGCCAGGGCAAAGGGCGCGTCCGCTTTCAGCAGGGCATTTTTCCGATCGCTGTCGAGCGCACCTGCTCGCGATGCAAAGGGTCGGGCAAGCTCGTGACGACGCCGTGCACGCGCTGCCGCGGCAACGGGATCATCGCGCAGCCGACGACGCTCACCGTCACGTGCCCGCCGGGCGTCGAGTCGGGCGCGAAGAAGCTCGTGCCCGGCGCCGGCAATCGCCCCCGCGCCGACAAGCCGCCGGGCGATCTCGAGCTGACGATACAGGTGCGGCCGCACCCGTTCTTCAAGCGGCTGGGCGACGACGTTCTGTGCAGCGTGCCGATCACGTTCGCGCAGGCGGCGCTGGGCGGCGAGGTGCCGGTGCCGACCCTCGACGGTAAAGGCAAAGTACGCGTGCCGCCGGGGACGCAGCCGGGCGCCGTGCTGCGCCTGAAGAACAAAGGCATCCCGAACCGGGCCGGCATCGGGCGGGGCGATCAGCGCATCGAGGTCACCATCGAGGTGCCGACGTCGCTCACGAGCCGGCAGCGCGAGCTCATCGAGCAGTTCGCGCGCGAATTCGGCGAGGACGTTCAGCCGCAGCAAAAGTCGTTCATGGAGAAGCTCCGCGAGCTCTTTGGCTGACCGCGCGTGCGCCACGCGGCGAGCGTCCAGGGCGTGACCGCGCGGACACCGCCGCTGCGAACCGGCGGCTACAGAGCGCGCCGCGCGATGCGCGTGACGCGGTTCGCGCGAACGAGCCTTTGCGCCGAAACGCGTCCGTAGGCGCCGTTTGCGGCGTTCGCGTAACGCCGACGTGCGCGGCGAGAAACGGCGAAAATCGCGCGGAGAGAGCTGTTTCGAAGCCTCCGCGCGGACGTCACCGGCCGTGCGTAGACCGTTGAATGCAAGCCCGTTTCGACATGACCGTCCCGTGACGCTCGTGGCGTCGCCCTTGCTGACCTTCGGTTCCCGAGCGCCACGCGCAAGGAGACTCGCTATGTCCCAGCCCCAGACCGAGACCGATCTTGTCGTCGTGTTCACACCCGTCGGCGGTGGGCACAAGGCCGCGGCGATGGCGCTCACGGAGAACGCGAGAGCGCGTGGGCTCACCGTCGCGACGCTGAACCTGTTCGACCTCGCGCCGCGCATCGTCGGCGAGACCTACTTGGCGACGCACCTCACGAGCCAAGCGATGGCGCCGTCGTTTTACGGGTCGGCCTACTTCGCGGCGAACAGGCGTGACTTGCCTCTCGATCCGCTTCGCCGCCGCTTCGATCACGTGGTGTTCAAGAAGCTCGTTCACGCCGTTCGCGATCTCGCGCCCCGCGCCGTCGTCGCGACGCACCACCTGCCCCTCGTCGTCCTCGGGCGCGAGCGTCGCCGCGGTCGCCTCGGCGTGCCGCTCGTTGGCGTCGTGACGGACTACACGGCCCACGCCGTGTGGGCCGAGCGCGGCGTCGATGCGTTCTGCGTGCCGTGCGACGACGCGACCCGCGCCCTTGAGACCCACGGCATCGACGGCGCGCGCGTGCATCGCACCGGCATCCCCGTGCGCGCCGCCTTTGACGCGGTGCCGCCCATTGTGAATCCGCGCTACGGCGAGCGGCTGCGCGTCCTCGTGACCAGCGGCGGCTTCGGCGTCGGCCCGATGCGCGCGGTCGTGCGGAGCTTCGCCGGCGTTCGCAACGTCGAGCTGACAATCGTCTGTGGCGCGTCCGATGCGCTGTTCGAAAAGATGCACGAGGACGTCGCCCTCGCCGGCCTCGATGCGCGGATCATCGGCTTCGAGCGCGACATGGCGTCACGCGTTGCCAATGCGCATCTCGTCGTCGGAAAAGCCGGCGGCCTCACGGTCTCCGAGACGCTCACGGCCGGCCGGCCAATGATCGTCGTCGGCACCGTGCCGGGGAACGAAACGTCGAACGAGGCGTACGTCGTGGGCGGCCACGCGGGCTATGCCGCGAATTCGCGCGACGTCGGCGCGCTCGCGAGCGCCATGCGCGCACGGGGTGAGCTTTCGACCTTCGGCGCCAACGCACGCAAGCTCGTCGTTCACGGATCGGCGGCACGCGCCGTCGACGTGACCTTGCAGCTCGCCGCGGGGCGCCGCCGCTTCGACTCGTTCGCCGCCTGACCGCAGCTCGCCGGCGCGCGCAGGCCGCCGGCGCCGCAGCTAGTGCGTCTTTTCGTAGATCAGGAGATCGCCGAACATCTCGTGCTCGCGCGTCCCGGCCTCGTGCATCCCGACCTTTTCGATCACGCGACGGGAAGCCACGTGCCACGGCAACGTGGCCGCCGTGACGCGCGCCACGTTGATCTGCGCGAGCGCCCAATCGACAACGGCCCGCGTCCCCTCGGTCGCGTACCCCATGCCTTGCGATCGCCCTTCGATGCCGTAGCCGATCTCCACCGTGCCGCTGGCGTCGGGCTTGCCGTCGAGGACGACGCTGCCGACGACGACGCGCTGGCCGCTGGCCGACGCCGACGCGCGTGCGACGAGTAAGCGGCCGCCCCAAAGGTACGACGCGGGGTCGTCGCGTAGGCGCGCGAGCGGGCACGCGAAGGCGCGTTCGACCAGCGCGCGCCCAGGCCACTCGGCGGGGAAGCTGACCCCAGCCAGCGACTCGGCTTCCTCGCGGCGACCGTCCAAAACCGCTTCGACCATCGGAAGTGTGATCGGCAGAAGCTCGAGCCGATCTGTGTAGAGCACACTCATTTGTGCCACCCCTCGTTGGGCATACGGCTGCAAGCTTCGCGCGACAACGGTGACAGGCAAAATCCCGTGCAATCGCGACGCGACGCGGCGGCGCTCGAGGCGTTTTCGCGAGCGCGATTCACGACGCGTTGCGACGAAAAATTTAGCACCTCATTAATGAGTGACAAATCGACGTCGGAGCGCCCATTTCTCCTCGCACGGGGGCAACTCTTGCCGTAACCAAGGACACCGAAAGCGGGTCCATGGACGACGTCTCCCTCCAGACCGAAAGCGCGCTACGCGTCCCGAGCTCGCCAGCACACGCCGCCGGTACCTCCACCAAGAGCGCCGTGGCAGCGTCGCCGCGGCAGGCGCGCTGCGTGATGCGTGGGATCGAAAAGTCCTACGGCACGCTCCCCATTTTGCGCGGGGTCGACCTCGACATTCCCGAAGGGTCGTTCGCGGTCCTCGTAGGGCCTAGCGGCTGCGGGAAGAGCACGCTGTTGCGCGTCGTCGCAGGCCTCGAAACGGCCGACCGCGGGTCCGTCGAGATCGCCCAGCGCGACGTCACGCGCATGCCACCGCGCGATCGCGATGTGGCGATGGTCTTTCAGAGCTACGCGCTCTATCCGCACCTGACCGTGCGCGAGAACCTCGCGTTCGGCCTCAAGCTCCGCGGCGTCGCGCCCGCCGAAATCGCGAAACGCATCGCCGAAGCGAGCAGCATGCTGGGGCTAGACGGCCTCCTCGGGCGCCTGCCAAAAGACATGTCCGGCGGGCAGCGGCAGCGCGTCGCGATGGGGCGCGCGATCGTGCGCCACGCGAATCTCTATCTGTTCGACGAGCCGCTCTCGAACCTCGACGCGGCGTTGCGCGCCGAAGTGCGCGTCGAGATCCGCCGCCTGCACGACCGCCTCGACGCGACGACGCTCTACGTGACCCACGATCAGGTCGAAGCGATGACCCTCGCCGACACGCTGTGGGTCATGAACGGCGGCGTCGTCGAGCAGCGGGGTGCGCCGCTGGACGTGTACGAGCGGCCGCGTTCGCGGTTCGTCGCGACGTTCCTCGGCTCGCCGCAAATGAATCTGGTGGAAGGGGTGCTCGTGCGTCGCGACGGGCAGTGGCTGGCCGACGGCGGCGGCATCGTGACGCCCATCGACGACGAACGTTTCGGCGGCGCGTTGACCGAAGGGCGTGCCGTGTCGATCGGCGTGCGGCCCCACGATTTCGAGGTCGCCGGCACGGCAAAGGCCGCGGCGACGTTGCGCGTGGAGATCGTCGAAGCCCTCGGCTTCGAGGCGTTCGCCCACGGGTGGCTGCGCGCGAGCGGGCCGAGGATCATCGCGCGTCTCGAGGCGCACCACGCGCGCCGGGCGAGGGCGGGCGAGGCCATCGCGCTCACGGTCGACCCGGCTCGCGTGCATCTGTTCGACCCCAGCACGGGACTCTCGCTCGACGCGCACGCGAGCCGCGTGTGAGCGCGCGCGCCGTCCTCACCGCGTGCGCGCTCGCAAGCGTGCTCGCGACCGTCACGTCTGCCCACGCCGACGTCGCGGTCTGGCACGCGTACCGCGGCGCCGAGGAGCGCGCCCTCGTCGAGCTTGCGGGCCGCTACGAAGCCGAGCGCGGCGTACACGTCGACCTCCTCGCGATCCCCTTCGAAGCGTACACGTCGAAGCTGGCCGCGGCCGTCCCCCACGCGCACGGCCCCGACGTCTTCATTGAGGCCCACGAGCGCCTCGGCGTCTACCTCGCGAGCGGCCTTGTCGCCCCCGTAGGCGATGCGTTCCCGGACGTCGACGTCACGCGCTACGACGCCACCGCCGTTCGCGCTGTCACGATCGACGGCGTCCGCTTCGCCGTGCCTCTCGCGAACAAGTGCCTCGCGCTCTACGTGAACGACGCGCTCGTCCCCGAGTCGCCTTCGTCGATCGACGCCCTCGCGAAGCGCGCGCCCACGTTTCCGCCCGGCACGTACGCGCTCGCCTACGAAGCGCAAAGTGCTTATTTTCACGCGCCGTTCTTGCATGCGTTCGGCGGCGCGATGCTCACGGACGACGGCCGGTTCGCCTTCGCGAGCGCCGAGAGCGCGCGGTCCCTCGCCTTCGTCCGCGATCTTGCGCGATCGAGCGCGGTACCCGAAGAGCCGAGCGGCGACCTCGTCACGAAGCTGTTCGCGTCAGGCCACGCGGCGGCCGTCATCAGCGGGCCGTGGCTCTCCTCCGAGCTTGGCGAGGCGTTGAAATACCGCATCGAGCCGCTCCCCGATGCCGGCGCCGGCGGCGGCCGAATGCGCCCTTTTCTAACGGTCGAAGGCGCGTTCACCACGCCCACCGGCGCGACGCGCGACGAGGCGCGCGCGTTCGCGCGATGGCTCGGCGGCGACGCGTCGGCCGTCGTCCGCGCCACCGTCGGCCAGCAGGTCGTCGCCAACGTCGCCGCGTGGAGCGACCCGCGCGTCGCCGCCAACGCGCACCTCCGCGCGTTCCACGAAGCCGCCGCGAACGCGCTGCCGATGCCAACGTCGACCCGCATGCGCGCGGCGTGGGAGCCCGCGAACAAGGCGATTCAAAAGGTCCTCCGAGGCGACGCCGAGCCGGCCGACGCGGTCCTCGAAGCGCAGCACCGGTTCGACGACGCGACACGACCGCCGCCCGCGCCCGCGTCACCCACGCCCGCCCTCTTGATCCTCGGCGCGCTGCTCACGGCCCTCGCGTTTTTCGGCGTGAAACGCGCGCGCGCACCCGGGTTCGGCGCCGAGCTTCGCGCCTCCGTGCCCGCGTACAAATATGTCGTCCACGCCGCCGTCGCGGTGGTCGCCCTCGTGATTCTTCCGCTCACCGCAGGCGCGCTCACGTCGTTCTTCGCGGGCCCGCGCGATGCGCCGCGCTACGTCGGCGTCGAGAACTACGTCGCCATTCTGACGGCGCGCGGTGGCGACCTCCTCGGCCACGGGTCGTTCTACGTCACGCTTCTCGTCACGGTGCTCTGGACGGTCACCAACGTCACGCTTCACGTCGCGCTCGGCCTCACCCTCGGCATCGCGCTCTCGCGGCCGCTCCTTCGTTTGAAGACGGTCTACCGCGTTCTCTTGATCATCCCGTGGGCGGTCCCTTCGTACGTGACGGCGCTCGCATGGAAGGGCATGTTCCATCGCCAATTTGGCGCAATTAACGCCGTTTTGAAGGCCCTCGGCGCCGAGCCGGTGTCGTGGTTCTCCCACTTCTCGACGGCCTTTGCCGCCAACGTCGCGACGAACGTCTGGCTCGGATTTCCGTTCATGATGGTCGTCACGCTCGGCGCGCTCACGTCGATTTCGAAAGAGGTTCTCGAGGCCGCCGAGGTCGACGGCGCGACACGCTTCCAACGGTTCCGCCTGGTGACCTTGCCCCTCGTGATGCCGGCGCTCTTGCCGTCGGTCGTCCTCGGCGCGGTCTGGACCTTTAACATGTTCAACGTCGTCTACTTGGTCTCGGGCGGCGAGCCCGACGGCGCGACCGACATCTTGGTCAGCGAGGCGTACCGCTGGGCGTTCACGCGCGACGCGCAGTACGGTTACGCCGCCGCCTACGCGGTGTTGATCTTTGGCCTCTTGGCCCTTGGCACGCGCCTCACCGGCCGCTTGACACGAAAGGACGCGGCCCTCGCATGAGCGCACCGTCCAGCACGCGATCTCGCAGTCGCACGGGCGCGGAGATCGCCGAGTCGGTCGCCGTGCACACCGCGCTTCTTCTCGCCGTCGCCTTCGCGCTGTACCCCGTGCTCTGGGTGGTCACGCTCGCACTCACGTCCGGCGGTCTCGGCGGGCAGGCGGGCTCGGCGATTCTCCCCTTCCCCACGTCGCCATCGCTCGACAACTTTCGCATCGTGCTCGGCGGCGGCGGCGGCGGCTCGCGGGCATGGCTCTTCTGGCAACAGGTGGGCAACTCCCTCGTCGTCTCCCTCGCGACGGCCTTCGTCGCCGTCGCAATCGCCACGCCTGCCGCCTATGCGATCGCGCGGTTTCGCTTCATCGGATCGCGCGCCGGAATGCGCACCCTTCTCGCCACGCAGATGTTCCCAGCGGTCGCGAGCGCAGTGCCGCTGTACCTGCTGCTCGATGCGCTCCACCTGCTCGACTCGCGCGCGGGCTTGGTTTTCGTCTACGCATCGACCGCCGTTCCGTTCGCGATTTTCCAGCTTCGCGGCGCCTTCGTGACGATCCCCATCGACATCGAGGAGGCCGCGATGGTCGACGGCGCGACGCGGACGCAGGCCTTCGTTCGCGTCGTGTTGCCCGCCGCGCGACCCGCGATTGCCGTGACGGCACTCTTCGCGTTCATGAGCGCGTGGAACGAGTTCATCCTCGCGGCGACGCTGCTCTCGCGCGAGACGGCGTTCACGCTGCCGGTGGTCTTGCAGCGCTACGTAGGCGAGCACGACGCCGCGTGGGGTCCGTTCGCGGCGGGTGCGATCGTCGTGAGCGTGCCGGTGATGGCGCTCTTCTACATCGCGCAGCGGCAGCTCATCTCGGGGCTCACGGCAGGCGGCGTGAAAGGGTAACGCGCCGCCGCCGCATTTGTTGGCCCAGTGCGCTGGGCTGGTGGATCGTGGCGCGATGGCCCGTGCGACGACCTCGAAAAAGGCGAACACGACGAAGGACGCGCCGGCGGTGATCCCGAGCGCCACGACCCCAGCGACGACGGCCGCCGAGCGTCGCGTTCGAAAGGCGGACCGCCGCAAAGAGGTCGACCGTCGCGCGTTCCCGCCGCGCGCCGAAGGGCGCCGCGTCGTCGGCGGCCGGCGCAAGGGCGACCCCATCGACGCGTGACGTCTCCTCGCCACAGCGCGCGGCGGTCGTGGTACGAGCCGAACCGCCGTGACGACGCGAACGCGTAACCTGGTGATCCTCGCCTCGCTGGCGGCCGTCGCGCTTGCCGCCGCCGTCTTAGCGCCCCCCTCGCTCACACGCCGCAGCGCGCTCGACGCCGCGCCGTCGTCGTCGTTCCTCGTCATCACGGTCGACGCCGATGCTCTCCGCGCCTCGGCCCTCGCCGATGTCGTGTCGAGCGCTGCAGGCGGCGCGATTCCCGGCGCAAAAGCGCTCTCGAGCGCCTGCGGTTGGGACGTGCTGTCGCGCGTGTCGGAGCTTGCCGTCGCCGTCCCCGAGCAAGGGAACACGGGAGAGTTCGGCATCGCCGCCCGCGGCAACGTGACGCGCGACGAGCTGAAGATCTGCTCCGACCACGTGATGGCCGATCGCGGTGGCAAGGCGAAGCTCACGACGCGCGGCCGCTTCGTCGTCCTCGAAGACGAAGCGACCGCCGCGAGCGAAAAGGGGCCGGGCGCACCGAAGATCGCGTTCGGCGAAGGGGGCCCGCTTCTCGTGGCGCGCGGCGCTTGGCTCGACGACATGATGGACACGGCCGATGGCAAGCGGCCGTCGGTGCGTGGGAGCGAGGAGCACACGACGCTTCGCGCGGCCGTCACGCCTCCGCATCGAAAGCCGACCCTCGTCGCGAGCGCGATCCTTCCAAAGGCGCTGCGCGACCGCTTGCGACGCGAGATGGGCGCGGATGACCCCGAGGCTGCCGTCGAGGCGAAAGCCGGTCGCGGCAGTGGCGGTGGTGGCGGTGGAGGAATGAGCGGCGTGCTCGCCGTCGCGTCGGTGGGGCTGTCTCTCACCCTCGGCAAAGGTGACGAGGCGAGCGAGGTCGCAGCCGAGCTCCGCTGCGAGAGCGCGAGCGCCTGCGCCGACGTGAAGACGCTGATCGAACGGATGCGCCTTCAGTGGTCCCAAGATTTTCGACTGCGCATCGTCGGCCTCGGGCCGCTCATCGACTCGCTCGCGGTCACGCCGTCGGACCACGCCGCCGCCCTCAGAGTCACGGCGCAGATGCCGTCGAACGACCTCGCGCGCGTCGCGACGCGCCTCCTCGAGCTTAGGGGGGGCAGCGCGGCCGGAGGTAGGAGACCGGCGCCCGCGGAACCTGCGGCATCGATGTCGGCATCGACCCCCGCCCAGCTCCTACCGAAGCGCGTGGATGAAGTGATCCAGCCGGCTTCCGATGCCGGCCCCGCTGGCGCTGCACGCAAGGCGCCTTAAGATCTGCGGACGCGGTTATACTAACCGACCGACCCCGCCCGATTTGTTCCGACTCCACAGGAGAGCTCACCCATGGCCAGCGGCAAGAACGTCATCGAGATCACGGACGCCAACTTCGAGAGCGAGGTCCTCCTGTCGAAGGAGCCGGTGCTCGTGGATTTCGGGGCAACCTGGTGCGGCCCCTGCAAGGCGCTCGCGCCCATCGTTCAGAAGGTCGCCGACGAGAGCGTCGGGAAGTACAAGGTCGCGACCGTCGACATCGACGACTCCCCCGCCACCACACAGAAGTTCGGCGTCCGTAGTGTGCCGACCGTGATGGTCTTCAAAGACGGCAAGGTCATAGGGCAGCACGTCGGGCTCACCAACAAGGAGACGCTGCTCAAGCTTCTCGCCGGCTGATGTTCGGGGGGGATGCCAGGGATCCGCGCGTTGCGGAGCTTCGCGACGCGCTTCCCGGGCAGATCCTGCTCGGCACAGGGGGCGTTCGTTACCACCTTCGCGAACGCATCGGCGAAGGTGGCCAAGGCTGGGTCTATCGCGCGACCTGGGACGAGCCCGACGGCTTCTTCGTCACGGTCAAAGTCCTCCGCCCGGATTCGGTGTCGCGCGACACGCTCGCGCGATTTCAGCGCGAAGCCGAAGTGCTTCGAACGCTGTCGCAGCAGACGCGTCCCAATCCGCACATCGTTCGCTTCTTCGATCACGCCGCGGCGTGGCTCTCGCCCCCGCGCGGAGGCGATGCGATTTCGCTGCCGTTCACGGTTCTCGAGTACGTCCACGGCTCGAACTTGGAGCGTGCCCTCGCGCAATCGCGCGGTCACGGCGCGCCTCTCGAGCGAACGCGGCGCATTCTCGAGCACGTGGTTCTCGCCCTCGCCGACGTGCATCGACACGACATCGTTCACCGCGATCTGAAGCCGTCGAACATCCTGCTCGCGTGCGAGCAAGGGGCCGAGGTCGCGAAGGTGACCGACTTCGGCCTGGTGAAGCTCGTCGACATGCGCCTCCAGCAGACGACGGCCCTCGCGGGCGCGTCCCTCGGCTACGCGCCGCCGGAACAGTACGAGCAAGGGAACCAGCGCGTCACGCCGCGTACGGACGTCTTCTCGCTCGCGACAATCGCCTACGAGATGCTCTGCGGCACCGCGGCGTTTCCATACCGCGAGGGCGAGCACCCGCTGGTCGTCATCACGCGGCTGATGAACAATGCGCGCCCGCCGCTCGCGCAAATGCACGGCGCGCTGCCGCCGGAGCTTCGCGCGCGGCCGGATCTCGTGGCGCAGCTCGACGCCGAGCTCACGCGCGCGCTCAAGCCCGATCCGGCCGAGCGCCACGCGAACGCGAACGACTTTTGGGCGGCCTTCGAGCCGCGGCTTCGCGCCGCGATGGCGACGCCCGCGGGGATCATCGCGAGCCCAACGCGCCCCTCAACGGCGCCGCCCGGCGTCGTGCACCCCTACGCGCAGCCGGAGGCCCACGGGAATGCGTATGAGTCGACGATGGTCAGCGCAGGACTCTCGGCGGCGATCGCCGAGCCCGTTCGCGGCGCCCCCGTCGCAATCTCGCAGTCCCATCCGCCGGCACCGCCCATCGCGTCGAAGGCGCGCACCGTCCCCCCCGAGCGTCGATCGAGCGGCTTCCCGCCTCCACCAACGGGCGCGCCGACCGCTGCGCCCACGCCGTCGCCGAGCTTGCCGCGTGCATCGATGCCGAGCGCCTGGAGCTTCCGCGCCCTCACGCGGCCTGTTCGCGCCGAGAGCGTTCGCGCAGCCTATTTCGTGGGGAACGGCGACGTCATCATCGCCGTTGGCCCCGACGGCCTTCTCCGGTGGGACCGCCACACGTGGAGCACGCTGGCGACGCCGGCGGGCCTCGACATTCGCACGGTGCGCGGCGTGGCTCCCCTGCCCACGGGCGACCTTCTGCTCTTCGGCGAGCGCGCCCTCGCCGGACGCCTCACCCCCGCGGGCACGTTCCATCCGTGGCTCTCGCCCGACCCGAGCGTCACGTTCCTCGGCGGCCACGTCGACGAAGCGTCGGCCATCGTCACCCTCGTGGGGGACAGGCCCACGGCCATCGCCTCGGCGCGCCCCGGCCCTGCAAGCCGCGTCGGCTGTTTCGCCCAGTTCGCCGACGGTCGCCTCGTGCTCATGTCCGATACGCCCGGCGTCACACGACTGCGCGCGGTCACGCAAGCGGCCCCCGGTGTCTGGCTCGCGTGCGGCGATTGGGGCGCCGTCGTGCGCCTCGCCTCGGGCATCGCCGAGCACGTCGGCTCGGTGTGCGGCGGCCATCTCACCGCGCTTGCGCCTATCGCGCCCGTCCCCGCAGGCGGCCTCGTCACGGTCGGCGTCGGCGGCCACGCGCTCTTTCTCACGCCCCGTTTCGAGGCCCACTTGGAAGCCGTGCAGACTACACGCGATCTCGCCTGCATCGCCGTCGGCGAAGACGGCACCCCTTGGGCAGGTGCGGCGCAAGCGCGCTTGCTCCGGCGCACGCCCACGGGCTGGCTTCGCATGAGCGGTGACGTAGGCCTCTCGTCGATGATCATGGCGCTCCACGCGGGCGCATCCCGCGTGCGTGCCCTTTGCGACGACGGCGCCGTGCTCGAGGGTCTTCTTACGTGAGTCGATTCCTCCGCGCGCTTCTTCTTTTCACGTTCGCGTTCCACATCCCGTTTCTCCTCGCGGCCCACGCGGTCGCGGTGAGCTTCGGCTGGCCCATCCCGTGGCTGCTCGCGCTCGCGGTAACCGGGCTCGGCATTGCGCTCTTCGCCGGCCGCGCCCGCGGGCTGATGCCCGATCGCAAACAGAAGGCGAGCCTCGCGCGCGCTTTCGACATCCCCTACTTCGTCCACTGGTGCGCCTGCGTTTTCACGGTCCTCCCGTCGATCGTCGGCACGCTGGTACTCCTCGCGATCGACCTCGCGCGCGGCGGCGGCGCTGCGCTGCACGGTGCTTTCTACGGATGGACCTACGTCGCAGGCCTCGTCGTGTGCGGCTACGGCATCTTGATTCGCCGCCGATGGTTCCACACCGTCGCCATCGACGTGCCCGTCACAGGTCTCGCAAAGAGCTACGACGGCTACCGCGTCGCCCATCTGTCCGACTTGCACATCGGCTCGTTCACGCCGAAATCGTGGGGCCTCAAGTGGGCTGGCGCGTCGAACGCTGCGATGCCCGACCTCGTCGCCGTCACGGGCGATCTCGTGACGAGTGGCGTCGACTTTCACGGCGACATCGCCGAAGTCATCGGCGCGTTGAAGGCGAAGGACGGCGTCGTCGTCTCGATGGGGAACCACGACTACTTCGGCGAAGGCGAGCCGCTCATCTCGCTCCTACGGGCGACGGGCGCTCGCGTGCTGCGCAACGAGTCGATGCTTCTCGACAACGGCGCGGGCAAGCTGCACGTGGCCGCCATCGACGACACGTGGACGCGCCGCGCAGACATCGACCGCGCCCTCACCGACAAGCCCGCGGGCGTCGCCACGATGCTCCTCGCCCACGACCCCGCGCAGTTCCCCCTCGCGGCCGAGCGCGGCGTCGCGCTCACCATCGCTGGCCACACCCACGGTGGCCAAATCGCCGTGCCGTTCCTAGGCCGGTGGCTCTCGCTCTCCCACCTCGCCCACAAGTTTCACATCGGCCTGTACCGCGACGGAAACGCCGCGCTCTACGTCCACCCCGGCCTCGGCACGACGGGCCCACCCATGCGGCTAGGCGTTGCACCAGCTGTCGTGATCCTCACGCTGCGGGCGACCTAGCCCTCACAGAATTAACAGGGAGGCGGGGAGGCAAGGAGGGGGGTGGAGGCAGGACGGATGGGGGAACAAAATCTTCAAGATAACCGTAAATTTTAGGGCATTCCCTCTCCACCCTTCTTCCCCTCTCCAGCCTTCTTCCCCTCCCCACCCTTCTTCCCCTCTCCAGCCTTCTTCCCCTCTCCACCCTTCTTCCCCTCTCCACCCTTCTTCCCCTCCCCACCCTCCTTGCCTCCCCGCCTCCCCGTCGGATTGCGGCCGGGAACGTCCGCGGGTCACTCGAGATCGGTTTCGACGATCGTGTCCGCTTCGGCGGGTGCCCATTCGAGGCGCGCCATGGGTACGTCGCCGCTGTAGACCGCCATCGGGGCCAGCGAGCGCGCGACGTCGCGGAACTGCGGCGGCAGCGACGTGACGCTCATCATCGCGCGCGCGCTTTCGAGGCCTGCCAAGTGGAGCACTTGATCGAGGAGCGAGAGCTTCACTTCGGGGTACTCGACGATGGGCGCATCGTTCGGCAAGTTGCCGAGGGCGCGCGCCTCTTCGAGGGCCTGGCGAATGCCGCCCATCTTGTCGACCAGCTTGTGGGCGAGCGCCTGCTGCCCCGTCCACACGCGCCCTTGACCTACGGCGTCGACGTCGGCTTTCGACATGTGACGACCCCGTGCGACGCGATCCAAGAACACGTCGTAGAACTGCCCGACCTTGCGTTTTAGCTCGACGCGCTCGTCGTCTGTGAAGCCGCGGAAGAACGACTCGGCGTCGGCGCGCGGCGTCGTCTTGTACGTCTCGACGGTGACGCCGAGCTTGTCGAGAAGACCGCTCACGTCGGCCTTGCCGTAGAAGATGCCGATGCTCCCCGTGAGCGTGAGTGGCAGCGCGTAGATCGTCGGCGCGGCGGCCGCGATGTAGTAGCCGCCGCTCGCCGCTGTGCTTCCCATTGAAACGATTAGCGGCTTCTTTTGCGCGAGGAGCGTGAGCTCGCGCCAAATGACGTCTGCGGCCATCGACGAGCCGCCGGGGGTCTCGATGCGAAGAACGACGCTGCGCACGCTCGCGTCGTCACGAAGCGCGCGGATGCTATCGGTCATCGTGTACGAGCCGACGAGCTTCATGTCGAGCAGCGGCACGCGCGACGATCGACCGTCGACCATGTCGCCTTCGACGTAGAGCACGCCGACTTTGCCGCGCGCTCCAAACGTATCGGGCGCGTTCCGCTCGGCGCCGAGCTTCTCGACGGAGACCTCGTGGCCAAGCATGTCTTTCGTCGCGCGATCGACCTCGTCGTCGAAGGCGAAGCCGTCGATGAAGCCGGCGTCCTTCGCTTCGCTCGCGGTGTACGGCCCCTTCGGCGTGGCCTCGCGAATGCGCTCGCTCGTGAGCTTGCGGCCGACCGCGAGGTTCGAGTCGAAGACCGCTTCGACCTCGTGCAAATAGTCTTCGTGATCGGCCCGCGCGACCTCGCTCGCCTTATCGTTGGTGAACTGCTCGGGGGCCGATTTGTGCGCGCCGATGCGGACGAATTCGGCGCGTACGCCGATCTTCTCGAGCAGGCCCGCGAGGTAAAAATACTGCGTCCGAAGGCCCGAATAGCGAAGGCTGCCCGCGGGGTTCATCACGATGCGGTCGGCGTTGGCGCACACGTAGAGCGACCGCGCGCCGTTGTCCTCGAGGCTGCAGAGAACCTTTTTGCCATGGGCGCGAAGTAGGCGGATCGCATCGGCGAGCTCTTCGGCGTGAGCGAACGACGCGGCAGGCTCGGCGCGGAGCACGAGCGAGACCGAGGCGATCTCCTTGTCCTCCGCGAGCCTCCACAGGCGGCGCAAAAAATGGATGTGGCTCCGAACGCCCGGCGTCCCCTCGATGCGAATCGTGACGCCCCGCGCCGCGCGCTGCACGCCCGGTGATCGGTACGCCGCGAGGGACGCGGTCGCGTATTCGCCGATGCTCGACGTGCTTCCAAGGCCACTTCCGAAGAGCGCACCGCCTCCGACGCTGAGGCCGCTCAAGTAGACCTCGAGCCCCGCGCTCGCCACGACGCCGCGCGACTGATCGTTGGGCAAGTGGGCGATCTCGACGTCGCCGCGCAGGCGCCCGAGGCGCGGAACGTCGACGGCAATGGTCGCGCGAGGGATCACTTGATCGGCCTCGGAGAGATACTTGAGCTCTGCACCTATCTCGAAGGCGCGGCGACCGGTGGGACGAAAGGCGAGGGCGAAGTCGTAGCTCCGATCGAGCACCGGCAGGTTGTGCGGGCGGAGCAGCTGCGGAGACGGGTTGTTCCAGTCGTGGGCCAAGACAGAGAACGCGATGTGCGCCGTGGGGCGGTACGACACGGCGGTCGAGAGGCCCCACAGCCCATCGAGGTAGCCGTTCTGCGAGTACGACCGTTGGATGCTCCCGCCGATGGAGAGCGACTCCGAAAGGCGATAGGCGAGCCCCCACGTGATCCAGACGTAGTCGCTGCCGGCGAACGGAAAGTCGGCGCTCGACGGCGGCTGCACGTAGTCGACGCGAAGGCCGCTCGTGAAGTCGAACGCGACGGGCGTGGCGATGCCAAGGGAGTGGCCGCAGTTGACCATTTTCGTGTCGGGGCATCGAACGCCTGTCCATCGAAGCTCGGCGCCCGGCAGGAACGCGAGGTTCGCGGGGTTGACGCGAACCGCCTCGACGCCGTCTTCGCTCGCGACGGCGCGCCCGGGCGATGGGAGGCGATCGGCGCGCGCGGGCATCGGCTCGCTTGCGAGGGCGACGCATGGGCGACACGCGAGGGCCGCGAGGGTGAGCGCGGCAACGCCCGAAAGAGGCCCGGAACGGTCGCGCGACCTCGACGTCATTCAGCGGCTCCTTTTCGCGTCACACGAGCGTTGCGAGATCGCGAAGCGTCTCGGCTTCGGCCTCGAACGTCTTTTTGATTTCGCCGATGATCATCCGCTCGGCGACTTTTTTCACGACGGGCACGGCGAGCTCGAGATCGCCCTCGACGGTGCGGCGCGTGCGGCCGCCCTCGAGCGCTTCGAGCGCGTATGTCCCCGAGGCGCGGAAGAACCGCTTCCACTCGGGTTTCACGTTGGGGTCCACGACCCACTCGCCGCGGTGCGTGCGCAGATTGAACGTCGTCTTCTCGTCCCACGCGCACATCTCGCGCGTGACGACGCCGCGCGCGAACGCCGGCAGCTTCACGTTCGCCTGAAACGAGAGAACGCGCGTGTGCACGTCACCGTCGAGCGAATGCTGTTTCGTCGTGATGGCGAAGCCGTTCGAAAGCCGGGCCGCGAGCTTCTCGGCGAGGTGAGGAGAAAGGACGCCGAGCTCCAAGGCGTCGAGAGAGATGTCGAACTCGTGGGTGAACGCGAAATGCACGGGGACTCGAGAGACTAATCCGGAACGCCGTGAATCGATGCGAGGGTTCGCGTTATTTGCGACGTGCCCGTCACGTCAGCATGCCGCGCGCGCGGGCGATGGCCTCGATCCCCTCGCGCCGTGACGCAAGCTCGCTCATGTCCTTCACAGGCATGAAGCGCGAGGTGAGCCCTTCGCGCGGCACACGCAAATAGGCGGCGGGCATCGCCGCAGTGAGCTCTTGAAGCAGCCGCTCGAACTGCACCGCGACCTTGCCGTCGACCTTCTTCTCCACCTCGAACCAGTTCCACTCGACGTGGGCGGTCTCGAGCGGTTCGGCCTTCACCACGAACGTGTTCGTGTTGAACACCGACACCTGCGACGCGTCGAACCCTTCGGGCAGCCGGAACTCTTCGAGCACCTGGAGGCGACCGAGCGCATGCACCGGAATACCGCCCTTGTCGGCGCCTTTGTCGACGACCTCGACCATCACGTCGGCATGGGTGCCGAGCTCGAGGAACGCGCCGATGATCGCCGGATCGATGGTCGCGCCGAGGTTGTCGAGGTTGGTGATCCAGACGATGCGACCGCCGCCCTCGCGGAAGGCGCGGAGCAGACCCGAGCGGCGAAGCGCGTCGACGAGATCGCCGTGACCCGTCGCGTGAATGCTCGGCTCGCCGTCCGCACCCCGGAAAAGATGCCCTTCGGAGGTCACGCGAAGTCCGATGTCCTGCATGAACGTCTTCACGTGGGGCGCCGCACCCGCGAGGCGCAACGCGTCGCGAATCCCCGTGTCCGTCGCCTCGCTCGTCATCAGCCACAGCGGCAGCGGCCGGCCGATGCGCTCGCTCCACGTCTCGTTCTCACGAAGCCGCAGGTCTAGAAACGTGTGCCCTGGAAAGACCTCGACCAAGGCCTTCACGACGCCGCCCATGCGCGTGGCCATTCCGCCCGCCATGACGCAAAACGCCACCTCGCCACGGGACAGTGCACCGAGCCCGAGTGCCTCGAGGCGCTGCCTATCGCCCTCCGACGACGGCATCGCACGAATCTCGGTCATCGCGGGCGCGGCAACGGGGCCCGTCACGCGGTTGCGCGCATCGCGACGCGCCTTCGCTTCGGCGGGCGTTTCGGCTTTCTCGTGTTGCGCGTCGATGATCGGACGCGCCAGCGCGACGAGGCGCTCGCCCTCGAATCCCGACGTGCGAAGGCGCTCTTTGAGCGCGAGATCGAGCTCGGCGAGCTCACGGCGAAGGTCGTCCCCAGTGGAAGTGCTCATGAGTGCGTGTGCGCTTTCGAGCGGACGGCGCGCCGCTCGCATGGGTGGTACTTTCGTGGAGCGTACACAATCCGTGATTGGAAGTGAGCACAGCGAAAAACCGCGCGCACGCGCGGGTGCCTGGACGCGTTCTACGTCCGCGCCGGCCATGGCGATTACCGGCGCGCGGTTGGCATTGGTGTTCGCCTGCGCGACCGGCTGCGTCGCGACGGAGCCGCCGCCCCCTGCGCGCGGGGTCCTCGTGAACGGTCCTCCGCCTGCGCCGATCGCCGAGGCGCGCCCTGCGCCGCCGAACCCCAACGCGACGTGGGTGGCAGGGTACTGGCACTGGACCGGTGTACAATACACGTGGGTACCGGGGCACTGGGAGAGCCAGCCCGCCGGCGCGCAGTGGCAGGCGCCGCAGTACTCGAGCGCGAACGGCTCGTACACGTACGAGCCCGGTGTCTGGAAAGGGGTTGCGCCCCCTGCCAGTCCGAGGCCACCAACGCTCAACGCGCCGACGTCGAACGCCTTCCGCTGACGAGGGGCCTGCTAGGGTAGACGCCGTGATTCGCGCACGGCCCATCGCACGGTTTTTCTCGCGATCGGCAACCGCCGCGGCACTCGTTCTCGCGGCCGGCGCATCGACGGTGGCGCGGGCCGACGGGCCGGTGCTGCACGAGCCGATTTTGCCGGACCCCCACGAGGATCTCGTGCTCTCGGCCTCGGTCGATGGCGAGCTCCCCGCAGCGATTCAAACGCCCAGCGGCGTCGTCACCGCGCCCGATCCGCAGAAGCCCGCCGGCGCACGCGAGCCGTCGTATGCGCCCGAAGGTTCGCCCGGCACCCTCGACGCGACCAAGTTCGTCCCCGACCGCGATACGCGGCGGCCCGAGGTGATGCCCTACGACGACCCGTTCACGCCTTCGACGGCGCCGTTCAAGCGGCTCATCGCGTTCGACGCGGTGGATGCAACCTACAACCTTGTTGTGAAGAACGATCGCCTCCACGCGATGTCGACCCACGCCGAGCCTTCGGGCGACGGGTCGGACGAGCAGTTCTTTGCGAACCTCGTCGTCGACGTCGCGCCGCAGCGCCGCGTGCGTATTCCGAGCGTCGGCCCGGGCACGCGCATCGTTCATGCGCGCCTCGGCGTCGGCAGCGAGCGCATCGGCTTTCGCATCCTGCGCGATGGCGCCGAGAACTGGTTCATCGAGTCGGAAAAACAGGCGCGCGCGCGCCTCGTGATGGAGCTCACGATTTCACGCGCGGGCTTCGGCGGCGACTTCTCCGATCCGAAATGGAGCGACCTTCCGTCGGCACCCTCGCTTCCGCCGAACGTGCAGGCGTCGGCCAACATCGTGTCGGCGCGCCTCGGCGTGAGCCGTGCGCTCAGCCCGCGCGAGAACGTCACCAAGCTCGTCGGCTACTTCCGCGGCTTCGTCGATTCAACCGAGCCGCCGACCCCGCAGGGTGACATCTATTTGGACCTCGCGCTCTCGAAAAAAGGGGTCTGCCGCCACCGCGCGTTCGCGTTCATGGTCACGGCCTTGGGCCTCGGCATCCCCACGCGCGTCGTCATCAACGAGGCCCACGCGTGGGTGGAAGTGCACGACGCCTCGCGCTGGCGTCGCATCGATCTCGGCGGCGCGGGGCGCACGCTTCGCGATCCCCTCGGCGGCGGCGTGCCCCACGAAGTGCCGGCAGATCCGTTCTCGTGGCCGCCCGGCGCGACGAAGGGGGAAGACTTGGCGTCGCGCGCGCGAGCCGGTGCAAAGCAGTCGGGCGGCGGCAACAGCGGCAGTGGCGGCGCAAGCGCGGCGAGCAGCGCAAGTGCGAGCGCGGCCAACGCGAGCGGGAGCGCGTCGGCATCGCGCGCCAACGGCAACGGGCCGAATGACCCTCAAAAACAGGACGATCGCGACAAGGACGAACGCCCGCGAGCCGTCATTGGCATGAGCGTGACGTCGAGCGATCCGCGGCGCGGCGCGCCTCTCACCGTGCGCGGCGAGGTTCGCGCAGACGGCGAAGCGTGCGCCCACATCGCGGTCGAAATCGTCATGCGTGATCCGAAAGCGCGCGGCCAAGAGGTCGTCTTGGGGTCGCTCCCGACAGACGCGAAAGGCAGCTATACGGGTGCCCTCGTCGTGCCGCGCGGCGTCCCCCTGGGTGAGTACGAAGTGTTGGCGCGCACGCAAGGCGACGCGCGTTGCGGCCGCGGAGTAGGACCATGAGTCAGGCGTTCGTCCCGTTTCTCTACGAGCTGCGCGCGCGCAAAGTGAAGGTCGGCGCGCAAGAGGCGATCTCGCTCGCGAAGGCCCTCATCAAAGAGCTCCACGACAGCTCCATCGACGGCTTTTACCACGTGGCGCGCGCGCTCCTCGTGCACCGCGAGACAGACTTGGACGCGTTCGATCAAGCCTTCTCGTCGCACTTCCGAGGGATCACGACCGTGAGCCCGAAGCTCCTCGACGAGCTCGAAGATTGGCTGAAGGATCCGCGCAATCGCAAAGAGCTGACCGATGAAGAGCGCGCGATGCTCCAAGCGCTCGACATGGACGAACTGCGAAAGCTCTTCGCCGAGCGCCTCGCGGAGCAGAAAGAGCGCCACGACGGCGGCAACAAGTGGATCGGCACCGGCGGCTCGAGCCCCTTCGGTGCTGGCGGCACGCACCCCACGGGCGTGCGGGTCGGTGCGAAGGGCGGCGGCCGCAGCGCGATGGCGATCGCCGATGCGCGAAAGTACCGGCCGTACCGATCGGACCTCGTGCTCGACGTGCGAACGATGGAGGTCGCGCTGCGGAAGCTCCGCGCGTTCCACCGCGAAGGCGCCGAGATGGAGCTCGATCTCGACGAGACGATCGAGCAGACGGCGAAGAACGGCGGCGAGCTCGAGATCGTCCTGCGGCCGCCGCGCAAATCGAACATTCGCGTCCTCTTGCTCATGGACGTGGGCGGCTCGATGGACCCCTACGCCCACAGCGTTTCGCAGCTCTTTTCCGCGGCAAAGCGCGCGTCGAACATCCGCGAGCTCAAGACGTATTACTTCCATAATTGCATCTACGGCCACGTCTTCGAGACCGAGACGTTCCGCGAGCCCACGCCCATCACCGAGCTGCTCGACACGTGCGGCCCGCACTTCAAGCTCGTCGTCGTGGGCGATGCGGCCATGCACCCGAGCGAGCTTCTCGGCCGCGGCGACTTCTATCTCCACGAGTCGAACCTCGCGAGCTCGCTCCCGGGGATTCAGTGGATGATGCGCATCGCAGACCACTTCCGAAAGACCGCGTGGCTCAACCCCGACCCGCCTTCCTACTGGCGCGGCGGCACCGCAGAAGCGCTCTCAAAGGTCTTCCCGATGTACCACCTCACGCTCGACGGCCTGAGCGACGCCATCACCCATCTCTCGAAGGGCGACCCCAAAAATCTCTAACCCTCTTCACTCTCTCTGAGCGAAGTGGCTGATTGCGCCAGCCGCCGTCGCGAGGACGGCCTCGGCTAGGGCGCCTGAGAGAGGCGGCCGACCGTCGCGTCCCCGCGCCGTTGAGCGATGGCGACCGACGCCCAGGCCGCCGCAGCAGGCGGATGGCGTAATCAGAGCCGGACATCCACGTAAACACCCTGGCGGACCTCCGTGAGCCACAGCTTGCGCTGCCGCTCCATCGATTCGCCGTAGGCGCGTTCGGTCATCGCGTCTTTCACGTCGTCGTAGGTGGGGACTTTCGGATCGGCCGCGATCGTGATGACGAGGATCGCCTCGCCGGGGACGAGGACGGGGTCGCTCACCTCGGAGGCCTTGAGCGTTTGAAGCGCGGCGAAGAGCGGCGGGACGCCTTCGTACGCCGCCATCGGCTGCGCCCCGCGCGAGCCGCACGTGGCCTTCGTCGCGGCGTCTTCCGAGTAGGCCGTGACGAGCTTGCAGAAGTCTTCGCCGGCGCGCGCTCGCTCGGCGAGGGCCTTCGCCTCCACGGTGCGCTGCTCGATGATTTGCGGCGTTGCGGCCTGTCCGAGGCGCAGGGCGAGGATGCGCGGCTCGACGACCGACTGCGTTCCGAGCTCGGTCACGAAGTGCGCGTACGCCGCCCGTGCGTCCTGCTCGGTCACACGAACGCGGCCGCGAACACGAAGCTGCACGAGCTTGCCTTCGAGGACCTGGCGGCGAATTTCGTCGCGGTAATCCTGCTCGGTGAGCCCTTGGCGCTTCGCCTCGGCGACGAGCTCTTTCGACGATAAGCGCGCGCGCTCCGCGACGTTCTTGATTGCCGTGTCGACCTCGTCGGAGCTGACCGCGAGATGACCCTTGTCGGCGGCCACGTCTTCCAGGCGTTCGTCGATCATCTTGTTCAAAAGATCGCGGAACATCTCGGTCTCGGCCGCCGCCTGCTGCGCGGGGTTGGGCGTCGTCGCGAGGATGCGAAAGAGGAACGGGCGTGCGCGGTGCCGAAGCTCCGTGAGGAAGATCGGCCGCTCACCCACGACGGCGACGACGCGCTCGACGATGGCGGCGTTCGCGGTGGCTTCGCCGAAGGGCAACGGCGACGACGATGAGACCGGAATGCGCGCCGAGGCCGCGAGCGCGAAGGTTGCGAGGGCCGAAAAGAGCTTTTTACGCGCGTTCACGGCGACGTCTTAGCACAGCGTCCGCCGCTCGCGCGCCCCGGCCGACACTCACATCGGGCATTCCGCGGGGCAGCTCAACTGACCACAGACGTTGTAGTCGACGAATGCCTGTCGCACGGCGTCGGGCGCGCCGGCGAGGCAGGTGTCGACGCAGGTCGCCTCGGCGTTGCACTTGTTCGCGCAGGCCGCGACCTTGCGGCACGCGCGGTCGCCGTAGCAGTTGGCGAACTCGTTCTGGCAGTGGCTCAGCGCGCATGCGGTGCACGCGGGGACGGGCGCCGTTCCGCACGCCGTGGGGTCGGCGCAATAGAGCTGCAAGCACGTAAAGCGCGCGAGGTGCAGCGCAACGGCGGGCGCGGGTGCGTTCTCGAAGCAGACGGCTTCGCAGGTGTCGGGCGCGGGGTCGGTCGCGCAAGCCGATGCGCACGACGAGACCGCCTGGCAATCAGCGCTGGCGACGCACGCCGCGCGCGTGTCGCAACAGCTTGTTTCCTCGCAACTTTGGCATGTTTCGGAGGCGGTCGACGGAGCGCAAACCTGGTCGACGATCGGGTTCTTAGGGCGCGCGGCGTCGGCGTCGCTCGTGGGCGACGGAGCGTCGGCGTTGGCGTTGGCGTCGGCGTCGGCGAGCGTCGCGATCGCATCTGCGCCGCCGCCGGCATCGACGCTCGTTCCGCACGACGTGCACGCGAGGCCGACGCCTTCGGTACGGCACTGCGCGACTCGCCGCGTGGCCAAGATGGTCTCGGGGCGGTCGGCGACCGGGCACTTCGCGACGCACGCGGCTTCGACGTCACCGGTCGCTTTGTCGACGGGGCACGACTCGAGGCAATCGAGGTAGGCGCGGCAGTCTTTCGTCGCGTCGCACTCGCGGAAGACGTCGGCGCAGGCCGCCTTGACGCAGATGCCGCAGTCGCTCTGGTAGTACGGAGTTTGGCGCGAGCCGTCGTCGACGCCGTCGGAAGTGCCCGCAGTGCACGCGGCGACGACGCCTGCGAGAACGACTGCGGAGACCGTGACCGAGTACGAGAGACGTCGATGCATCGAGGCACGCTCCGACGCCTGAAATAGCACGAGCGCTCGTCAGGCGGCTTGCCTGTCGAGCGCTCGAGGGCCGAACCCCGTGGGGTTCGGAAGGAAACGCAGAAGCGCACGGTATCGGCGGAGTGCAAAGCACACCTGCCGACGACCGCAGCGACTCAGCGCTTGGAGTACTGGAAGCGCTTACGGGCGCCGGCCTGACCGTACTTCTTACGCTCCTTCTTTCGCGCATCGCGCGTGAGGAAGCCGGCGCGCTTAAGAACGGTGCGGCGCTCGGGGTCCATCAAGCAGAGAGCGCGCGAGATGCCGTGGCGCATCGCATCAGCTTGCGCCGACTTGCCGCCGCCGTGGCAGGTCGCCGTGACGTCGAACTGGTCGATCGCCTCGATGAGCTCGAGCGACTGACGCGCGATCATCCGCGCGGTCTCACGCTCGAAGTACGAATCCGCCGGGATGCCGTTCACGATCATCGTGCCGGTGCCGGGCTTGATCCAGATGCGCGCAATGGCCGTCTTGCGCTTGCCAGTCGAATACGTGCGGGGGTCGGTTGCCATAGTTGTTCTCGGTCCGGCGATCAGAGATTGACCGTGAGGGGCTGCGGCTTCTGGGCCGCGTGGGGGTGATCCGGCGTGGCGTAAGCCTTGAGCTTCGTGAACATCTGGCGGCCGAGGACGTTCTTCGGGAGCATGCCTTTGACGGCCTTCTCGATCGGGAACGTGGGCTTGCGCGCGAGGAGGTCGCGGTAGGCTTCGGCCTTGAAACCGCCCGGGATCGCCGAGTGATGGTAGTAGAACTTGTTCTCGAGCTTGTTGCCCGTGAGCCTGATCTTGTCCGCGTTGACGACGACGACGAAGTCGCCCGCGTCTTCGTGGGGCGTGAACGTCGGCTTGTGCTTGCCGCGGAGAACTTTGGCGATCTCGCTCGCGAGACGGCCAAGGGGCTTGTCCGTCGCGTCGACGACGAACCAGGCGCGATCCGCTGCAGCGGAGGCCGTGGTGGCCACGAACGTTCTGTGAGAAGCGGCAGCGACAGCAGACATAGTGAACAGCCTTTCAGATCACCCCGGCATCGTGCGTTATGGTGCACACGCCGAACGAGGGAAACGAGCCACGGACTTTGGGGGTCGCGGAAGCTATGCGCCGTTCTCGCCTCTGTCAACAACGAAGGGCCGAGACATGACACGCTGTCCGCGAGGAACAACGGGGCG
>JANXMC010000409.1 GCA_025354825.1 Myxococcales bacterium
TCTGTGGGACGCAATTCGAAGCTCCGAGGCCTCGCGCTGGCGCACGCTGCTGCCCGGTGGCGGACAGCTCGCTTCGCTTCGTCCGAATGGGCTTCGCGGTCCGGCCTCGAACGCGCTCGTCTCGGCGACGGACACGACGCCCCCGTGGCTGAACGTCGGGCCGACCGACGTTCTCTTGCAGTCGAATGGGAATACCTACGACGGGTTTGAGTCGGGACGCCCCGTTGCGGTGGTGGTCGACCCTCGAAACCCGAACGTGGTCTACGACGCGGCGTCGAGCGGCGGCCTTTGGAAGACGACCAACTTCGTGACCGGCTATCCGAACCCGCGATGGGTCTCGGTGAGCGACGGGCTGCCGAATTTGTCGGTGGGCGCTTTTGGCCTCGACCCGACGAACCCCGACACCCTGTATCTCGTGACGGGCGATGCGTTCGACTCGCGCGCCGGCGTATCGGTCTATAAGTCCACCAACGGCGGCGGTACGTGGAGCGACCCCGTGCCGCTTGCCGCACCTTACCCCGGCCTTGCTGCCCCGTACCGGCCGCTCAGCTCGCGCGATGTGCAGGTCGATCCGACGCATCCGAACAACGTCATGGTGTCGACGTTGGCAGGGCTCTTCCGCTCCGTCGACGGCGGGCAGACCTTCACATGGGTGAACCTTCCGAACGGCTCCGTCAACCAAGCCGAAGCGACGTGGAGCATCACGTACACGGGAGGGTCGACGTGGCTGGTCTCGGGCATGACCGCATGCGCGGCGCTCCCCGCGGCGGCCCCGTTCCCGACCGCCTCCTATCCGCCCCGCCCGGGCTTCGGAGCGCTCCCCGGCACGGCCGGCTGTGCGACGGGGAACCTCGGCGACATCTGGCGCAGTACAGACTCGGGCGCGACGTGGACGTCGCTCCGCTACCCTGCAACAGGCACCTCCGCGCTCCCTGGCGTGCCCGCGGGAGACGCCGCGATGCGCATCTCTCTCGCCGCTGGAAAGACTGCGGACCCGACGAAGACGGCCGTCTACGCCTACGTCGGCAATACGGAAAACGACGGTGCGATCACCCACCAGACGCTCGGGTTCTGGCGCTCGCGCGACGGCGGCGTCACGTGGACCGACGCCACCGGCACGCTCGCCAATCCGACTCTTGTGAGCGGCGAGTGCACAGACATGAACATTGGTCATGACCAGACCTACTACAATCAATCCATTGCCGTCGATCCGACCAACGACGACAACGTCATCGCCGGCGGCAACCTATGCAGCGTGCGCACGCTGAGCGGGACGTCCGCGAGCCCGAAATGGGAGAACTCGTCGTTCTGGCTCACGACCTACGAAGGGGCTTACACGGCCGCGGGGAAGCTCCCGTACGCGCACGCCGATTGGCACTCATCTACCGTCGTCATCGTCAACGGCAAGCCCATGGTGATCGCCGGCAACGACGGCGGCATCTACTCATCGAAGAACGTATTCGATCCAAGCGTCTCGCCGGTTAGCATCACGTGGAGCCCGAACAACCGCGGCATCGTCACCCACCTTGCGTACGGCGTGGGCTCCGGCGATCCGACGACGGGCAACGGCTACGTCTCGATCATCGGAATGCAGGACATTGGGACGTGGGTGCGGCCCACCGCGGAGCTCGCCTCGGGCTATCTCGATCTCTTCCCAACGACCTACAAAGGCGTCGTGGGCGGCGACGGCATCGGCTCCGCGCTATCCACCGGCTCGAAGGCAGACATCTGGTATGCGAGCTCCGAATTTACGTATGTCATGTGTGACAACAATCACTCTGACTGTTCGTCGGGCTCCAGCTACTTTAATGTGCAGCCCCCGAAGGCGGCGAGCGACTCTGACCCCTTCTTCGTCTACTACGCGCCCGTCTTCACCGACGCGACGGGCCTGTCGACGCTAACGCAATCAACGCACCAGATCTGGAGGTCGAAAATCGACGTTGGCACGGGCACGGCGCCCCCCGTCGTCAATGCAGGCACCTTCACGTGGGTTCCGGCGTCGCCCGACTTCAGCACCATCAACGCGAAGCTGAGCGTCCTTCGCCCGGTGTCCGCGCGGTTCCAGCCGAACGTGTCCGGCGTCGTGTTCCGCAGCCGCGGGCTCACGCTTCCCGTTGTGGCAATCAACAGTAACGGAGGAGCAGACGCCGCGTCGTGGTCCCTCTCGGCGCCGTTTCCGCTCGCCGGCACGCTCGGCATCACCTCGGCGAGCGCCCTGGATTTCCCCAACGCCGTGTCGGCGGGGAAGGCCCCTGGCGACGAGCTCATCGCGGCCAGCAATTCGGTCTTCCTCAGCGATGGTGTGTCGCCCGTGCCTGATACCCTCGGGCACATCTTTGCATCGAACAACCGCGGACAGACGTGGCGCGCCATCAGCGGGGTCGGCGGCGGAAGCCCGCTGCCGAACGTTCCGATCTTCTCAATCAAGTACGATCCGTCCGATGCGACCTCGAAGACGATCTACGCGGGGACGCTCATTGGCGTTTATGTCACCAACGACGCGGGCGCGACGTGGTCGCGGTACGGCGCCGGCATGCCGTTCGTCCAAGTGACCGAGCTGTACGTCGCGAAGAACAATGACTTTCTCCGTGCCTCGACCTACGGGCGCGGCCTCTGGGAGGTTTACCCAAGCGCTGATCAGCCGCGCGGCACGAGTGGCGACGGCGACATCGACATGAATGGCCGAATCGATTGGGTGGACGTCGCGGCCGTGGCCAGCCGGCTCGGCACGACTCCGGGCACAACGACCGCGCCCCGCTACAACCCGATTTGCGACATCGTCGCGCCGACGATCACGCCCTCGGACGGCGTCGACGCGGCAGCTCCGTCGCCGAAAGCATCGATCAAGGACGCGGACCTCGCGGCCGTTCTCACCACGTTTGCGGGGCAGCCATGAGCACGTCTCCCTTGTTCAATCTCACGCATTTCGTTTTCGTGGGCTCGCTATCGCTCGCGCTCGTCGGATGCGGCGGCGACGATACGGCCACTCCGGTCACGCTCACGGGCTTCAATGTGCAAGCGCCGGTCACGGCGAAGGCCGGCCAGCCGGTGCAGGTCACCGTGGTGGCGCGAAGTACCGCGGGCTCCCCGTTCACGGGGTATCGCGGCGCGGTGAAGCTCGACACGGACGACGTGAAGGCCGACGTGCCAAGCGCGTATACGTATCTCGGAAGCGACAACGGCACGCATGCGTTCTCGGTGACGTTCAAGTCGTCGGGCAAGCATACGGTGCGGGCAGTCGAGAGCACGAGCGCCGCGCAAGGGAGCCAGCTCCTCGACGTCACCGCGGGCGATCTCGCGAAGCTGATCACGATAAGCGGTGATGCGCAGGGTGCGCCCGTTGGCAAACCGCTGCCGAACCCACTCGTTGTCGAGGCGCTCGACGCCTTCGGCAACGGTGTACCCGGCGTCGATGTCACGTGGGCCACAGTCACCAACACCGGGACGTTAGCGTCACCGTCGGTGAAAACCGACGCGTCGGGGCTTGCCTCGAACACCGCGACGCTCGGCGGCTACGGTCTAAATGAGTTCAGTGCGACGACGTCGGCAGGCGCCGTGAAGCTCCAGGCGACGGCGCTCCATGGTGACGTCGCGGCCCTAAAGCTCGACTCGGGCAACGGCCAATCCGGAGTGGTCGCGCACGCGCTCGGCGCGCCCCTCGTCGTCAAAGCGACCGACGCGGTTGGAGCGCCCTATCCCGGCGTCACCGTGACGTGGTCGGTCACGACCGGCAACGGCACCACCGACACTTCGTCCACAACGGGGATGGACGGCCTCGCAAAGGTCACCCCTTTGCTCGGCAAGACCGCCGGCTCGAACGGGTTCGGCGCCGTTGCGACCGGCCTCGCGGTGGTCGGCTTCACGGCGACGGGCACACCGGATGCGCCCGTCGGCATCGTCGCGGTCTCGGGCGACGCCCAGGTGGGGGTCGGCGGTAACGCCCTCGCCAACCCCTTTGTGGCGAAGGTTGTGGACCAGTATGGGAACGGCGTCGCCGGAAAGACGGTGACGTGGACGGCGACTACCGGAGGAGGCTCGGTCACGCCGGGCACGCAGGCAACCGCGACGGACGGCTCTTCGACGGCCTCGGCTACGCTTGGCGCGGCCGAGGTCGCCGACACGTATACGGCGTCTGCGGAAGGGGTCACGCCGACGCTCCGCTTTACAGCGAACCGCAATCCGTATCACCTCGTCTACACGAACCCCGCGGCGGGCACCGTGCGACTCGTGCGCAATGCGGCGTCGACGGACACGACTCTCGTGCTCGACTTCGTTGTGGCGACGGCGCCGACGGCGCCCGTGTACTCGGCCGGCTTCAACCTGCCGCTCGACGCCAAGAAGGTCGCGCTCAGCACAACGAGCCCGATTACCCTCGCCGCGACTCCGCCTCTGAATCCCGGTGTCGGTGCGCCGCGCGCGCTCGCCGCGCAGTTGCCGACGACCGGTCCACTGGCGGGCAACCTCGTCGCGGTCGTCAGCCAAAAGGCAGTCGGCGATGGCGGTGTCGGCACAGACACGACCGTCGCGGTCGGCGCGGTTCTGTACACGGTCACGTTGACGCTTCGCCCCGATGGTGCACCCGGCGTCGCGTTCGACGGCTCTATCGCCGCAACACCGGCGATCACCTCCGGCGGGCTCCTCAACCGGGCCGGTGAGCACGTCGTCCTCGCGAAGGACGTCGGCATCGGAAAGCTCGAAGTCGCCCCCTGAGCGAGCGCAAATAGGGACGTTGCCCCCGCCGGCGTAATCGCTTGCGGGGGCATTTTCCATTTCCGAGCACGCCGGCGCGCGCCTCTGTCGATCGTCAGAGGCGACGCGGTGCCGACGGCGGGCACTTTGCTGCGCGGACACAGGTGGAACGCGAGCCGCACGGAGTTGCGGGCAGATGCCGCTCGCTCCCGTCCGCCACCTTTGGGCACGGAATGGACTGTGAGCAGCACGACAAGCCGGCGCCACAACTGCTTTCGGCTCCGCTGCCCCCGCACGCGCTCCCCTCGGTGGCCGATCCCGGCGTCACCGCGCCGCGCGTAGGGGTGGAGGCGGGTGCGCTTCCGGCCGGACGCGTCGGGGGGTCGTCCATGTCCCGCGGGTGGGTGCCGGCTGTCGGTCGGTCGATGCCGCCGACCAGCTCTGTAGCAGCGTCTGCGGCTGCGACGTATCCGGCGTCCGCCTGCCGTGCTGCGCCCGGCGGCATCGGCGCGCTAGGGAGCGGCTGCGCGGCGCCCTGCAGATCCGAGGGCGTGCCCGATGCGCCATGCAAGGTGATCCCGTCGTCGGCAGCACGCCCCGATTCGTTGACCCCTCTGCATCCTGATGCACCGAACAGGAGGAGAAGACACACGAGCGGCGGAGCAAGGAGCGAGCGCTTCATCGGATCACTCTAGCCCAAGCAAAGACGGCACCCCGCGTATCGTGCCTCGTCACTCCCCTGCTCGTTTGGCAGATACGCCGCATATACGACTTCGTTAACATGGCAATCGGGTTGAAGCGGAGGGGTGCGCGTGGTGGGCTCCGCGCCAAAGCTGGTAAGGCGTGGATCCCGCGGGGTGCGGTCCGACCGAGCCTGCCGTCGCCTGGGGACTATGCGGTTAGGTTGAAGCGCCCCCCAAATACCGAGATCTTTCGGCGCGCAGCGCGCAAGTCGCTCCAACGACGTTCGAACGGCGGGTAGGTACACGGCGTGCTTCATGAGCTGCATGGCCGACCTCTCGAACGCAGCGCGCTCCCGACGCCATCGACATCGCGCGACGAGCCGCGCGTGGCTCGCCGTGGTCGTGGCGATGTCCACGGCATCATGCGCGGGCAGCGGCGCGAACAGCGGCGCGAACAGCGACGCGGGCGCCACGTACGGCGGGGGAGGTCCTCCGGCGGGCCCTTCGGGAGACGCGGGGACGAGCCCTCCGCCCGCCTCCTCCTCCGGGGATGCCGGCGCCGACGCCTCGCGCCCCCCGTTCCCCGACACGCTCGTGGGGACGGACGTTCCGGCGGCACGCGTCGGGATCCTCTACGGCGTCTGGCACGCTCCGGCGGCCACGGTGCAGCGGCAGATCGCCCTCGCCGGCAAGACGCCGCGGACCATGGAAGATGTGCTCCGGAGCCTCGACGGCCCCTCTCCTCTTGCCTACGGCGACGTTTACCCGAACGGCGAGGCCGCCGCCGCGATGCGCTTCTACTGGATGACCACGCCGCGCCTAGGCTTTTACTGCATCTACCGCGCGCGCCCCGGCGAGAAGGGCCTGCTCCCCGACTGCCCGGACATCCCCCTCACACTGGGCACCCACGCCGCCGAGCTGCTGGCCGCGGGCGTCGATCACGTCGTGGTCGACGCCTCGAACCTGACCGGGACCGACGCCCCGAGCGACGAGCTGCAGATCCGCCCGACCGAGGTGCTCTTCGAGGAGTGGGCCGCCCTCCGCACGGCGGGGCGCACGACGCCGCAGATTGCCGTGTGGAACAAGGTCCCTGCCGGCGCGACGCAGTGGGCCCGGTACATGGCGCTCTACGACGACCCTCGCTACGACGGCTTGGTCCTTCACGACAAGACCAGCGGTAAGAAGGTCTTCTTCGTGGTCGACCCGGGGGGAGCGTCCGGGCCGGATCCGGCCATCGTCGCGCAGATCGAGGCCCACGGCGGAAAGCACGACGTCCTCGTTCAGCGCATGTGGACGCTTGGCGCGACCAACTCCAAACTGGACAAGTGGGCCTTCATGAGCCCATGCCGCGACCACGGTCACGCCACGACCACGCCGCTCGGCCTCGCGTCGTGCGACCAGGCGTACACGCCGGCGAGCACCCTCGGGAGCGCCGTCGCGGTCTCGCCGTCTTACCAGACAGGCTACGGCAGCCTGCCGTGGGGGGCGGCCGGCAAGCTGGGCGGGGCGACGTTCGCGAAGCAGTGGGGCACCGCGCTCTCGGTCATGCCGAAGACGGTCTTCGTCAGCGGCTGGAACGAGCTCATCGCGCAGCCGCAGCCGAATCCGTTCACCGCCGATCCGTTCGCGCGGAGCATCGGCCTCGAGCGCGACCTCGGCGGAACGAGCCTCTTCGTAGACACGTTCGGCACCGAGCTCTCGCGTGATGTGGAGCCCACAGCGCAGAACGGCACGGCCGACTACGATCTGCTCGCCTCCTGCGTGCGTGTCTTCCGCGCCAACGCGGCCAGCGGGGTGCGCGGGTGCTCCGTGGCCGGAGAGGCGTGCTGCGATGCCGCGCGCGATGCGGCGTACACGACCATCTTCTCGTTGCGCGACGCCTCCGCCGGGGACGTGGTGCTCACCGCGTCGCCGTCCGAGCGCGCCGCGCTCGCGTCAGGGACCTACCGCGAGGTGTGCGCGCGCTACGGGACGCCCAGCGCCTTCTGCCTGAACGCGAGCGACGCCGGCAC
>JANXMC010000438.1 GCA_025354825.1 Myxococcales bacterium
CTCCTCCCGACGCCGCGGCGTCCCTCGCCGACGCCATCGAGCGCGGCGCGACGACGCTGCCACGCGCACGCCTCGCCGTGACCCGCAGCGGCGACGCGGCGCTCGATGCCATCGGCGCCGAGATGCTCAAGGCAAATGCGCACCCGTTCGCGAGCGCCGTCTTTGCCGAGCTTCTCGCGCGAAGCGGGCGCCCGCGCGACATCATGCGCCTCGTCACCTACTTCGCCGTGGCCCCCGATCCGGTGCTCGCCGCCCGCGTTCTCAGCACGTGCGGCGCTCCCGAATTGCCGCGCGTCCTCGCGGCGTGGCTCGAGGCGATGCTCCCGAGCGACGGCGCCCTCGCGCACTTCGCGACCGAGAGTGACGACCCCGACACGTCGAGCGCCGCGCGCCTCACGGCATGCATCTCGTCGTTGTCGCCCTATCCGCATTTGCACCAAGCCGTGGCGCCGCTGCTCACCCGCGTGAGCGATGCACCGGCGCCGCCGTCTTCGCATGCCTAGCTAAACGGGAATCACGCCGCGTTTGCGTGCCGGCCGTTCCATTTGCTTGTGTTGGCTCAATTCGAGCCCCCACGCGATCGTCCGCCGCGTATCCCGCGGATCGATCACGTCGTCGATGAGACCCCAGCCGGCGACCTTGTAGACGTCGATGTTCTTCTGAATCTGATCGACGATCATCTTCTTCATTTCCGGCGGCGGCTCTTGATCGCCAAAGAGCTTCTTCGCCGCGATTCCGACCATCCCCTCGGCGCCCATCACGGAGATTTCCGCGGTGGGCCACGCGACGATGACGTCGGGCTCGTACGCGCGCCCGCACATCACGTAATAGCCGGCGCCGTACGCTTTACGTATGACGACCGTAATCTTGGGAACGGTCGCAGCGCTCATCACGTGGAGCAATTTTGCGCCATGGCGAATGATCCCGGCGTGCTCGACCTTCGATCCGACCATGAAGCCGGGGACGTCTTGCAAAAAGACGAGTGGCACATTGAACGCGTCGCAAATCTGAATGAAGCGCGCGGCTTTGTCGGCCGAATCCACATCGAGAATGCCGCCGAGGTAGTTCGGCTGATTGGCAACGATGCCCACGCTCTTGCCACCGATGCGCGCAAAGCAGGTGATGATGCTGCGCGCCCAACGCGGCTTGATATCGAGGATATCGCCGTGATCGACGACAGCCTTGATGAGCTTGTACATGTCGTACGGCTTGCGCGTCGACTCGGGCAAGAGGTCGAGGAGAAGCTCCTCGCGCCGATCGACGGGATCGGTGCACGGCACGTCGGGCGGCGGCGCATCGCAGCTCGAAGGCATGAACGAGAGGTACTTTTTGATCGCCGCGATGCACTCGGCGTCGCCCGCGAATTCGCCGTCACCGACGCCGCTGACTTCCGAGTGAATCTTCGAGCCGCCGAGATCTTGTTCGCTGATGTCCTGACCCGTAACGGCTTTCACGAGGGGCGGCCCGCCGAGGGCGAGGCTGCCTATCCCCTTCACCATCGGCACGTAGTCGGCGAGGCCGGGGATGTACGCCGTGCCGGCGGCGCCAGGTCCGACCATCGCGGCAACCTGCGGGACGACGCCGCTCATGTGCACCTGCTCGCGGAACAAATGCCCCGAGCCTGCGAAGAGCGAAATCATGTCGGCGTGGGCGGCACCCGGGTCGATGCGCGCGCCGCCGGAATCGATGAACCAGACGATGGGCCAGCGGCCGCGGAGCGACATTTGGCGAAGGCGCGTGACCTTCTCTTCGCCCGTGTAGCCAATCGATCCGCCCTTGATCGTAAAGTCGTACGCTGCCGCGCAGACCATGCGCCCATCGACCTTGCCGAATCCGCAAATCACGCCGTCCGCCGGCGGTTTGTCCGTGCCGTCGGGCCCGGCTGCGAGGCCCATTTGCGTGCCGTGCATGCCGACTTCGAAGTAGACGCCGTCGTCGAAGAATGCGGCCATTCGCGCGCGCGCGGTCATCTTCCCGCGGGCGTGCTGCTTTGCGACCTTGTCTGCTCCGCCCATCTCGCGCGCTTTCGCGCGGCGCACCTCGAGGTCGGCCACCAACTCACGCATATTCGGCATTGTGAAATCCCTCTACTTGCCAGTCACTTGCCGGCCCAGCGCGGCGTGCGTTTCTCGAGAAACGCCATGAGCCCTTCGCGCGCGTCGTCCGTGCCGAGGCACTCGGCGAGGCGATCGCGCAGGAGCGGAAGCGCCTTTTCAAGGTCGAGATCGTCCTGCATCGTGAACGCGCGGAGACCGAGCTTCAGCGCCATCGGGCTCTTCGACGCGAGCTGCGTGGTGAGCGTCGCCACCGCCGAATCGAGCTCCTCCGCCGCCGTGACTTGCCCCAAGAGGCCAATCGCGCGGGCCTCTTCGGCGGGCATCTTTTCGCCGAGGAGCATCATTTGAAGAAGCCGCCGGCGCGGCACCAGGCGCGCGAGAACGGCCATGATCATCATCGGAAAGAGACCGACGTTGATCTCGGGAGTGCCCAGCTGCGCATCGGCGGCAGCCACCGCAAATGTGCTGGCCGCCACGAGGCCGAGCCCGCCGCCCATGGCGTGGCCGTTCACCCTGGCGACGATAGGCTTCTCGGCGCGCACCATGGCGAGGAGCAGGTCGGCGTAGTCGCCACGAAATGGCAGCGCGTCGGCGTCGGTGCCCGCGGTCATTTGCGAAAAGTCGCCCCCAGCGCAGAACGCCTTCCCTTCGCCCGTGAGAACGATCACGCGGGCGTCGGCGTCGATTTGCGCATCGGCGAGCGCATAGAGCAGCTCGTTCGTCATTTGCGGCCCGATGGCGTTGCGACGCTCGGGATTGTGCAACGTAATCGTGTAGACCGCGCCGTCGTCGCTGCGAGCGACGCGAATCTTCTGGTACGCGCGCTCGCTCACGGGAGCTGAAACTGGTCGAGCGAGAGGATCTTCCGCGCCTCTTCGACGGTCGCGACCTTGCGGCCGGTGTCGCGCACGAGGCGCGCCGTCACGTCGATGAGCTCGCCGTTCGACTTGGCCATTTCGCCATTCGGCAAATACAAATTATCTTCGAGGCCAGCGCGCACGTTGCCGCCGAGAACGAGCGCCGTCGCGATCATACGCCAGCCGCACCGCCCGATTCCGATGACTTCCCACTCGCTGCCGGGGGGCATGATCCTCGTTTGCAGCTGGAGGCTCTCGACCGTCGGCGGAATGCCACCAAGTACGTTGACGATGAACGAAAACTGCAGCGGATGCTTCAGAATCCCCATGTCGATGAGGGGCCACACGCCGTGCGTATGGCCGGTGTCGAAGCATTCGAGCTCGGGCTTTACGCCGCTCTCGTTCATCGCCGAGAGCATCTTGATGATCTTCCCGTAGGTGTTCGGAAACACCATGTCGAACACGAAGTTTTTCCGTTTCTCGGAGTACTTCGAATAGTTCATCGTGCCCATATTCAGGGCGCCAATCTCGGGTTTCACCTCGCGCAAGTACTGGCACTGCTCGGTGACGTCTTCGAGGATCGTCCCCGTCGAGAAGTTCAAAAGCACCGGGCAGCGTTTGCGAATTTCGGCTTTTATTTCGGCAAAAACCGCTGTGCTGTAGGTTGGCGAGCCGTCGTCGTTTCGCGCGTGAATGTGCACCGCTGCCGCGCCGGCGTCGTAGGCCCGCTTCGCCTCTTCGGCAATCTCAACGGGCGTGTACGGGATGTTCGGGCACTGCTGGCGATTGGCAAGTACGCCGTCGAGCGCGCACGTGATCACGCAAAGATCCGGGTCTCGGCTGCTCGTGACTTGGGCTGTCGTCATGGCTCTTTTCCACTTTCCTCTCCGACGTCGCGGCGAACAATGGCCTGAACGCGCCGGGCAATCTTTGTGAGAATTCTGAGGAGCTCTCGCGTCTCGGTGAGGGTCAGGCTCTCGATGGCGCTGCGAAAAATCAGCATCGGCTCGACGGGCACGTCGCCTGCGAGCGCCTCCCCTTTTTCGGTGAGCCTTATATGGACGACGCGCCGATCTTCCTTCGAGCGCGTGCGCGTAACGAGCCCCTCGCGCTCCATCCGGTCGATGATTCCGGTGACCGTGCTGTTCTGCGATCGTATTCGTTCGGACAGGTCCGACAGCGAGAGATCGCCGACGACCTGGAGAATCTTCACGACGGTGAGCTGAGGCCCCGTGAGGTTTGCGCGGCGGGCCAGCTCTTTCGTGATGCGACGGCTCTCCGTATAGAGATAAATCACCGCCTCGAGGATCTGATCGACCTCGATTTTCACATCCGGAGAAAGCCTTTCGGACACCGCGCGAGCCTCCTGGTAGCAAGGAAACGGGCGGCGTTTCTTGGGATGCCGACCGGTCAAAGATGTTTCGTGTACGAAAGATTAGAGCGTAAACAATCCTCGTCAACGAGAGATTGCGCGGCCCCCCGATAATCCGAATACGGGGCCACAAAATGCCAACAAGGCGGCAGCCACTCCCACGTCGGGATGACCACCGCCTCGTCCGCGCTCTCTACGGGTTGGTCGTTCGTCGACCGAGTCACGCGCTCACGGGCAGAACACGACCTCGAAGGCCGTCGTGGACGGGCAGGTGTGGAGGCCCGCCGCGTCGTCGTACGCGTAGCTATACGCGCTGGGGCACATGTTGCGCATGGCCGCGACGTAATCCGTGTGCTCGACGCTCAAGGGGTCGGCCTTGCTGCGGCACGACTCGCTCGACATGCACTTGTTCGCAATCGTGCACTGGCCCTTGGTCGGGTCGAGGGGCGTCGGGCAGCACATGTGAAGACCCGGGTCTTCCGACTCGGCGCGACCGAGGCCCCACGGCGCGGGGTAGTTCCATTTTTTGCAGGGCGCCATGCACCCGATAACCGCGCCCTGCGCGTCCCGGACGCGGAGGTCTTCGTTCGCGTAGCTCGGGATTCGCCCGCCGCCGCTCAAGTCTTCGCCCGACGGGCACTGATCGAGATTCAAGCGACCGCAGTCCGACGTCACGCAGCTCGCCGACTCGGCGCCGGCGCCCCGGGGGACGACCTTGAACGGAATGGTGTAGCCGTCGACTTGCGAGAGGTTGTACCAGGTCGGCTCGCCGCCGCCCTTGGGGCCGAAGCTCGCTTCGAACTTCGAGTCGATCGGCGGCTGGCAGCCCGCCGCGGGGCACGGCACGCCGCCGCCCTGGCCGTTGTCGCCAATCTTGCAGTTGTGACCGCCGCCGTCGCATCCGAGCTTCGGCCAGAAGCGCGTCGCCGAGATCCCGCCGTCGGGAATGTTGTAATCGCGCGATTGGCCTCGATTGAGCTGAACGTTCTGCGTATCGGGAACGTTGTCCGAGTGGGCCATCCAGATCGGCTGCGCGCAGTTGTTCGTCACACGAAGGCGCGTCGGGAGCGTTCCACCCGTCGAGGGCGGCGGCGGCGGAGTCGTGGGCGGGGTGGGCGTCGTTGCAGGCGGCGGGGTCGTCGTCGTCGAGCCCGACATCGCGCACGCGTTCGCCTGGTTGTCGCGGCACTGCGTGTAGTTGATCTGCGAGAAGTCCTTGAAGCAGCTCCCGTCCGTGGGGCAACAGAACATGTCGCTGGGGCAGTTGCATTTGGCCTTCTGCCCGCCGTCGCACGTGCCGTGGCCGGGCGCCGCCGTCGTCGTTCCGCCGCCGCCGCCGGCCTTCACCGCGCCGGGCATTGCGCACGCCGACGTGCGGGTGTCGCGGCACATGGTGAAGTTGATTTCGTCGAAGTTTTTGAAGCAGCTTCCGTCGGTCGGGCAGCAGAACATGTCGTTCGGACAGTTGCAGCGCGACGGCTCGCTGCCCGAGCACGCATGCCCCTCGGAGAGGCTCGTCGATGTCGCCGAGTCGCCCGCGGGGAGCTCCGAGGAGCAGCCGACGGCAACGGCGAGAAGCGCGAAGGCCGTGGCAGCGACGCTCTTGGGGAACCAACCACGGGTCGCGTCCGCGAGGTTCGAGGTGCGTGCGGTGTTCATTCTGAAATCTCCCAAGTAGCGGGTTGTCGTCGGAGGATGAGGAAGCTTGCGGACAGCCCCTTTTGCAGACGCCGGGCCAACGCGCGCACGGGCGTAATTCGCCTAGTTTTTGGCAATCCCCCACCGCGCGAATCCCGATTACGCGCTTCCTTGCGATCGGTTCGATCACTCAAACCCGATCGCGTCGATCGCACTGGATCGCGCGAGAATCACGAAGGAATCGAGGGCGTTGTCGGACGCGGGGCACCTGCGATCCACCTCGCCCGTACGCCGTTTGGAGTTGGTGCTCCGCGAATCGAGGCGTGGCACTCTTCACCCCACAATGCAGCCCATTCCGAGCTTCAACGACGGCAACGCAAACCCCTATCGCGAGCCTCCGCCTCCGCTGCCGCTCCCGCCCGTGAGCGTTCTCGAGTCGTTCAAGTTCGCCTTCGATCCGGAGGGCGGGGTCGGCACCATCCTGATGGCGACCCTGTGCCTCTTCATCCCGATCGTCGGCCCGATCGCGCTGAAGGGGTACGAGGCGGACATCCTGCAGCGCCTCGTTCGGCGCGACGGCGTGACGCTGCCGAAGTTCGAGTTCAACGCCTTCGGGAGCTATCTCACGCGCGGCCTCGCGACCTTCGTCGTCGAGATGCTCATTTGGGTCCCCGTCTGGATCGTCGGCGTCGGCGCGATGGTGCTCTTCATGATCGCGTGGACCACGACGCTCCCGGCGCACGGCTCCCACGACCACGGCCCCTCGGCGGGGGCGCTGGGCTTTCTTTTCGCGGCCCCCGTGCTGGTGAGCCTCGTGCTGCTCACGGGCTCCGTCGTCTTCAACGCCGTCACGACGCGGGCGGCGCTCACCGAAGACATCGTCGCGTCGTTCAACCTCAAAGAGGTCTCCGCCTACGCGCGGCGCATGTTCGGGCCGACGCTCCTCGCAATGCTCGTCTTCGGCGTCGTCGCCTCCGCCGCGGTGTTGATCGGCATGATCGGCTTCGTCATCTGCATGTACCCGATGGTGGTCATCGCGCAGCTCGCCTTCACGCACCTCCGCTTTCAGCTCTACGAGCGGTACGTCGCGACGGGCGGCACGCCGATTCCCCTCAAGCCGCAGATGCTCCCCGCGCACCCTTACGGCAGCCAGGCGTACAACCCGCAGGGGTACGGCGGCTATCAACCTGCGCCGAACGCGCAGGGCTATACGCCGCCGCGCTATCCGGGGCAGTGAGCTGTGGGGGAGCGACAAGCCGCTTGCGCAAGGGCGAATCGCGTGCTTCACCTCTCCCCCCTTTCGCGACCGAGACGCCCCCTGATCCCATGAGCACCCACGAATTCGAGATTCCCGCGCGCGAGCTCGATGCCGCCGGGAAGAGCTTCACGTTCCCCGTTCGAGCGGCATGGCTTCGAGGCATCCTCGAGGACAACCAGGCCACGGCGGCCGGCCCTGACGGCGTTCTCGAGATTCGAGCGTCAAAGAGCGGCACCGACGTCGTCGTCACGGGCTCGCTGAAAGCAGAGCTCACCTCGCCCTGCGGCCGCTGCCTCACGCCGACCGACATCCACGTCGCGCAGCAAATCACGGCCCTGTACGTCCCCGCGAAGGAGATCAAAGGCTCCACCGGGCTCGACGACGAGTACGAATTCGCGGCCGAAGAAGCCGACATGCTGCCGTTCGACGGCGACACCGTCATCTTGGACGAGTTCGTTCGTGACGAGCTGATCCTCGAAATACCGATGATCCCCTTGTGCTCGGAGGACTGCGCGGGTATGAGCCCCAGCCCCGACGCAGGCCGGGACACTTCGGGCGCGCCCTCAAGCGCTCTCGAAGACGAAGAAGCCAGTATCGACCCGCGCCTATTGCCGCTCCTGCGGCTCAAGAAGCAGACCGAGAGAAAGAAGGAGTAAGCCGTGGCCGTCCCTAAGCGACGCACTAGCCGCTCGAAGCGCAATATGCGCCGAGCCAACCACGACACGGTCACCGCGCCCAATCTGGCGCCGTGCACCAACTGCGGCGAGCCCACGGTGTCGCACCGCGCATGCGCGTCCTGCGGTTTCTACAAGGGTCGCGAGGTTGTCGCCGTAGCCAAGAGCGAATAGCCGGTAGCCGCGGATGGCCGTAGAGTCCGCGTCTCCCCTTAATGCCCCGGTCGCTTCCACGGTATTCGCGACCGGCGCCGCTCGTTCCTCCCATGAACGGGGCCTTCTCTTCCCGCCCTTCCACCGATCGATGACGACCTCGAAACGAGCGTCGCCCTTTCTGTCGTGCGGATTCAAGAGCGCCAGCCCTTCGGGCCGAGCGCTTCGCGGGGTACGCACGATTAAGACCGCAAAAACCCGCGCTCTCTTCGGAGATGGTGCGGGCGCAGTCGTTTAAAGCGGCTTCGTGGGCGCTTGTGCCGGCGCGTCGCGCCGCGGGTGATCGATTCCGCTCGACCAACCGACTCGCTTCGGC
>JANXMC010000452.1 GCA_025354825.1 Myxococcales bacterium
AGGCGTCGTCGTCGCGCCTAGCGCTGCGGCCAAAACCCTTGAAATCCTCGGTCCGTCAACCTGTTCGGTGCCCTAGGCCGGCTACGCGTTCGGCTCGCTGTCCATGACGAGCTACGTCGTGGGAGGCGCAGCTTGATTAGCGCTGCTTGCGCGCGCGCTACGAGGCCCAGTCGATCTGTTCGTAAAGCTCGCGAAGGCGCGCGCCTCGTGCCGCGTCGACGCTCGTCACCCACGCGACGACGCCTCCGAGGTGCGTGCGAAAGTCGGCGTGACCCCCACGATTTTGCGATGCGGCGCCGCGACGGGCGGCGTTGAAGAGCGTCGCCTCGATCCGCTCGTAGGCCGCGCGTGGGACCGTCGCCCGCGTGTTCACGACGAGCCCCGTGATCGACTGCTGCACGCTCGTGGGCATCACGCGCGTCTTGCGGGGGTTGACCTCAAACCCCTCGTCGGACGCGATCGTCTTCACGACCCCCACGAAGCGCCGCGCGCGCGCTTCGAACGCCTCGTCGCCCGAGAAAACCAGGTCGTCGGCGTATCGCGTGTAGACTGCACCCACGCTGCCGGCCGCGGCGGCCAGACGAACGTCGAGACCAAAGGCGGCGAGGTTCGCAAGCGCCGGCGACGTCGGGGCGCCCTGGGGCAAGTGGGGCGTGGCGTACCGTTGCCGCGCGCGGTGAAGGGCTGCGATGTCGAGCACCGTCGGCGTCGCGTTGGGCGATGGCCACGTCGCCGGCGCGGGGCCGCCGCGGGCAGGCGCACAGTTGGTGCAAAGACCCGCGAGCGTCCGCGCGGTCTCGGCCGCGTAGCCGTAGGTGCGGAACATCGCGCTCACCCGTGGGCGTGGAATTGAGAGGAAGAAGTCGGCGAGGTCCATTCGGACGACGACGGCACGCCCCGCGTGCGTTGCGGCGTGGGTCGCGATGCCGCGCCCCTTGACGAAGCCATGGGCGGCGTCGTGGGTCGGCACGCGATCGAGAATTTCGTGCAAGATTCGCCGCTGCACCGCCTTGAGACGGCTCTTCGGCGCCTCGAGAAGGCGCGCCCCGCCCGTGCGTTTCGCCAGCCATCGGTACGTGTAGCTCTGGATGCGCGGGCCCGAGACGCGCTCGAGGCCGCGGAGATCGGCCAGCCATTCGAGCTCGCGCACGGGCAGCGAGAGCCACGACGCGATGTCGCCCGGCGCGTCGAGGATCGGCAGGTTCCACGAGGCACGACGGGTGAGCGCCCCTTCGACTTCGCGGGGGGCCATCGTCACCGGCGCGGCGAGCGTGGCGCGCACGCGCGGCCCCTTGTCACCGACGATCGTGATGGCATTGAGCTCGCCATCGTGGGCAATGAACGCGAGGAGCTTGTCGAACTTCGCGTGGGGCGCTTCGGGGAACCTGCGGAGCGTGCGACGTACGAGAGCGGGGAGAAATGCGTAGTGCGCGCCGAGGGCCTGTCTACCACGCACCGTGAGGCCGACTTGCGACCACGGCTCGTCGAGAAACGCGCTCGCGAGGGCCTGGGCGATGCGGCGACGGTACGACGTGGGCATTCGATACCTGGCTCAGAAAAAGCGTGCGGCGGCGCGCTTCAACCAGCCTCGTTGTGCGTGATGAATCGTGCGCAACGCGCACCGGCCATCCGCGACGTATCCCAACCATCGAACGTGCCCTGGGGTAGCCCCAGAGAGGTGCCGAGCCGTACGAGACGACGACGTCACCGACTTGAAATCGCGCTGCCGCACACGCGCGATGTTAGCCGAGAAGGCGAGGGCGCAGCGCCTGTTCGGCCGGAATCGAATAGCGCCGCGCGACGATCTCGCCGAGCGCCCACGCGAGGATCACGACTGGCAAGTACGCGAGAGCTGCATACGTCGGGGAGATCGCGCGAGCTTTCACGAACGCGACGACGCTGAGGACCACGAACATGTGGGTCAGGTAAATCTCGTAGCTCGATCGCCCCCAGGCGCGGAGCCAACCGAGACCCGGTAGCGGGCGCGTGCCGAGGGCGGCGAGGCGCGTGAGCGCGACGAGAAGGATTGCCGTGCCGATCGTGAGCACAAGGAGCGTCGCGTCGGCGAGCACCTTCCAGAGGAGATCTTCGATGACGAGCACGCTCGCAATCGCCGTAGCCCCAACGGCCGCGAGAACGCGATTGCCGATTACCTTTTTCGGCGTCACCCACGTAGGAACGAGCGCCGCGAGACAGCCGGTCGCGATGGCGGCGACGCCGGGCAAATACGCCTTTTCCTGCCAAATCTGGTTCCCCTCGACGGCCCTGTGCGCAAACGGAAGACTGGCCGCGAGGACGAAGAGCGCAATGGCCACGATGCGCTCGCGGTGGAGCGCACGGCAGAAGAGGGGGAATCCCAAATAGAACGTCTCTTCGATCGAGAGCGACCAGAGAACGTCCCACGAGCCGGGCAGATAGCCCGTGACCCCCTCGTACCAATTGAGATGAAGGAGGACGACGGCGAGGACGGCGCGCGGGAGCGACTGGCCGGGGCGCGCGATGACGTAGCCATCCACACGCGCGAGGTGCAGCGCGGCGAGCACCGCGACGAGGAGCGCGAGGCACGGCGCGATCCGAGCGAAGCGCCGCGCGTAGAACGTTCGAAGATGAATCCGCGGAAGCGCGCCCCAGCGGCTTCTCGCGTGGCTCGTTATGAGAAAACCCGAAATGACGAAGAAGACGAAAACGGCTTCGTAGCCGTTGTAGCTGAGGGCGTTGAGGGCGCGCTTCGGCAGCACCAGCGCGAGGGGCGACGTTCGGAGCGGGATTCGGATTGCGACGTGGTGGACGACCACGAGAAGAATGGAGAGGCCGCGAAGAACGTCGATGCCGCCGTTGCGCGCGTGGGGGGCGCTCACTTGGTCGGGGGCGCGGGCGCGGGCGCTGCGACGGCGACGGGGAACACGCTGTCACGGGGCGCGTCGACGTGGCACGCCGTGCACATGGTGACGGCCTCCGCCGGCGCCACGTTGCCGTCGCCGTCGATCGCCGTGTAGCGCCAGCCGCCCGCGCCCGCGTCGCCGTCGGCGAGCCTCTCCATCATGAACGTGGGACCGCGACCGCGCGCCGCCGTCGATGCGCGCTCCGCGTGCTCGGCGACGAAGATGGCGCCCACGGGGTAGGGGGCGCGCCCCTTGTCGTAGGCCGTCGCGGCAACGTCGCTCGCGTAGACTGTGACCACGAAGCGGCCGACGCCATGACCTTCGGAGACCACGGGCTCGGCAATGAGCTTGCGGAAGGTCGTGGCGTACCCTTTAGGGAGCACAGCGGCGTCGGGGGCACCGCGCGCGTCGGCGTTGCGCGCCGAGGACGCCGCCGCGGCGCCGCCGTTCGCCGAGACGCCGACCGCTTCGCCGGGCCCCGCGGCTTTGCATGCCGCCAGAAGCACGACGGCCGCGAGAACGCGTCGACTCAGAACGAGACGCCGCCGTCGAAGGATAGCGTCCACTGCCGCGCGCCGGTGATTTGGTAATTCTCGGAGCCCGGCGACGTGAGGTCCGTCGCGAACTGCACGCCCACTTGCATGATTTCGTATTTGTAATTCGCGCCGACGAGCAGGCGATGGCGGTGGATGCGCACCGGATTGAACGTCGTGTTGTTGTTGAAGTCGCCGTTGTCGGGAGTGTTCGACGGCGCGCCGTTGACGTTCACTTTGTTCGCACAGAGGGGAGCGCCCGAGACCGGATCCGCGCCCTGGTAGCCGCAGCGATCGATGGCGTTCACGTTGGGCGTGAGGTCGACGATCGTCGAGTTGCCGAAGATGATGAGGCGTTGGTATCCGATGAAGGGCGAGAGACTTCCCGTGTCCCCGAAGGTGAACGGCTTCGACGCGACCACGTTGATGCCGAGGGTCGTCAGGTACATCTTCGACGAGCCGACGAGCGTGTTCACGCCGCCGCCGACGGAGAGGTCGGGCACGTACCCCATGGGCCCTTTTCGGAAGCCCTCGAGGATCGACCAGCGGAGATCGCCGCCGATGACCCACATCGACGTGCCGCCCATGTAGCCGAGGTTCGTCCCGAGCTCGAAGCCGAAAGGGAGCCCTTTGCGCGCCTTCAGGCTGTAAATCTGGAGGAGCGAATCGGGCGCGTTGTTGTTGGCGGAGAAGGTCTTGCCGTCCGTCGCGCCGCGCGTCCCTTGCTCCCAGTACTTCACGCCGTCGACGCTGCCGCCGGCGTTGATCTTGGTGAAGCTCAGTTCGAGCGAGAGAGAGAAACCGCCGTAGCCCGTGGTGCGCGCGGGGCGCATGACCGACGGCGCCATCGCGAAGCCGAGCTCACTTACGAGATTTCGAAACGCGGGGTTGTTCGGCCGGCAGGCGTAGTTGTTGGGTGACTGGTTGGTCGCCGCGATGAACGCGCCCGGGTTCGCGGCGATGCCTTGGCAGTCGAAGCCGGCGGGAATGCCGGGGGGCTGCAAAATGAGGCGCTCGGGGGTCGGGTCCATTCCGCCCGCAGCTGCGCTCGCAGCCACTGTGAGAGTGGCCGCCAAGGACGCGGCAAAAGCGATGGAGCGCGAGAAAATGCCCAAGCTGTGTCTCCCGTAGATGGGCGAGGCTAAGGTTTTGCCGAGACATGCGTCAAGTTGACGTTGGTCTGCGCCCTTCGAATGGCGCGACACGACTGTCACGGAGCGTACGCACGCGATTTTCGAAAACGTCGGCGAGGCGTGGAGCCCGCGGCGTTGGCACCGCCGTTGCGTAAGCGCGGTTATCGCCACGAAGGCCGCGGATTGCGGCTTTTCCATGAGGTGCACAATGAATTTCTCGTCGCACACGCGAGGGCGCACAGCCTTCCGCGCGGCGCTCTCGCTCGGCGTTTTGGCCGGCTTGGCGAGCGCCTGTTCATCGTCCGATGCCGATAGCGCTTACGGCTACTCGCCGTCGGCGGCGCCGCCGAACGGCAGCAACGCCGGTACGGATACCAACCCGCCCGCCGCGACGACGCCGACGCCGCCGCCGGAAAAAGAGCTGGAGTCGAGCTACCGCTCACCCGTCGCGACGGGGCGCTTCGTCTGGATTGCCAATCCAACCAGCGGGCGCGTCGCGCTGATCGATGCCGTCACCCTCGACGTGCGCACGGCGCTCGCCGGCAACGGGCCGACCTACCTCGCGCCCATCGCGTCGCCGACGGAGGACGCCGCCATCGTGCTCAATACGCTCTCGAACGACGCGACGCTGCTCCGCGCCGAGGGGCGTGGCGTGTCGGCGACGTCGTTCAAGGTTGCCGCGGGGGCGAACGCCTGGGCGACCTCGAAGGACGGGCGGTGGGCGGTCTCGTGGACCGACGTCGCGGCGCTCGAAGCCGCCACCCCCGCGCAGAAGCCCGACAAGACGCGCGGCTTCCAAGACATGACCATCATCGACCTCACAGGTGCCGTCGCGCCCGTGACCCTCGCGGTCGGCTACCGGCCCGTCTCGGTCGGCTTCACCGGCGACAGCGCGCGCGTCTACGCGGTCACGCAAGACGGAATTTCGTTGGTCGATCTGCTTGGTGCGGGCGGCCCCCTCGTCACGAACAACGTCGCCATTTCGGACACGCCCCTCGAAGACCCCGGAACGCGCGACGTCTCGGTCACGCGCGACGGCGCCTACGCCCTCGTGCGGCGCGACGGCGATGCGGTCGTTTCGATTCACGAGCTCGCCACGGGCAAGAGCGTCCACGTCACGCTGCCGAGCGCCGTGACAGACTTGGACCTCACCGACGCGGGCGACCGCGCCGTCGCCGTTCTTCGCGGAATCGCGACCGCGGCGATCCTTCCGGTCCCGGCGATCTTCGACGACCCGACGGCGTTCACGACGGTGGCCATCACGGGGGAGACCATCGGCTCCGTCGCCCTCTCGACGGACGGCGCTGCGGGGGTGCTCTACACGAACGCTTCGGCGAGCGAGCACCTGACCCTTTTGCACCTCACGCCGACGCCTACGTTTCGCGTCGTGCGCCTCTACGCGCCGGTCCTCGCGGTGTTTCCATCGTTCGACGCGGCCCACGCCGTGGTGCTCCACGACGTCGCCCCCACCGCCGGCGTCGGCGGCGCCTTCAGCGTCGTCCCCTTGGCGGCGGCGCTCCCCGCGAAGATCGTCTCGACCCTGGCGCCCACCACCGGCGTCTCGATTTCGCCCGCCGGCGACCGCGCCGTCGTCACCGAGCGGAGCGATTCGAACAAGGTCTACGGCGCGTACCTCGCGCGCATGCCTTCGCTCGCCGTCGACCGCTACCCCCTCGCGAGCCCGCCCATCGCCAGCGGCATCGTCGCTGGCGCGCACCGCGCGTTCGTCGCGCAGCAGCACCCCGAGGGGCGCATCACGTTTCTCGATCTCGACACGGGGCTCGCGCGCACGCTCACGGGCTTCGAGCTTAATGCGCGCGTCGTCGACCGGAGCACGCCATGAGAACATCTTTCAATCGTCGTCTCTGTCGCGGCGCCGTCGTCGTTGCGGCCCTTGCGTCGTCCGTTGCCGCCGTCGGCTGTGGGAGCCGGCCGGAAATTTGGAACGAGCGCCCTTCGGTCTCGCTCGCCTCCTACGGCCTGACGGGGAGCGTCGCGGTCGTCGACGACGACGCGCACCGCGCCGTGATGCTCAAGGCCGGCGTCGATCAGACCCTCGACCGCCGCGTCATCCCCCTTGGTCACCATGTCGTTCATGTCGAGACGTCGGCTGACCACGCGCGCCTCTTCGTGCTTACGGCAGGCGATACGCCGCGGCGCTCGCCCGACGACCAGCTCGCCGCCCTCACGGTCATCGATGGAAGTCTTGGCGCCGGCACGACGACGGTGCGCACCTATCCGCTGGCGACGCCGCTCTCGGGGCTGGCGATCGATCCGCTCGGAAAATGGGCCGTCGTGTACGCGGGCGACGGCTCGAACCGCGCCTTCGTCGAGAACCCCAACTTGCTTCTCGTGGTTGATTTGGAGCACGACGCGAGCCCGGTGAATCCGGTCGCGCGAACGCTTCGAAGCTTCGGCGGCGCGCCCCAGCGCATCACCTTTTCGCAGCCGCTCACGCTCACGCCGGCGGGCGGCCCGCGGCGCCTTCTCGTCGTCGAGAGCCAGCAGGATCTCTCTCTGCTCGATCTCGACCACGTGGCCGATTCGCCCCAGCGCCCCGACATCACGGTGCCGCTCACGAGCGGCGGCGGCGTGCGCGTTCTCAGGCCGGCGGGCGTGGTCATCGACGACGGCGACCCGGCACGCACCGACGACGCGCGCATCGGTGTTCGCATCTCCAACGACACCAACGTTCTCACGATCAATCTCGCCGCGGTCACGCCCACGGCCGACGCGCTGAACGACTTTCTGCCGAAGCTCAATTTGACCGACGTCGGCGGCGCCGCGAGCGACATCGCGTTCGTGCGAACCGACGGCGGCCTGCGCCTCGCGGCCCTCGTGCCGAGCGCGTCGAAGGCCGTCCTCGTCGACCCCGACACGAGCATCACGACCGAGGTCGCGTTGCCTCGGGCCTACGCGCGCATCGGTCTGGTGACGAACGCGGTCGCCGCCACGGCCGTGAGCACGTCGAACGACGTCGCCCTCTTGTGGAGCGGCGCCTCGGGCGCAAGCCTCGGCGTCGCTCTTTGGAGCCTCGGAACCACGGCGGGCGCGCCCTATCGCAGCGTCGAGGTGCTCGGCGTCGATGGCGCCATCGCCGAGGTGACGGACGTGCCGCGGGGGAACCCGGAGCTGAAGATTCTCACGGGGAGCAGCGCCAGCTCGTTCTACGTGTTGAACCTTCGAAATCGCACCGTGGCGCCGCTCACCACGCAGGCGTCCGTGGCGCTCTCGCTCGCGTCGTCGGGCGATCGCGTCTGGGCGTACCGCGACGGCACGGCCGACGTCGCGTCGGTGGATCTCAAGACGCTCAATCCCATCCCCGTCGTCACCGACCGCCCCATCGCGGCGGTCTTCGAGATCGAGGCCACGGGCGGCGGCCACGCGCTCGTTGCGATGCACGACGTCGGCGGCATCGGCGCAACGGTCTTCGATGCTCTCGCTCCGGATACCGCCACCGCCCGCGCCTACGCGGGCCTCTTGCTCGAGGGGCTTTGATCATGCGCGCTCCTACGTCTCTTCGCACGTCACTCCCCTCGCTTGCGGCCTTCGCCTTCGCCCTCGCGACCTCTTCGCCTGCGCGCGCCGACGATGCGCCGCGGTCCTCCAGCGAGACCGATGCGCCCGCGCCCGCGCCGGCCGTGGCGAATCACGCCCCCGCGTGGGCCGTCGACGTCGGCCTTCGTCAGTCGTTCATCGCCGGCTCCGGCTACGATCCGTACGCGACCGACAACGCGCTCCAGCAGTTCTCTCTCGGCGCCTCGCGCACGATCTTCCGCGCAGGCGCGCTGTCGTTCGCGCCGGGGCTCCGTTGGGACGCCGGCGGCACGAGCGCCGTCTCGCGAGGCGCCGATACGAGCCTCTTCGTCCATCGCGTCGCGGTCTCTCTCGAAGGGCGCTTCGACGTCGTCCCCGCGTTCCGCCTCTTCGTGCGCGTCGCCCCCGGCGTCGCCTCGACGTCGATTCGTGTGAACGACGACTCGTCGGCCAATCCGCTCACCGCGAACCGATGGCTCTTCTCGGGCGACGTGAGCGTGGGCGGCGTCGTGACGATCCCCGCCGGCCGCCACTTCCGTTTGGGGCTCGCCCCCGAGCTTGGCTACGGCATCGTGTCCAAGAGCGCCACGACGCTCACACCCACGCAGGACGACACCGGCCCGCGCCGCACGGGGACGACGTCGCTCCCAAGCCTCGCGCTTTCCGGAGCATTTTTCCGAGTGAGCGCCGTCGCTGAGTTCTAAAGTGCATTCGCCTTGCCGAAGTCCACAGACGACACGCCCAAGCTCCGCGCGCAGCCTCTCACGGCGCCGCTCCACATCGTCCTCGTCGAGCCCGAGATTCCGCCCAACACGGGGAACATCGCGCGGCTGTGCGGGGCGACGGGGAGCGTTCTGCACCTCGTTGGAAAGCTCGGCTTTCGCATCGACGAGCAGAGCGTGCGGCGTGCCGGCGTCGACTACTGGCACCTCGTCGACGTGCGCCAACACGAAGACTTCGACGCATTTTTAAAGCACTTTCGTGACGTCTCGGCAGAGGGGCGCTTCTTTCTTTTCTCGGGGCTCGGCGCGAAGAGCTACCTCAGAGAGAGCTTTCGCGGAGGCGACGCGCTCGTCTTCGGCAAAGAGAGCGTCGGCCTCTCCCAGGAGCTTCTCGACGCTTACCCCGACGCGGTCCTCGCGATCCCCGTCATCGGCCGCGTGCGTTCGCTCAACCTCGCGAACGCCGCGGGCATCGCACTGTACGAAGCGCTCCGCCAAACCGGCGCCCTCGACGTGACGCACCTTGGATGAGCGCGAAGGTCACGCCTTGATTCGCGCCTACCCTCGCGACCTCGCCGAGCGCGTTCGCGTGAACTGGCCGAGCGGCGGCGAGTCGCTTCCGCCGTCGTTCGAGGTGATCCTCGAAACGGCCTACCACGCGTCGTTCCTGCGCGACGAAGAGCGCGCCGTGACGTGCCGCCTCATCGTCATCTCGCCCGACGATGTGCCGATGGACGGCGGACCGCCCACCGCGCTCATGCCCCTCGCGTTCGTCGAGCCCCGCGCCTTCGACGAGCACGAGCTTCGCCGCCTTTCGCCCGCGGCGAAGTACCACCGCGCGCTCATCGGCATCTTCCACGACGGCGAGAGGCTCATCACGTGGGGGCTCGTGCAGAGCGGACCGCGATGGCTGCAGGCCGCCCACGGAGGGCGCGCGACGGAGCCGTCGATGCCGTCGTGCTTGGTCGTGCGTATCGTGCGCCCGGGGCACATTGCCGTGAGCTGCGGCGCGCGCCTCGTCGCCGAGCTTCGCGGCGGTAAGCTGACGGACTTCACGCTCGACGTATTTCAATCGAAATGGCTGCCCGCGCAGTTCAAGGTGGAACGGTCCGAGGTTGCCGTGCTGCACCGCGCGCAGAGCCCCCATGCGATCGAAGACGAGGTGGCGGCCGATCTCTCCCGGCTCCTCTCGCAGCAGATGCTCAAGCGCGTTCTGTCGACAATGCGATCGGCCCACCACGGCGGCGCGATCCTCGTGGGCCCGCCCGAGTGCGTGAAGCAACGGTTTCTTCAAACGAAATACGCGTTTCGCGATCAGCGGCCGAGGGCGCGCTTTCGGGCGCTCGTTCTCTCGACGATTGGCGCCATCGCCGAACGGATCGCGCGCGGCGAAGGGCGCGAGAGCGACGTGGATCTCTACGACTTCGCGAACGATCCGCGTCTCGCCGATCTCGACGAAGCGCTGTTCGAAATGAGCCACCTGATAGCGTCCCTCGCCGACATCGACGGCGCCGTGGTGCTCACGAAGCGGTTCGAGATTCTAGGCTTCGGCGCGGAGATTACGGGCGAGCTGCCACAGGTGAACGAAGTGCGCCGCGCCCTCGATTTGGAGGCGGCGACGTTCATCACCGAAGGCGCGGATGGGATGGGGACGCGGCACCGATCGGCGTACCGACTGTGCCGCGCGCTGCCGCAATCGCTGGCGATCGTGGTGTCGCAGGACGGCGGCGTCCGCTTCGTCGCTCTGCACAACGACGCGGTCACGTACTGGGATCACGGCCCCGGCGACGACACCTAGTCGCGAGCTACTGAATGCGCCCCGCGGCGGCGAGCGCTTCGAGCTCGGCTTGGCGGAGCTGGTCTTCGGCGAGGATGACCGACGTGTCCGCGTCGCGCGCGCGCCTGTCGGCGTCGATGAGCTCGAGGTTCGTCGTCGCGCCGCCTTCGTAGCCAATGCGCGCGAGCTTGTCGGCCTGCTTGGCGAAGTCGGCATTCTTTCGCGCGTGGGCGAGAATGTCGTGGGCCTGCGCGATGGCGACCGCCGCGAGGCGAACGTCGGCGCGGGCTTGGCGAAGGGCGAGATCGTACTTGGCGCGAGCCTGTTCGAGGATGGCGGCGCGCTCGTCGGCGAGGCCGTAACGATAGCCGCCGTCGTAGAGGGGGATGGTGAGGGCGAGGCTCGCTTGCCAGCCCGTCTTTGGGTAAAGCGACGTTTCGGGGGTTTGATAGAACGGCGAAAATTGCCCCGTCACGATGGGCATGTACTCGCGCCAGTTGTCGTGGGTCGCCTTCTCGGCCGCCTTGATCGTCGCGCGGACGGCGCGCACGTCGTCGCGCTTGTCGATGTCGATGGCCGTGGGCGCGGCCGCGAAGGACGGGTCTTCCGCCGCATCGACGCTGTGGTCGACGCCGAGGACGATGCCGAGAGCTTCTTGGGCGCGGCTCAAACCGAGGTTTGCGCTCGCGAGCTGCGTCTCCGCCGTCTCGACCTCTTGGCCGCCGCGGACGACGTCGATCATGTTGCCGACGCCGCCTTTTTGGCGTTGCTCGGCGAACGTGAGGTGGGCGCCGCCCGAATCAATGGCGACCTGCGCGACC
>JANXMC010000494.1 GCA_025354825.1 Myxococcales bacterium
CGCCTGCGCCGTGAGCGACGGCCCCCGCGGCGTCGCTTACCGCGTGCTGCGCGCCGTCGACGGCGCGGCTTACGCGCACGCCGATATCCGATGCGCCCCTTCGCCCGTAGCCCGTGTCCCCTGTCTCGTAGTCGTCGTAGCCCATGCGAGAGCCGAAATCGCCGCCGCGAGTCATGCGCTCGCGCGGCCGGCTCGCGGCGCTACTGCGGTTCATGAGAAGCCAGGCGATGCCGATGCCTGCGAGCGCGGCAGGAAGGGGGTTCTGGCGAACGGTCTCGAAGAGGGTATCGCGTGTGGTGTTCATGACATCTCCAGCTTGGGTAGCGAAGTTTTCGACGCGGCCGAGTGTGGCGTCGCGAATGCCTTGTTTGGTGGATACGATCGCGTGTTGAATGTCTTCCTTCAGCGCGGCGCGTGCCTGACTGAGGCCCTTCGTCACGAGATCTTTGGTTTCGTGCACTTGCTCTTTGACGGCATCTTTGACGACGCCAATCTCTTCGCGCACGGCGCCCTTGGCGGTTTCGAGCTGCTTGCCGAGCATCTCTTTCACGGTCTGAATTTCGCCATCGAGGACCTGCTTCGCATCGGCGAGCCCTTCCTTGACGGCCGCCTTCACGCGAACCTCTACGTGGTCGAGCTCAACGCCCGCCTTCTTGCCTAACTCCGAAGGATTGAGTCGGTGTTCGAGCGCGCTCAACGTCTCGCTCATCTGGGCGCGCGTATCCTGAATATCGCCCGCGAGCTTCGCGGCTTCCGCGTCGTTCGGCGGGGTGCCTTTTGTTGTCTCGGCGCTCATTGCACTTGGTCCTTAATCCAGGCCTTGTCCTGCTGGAGGGTTTGCACCGTGCGCTGCGGTACGGGGTCGAGGGCGCGAAGCGCTTTGAGCCCACCTTGGATGAGGAGCCCTCCGCTCACCGTCGCCACGAGGCCAATCGCCGCAGCCGATATCCACATGGGAATAAGCGTGCCGAGCCCTAGAATAAGGGCTGCAATGAGGCACAGGAGGCCTGCGTGCGCCACGGCACCACCGGTGGCAATCAGCCGCACGTCGAGCGCCGCGCTCTTGGCTTTCTGACCCATCTCGGTCGACGCCAAGCGGATCTCCTGGCGAACGAGCGTGCCGGTCTCCGCGACGAGATTGCCTAAGAGCGCGCCGACGGAGGGCTCGCTCTTCGCGTTCTCTTCCATCAGCTAACGCCCGAACCCTTCGTGGAGGTTCCCGCGCCACCCACATCGACACTCGAACGGTCCTGAGGCGACCTTGCGGCACTCTCCCGAGATGCGGCGGCCGAGTCCGCGCTTGACCCCTGCCAGCCGCCCGTGCCCGTGGCGGGCTTCTTAGGGTCCATCGTAAATGTTGAAGCGCGCGAACCGCTATCGGTTCCCCCCTGCATCCCACCGTAGCCTCGTTGCGGCTGCTGCCCACCGACGCCCTCGGCGGATCGCGTCAGCGGCGAGTCGGACGGTACCCTCGGCTGAGCGCTTCGGTAGCGCTCGTTCGAGGCGGCTGACGCCCCTGCGTATTGCGGTAGAGCGGCGCGGCTGGGCCTGCCGTCGGACTGGCCAGTAGCCCTTGCCGAGGGAGCCGGTGCCGCGCTCTTGAGAAAGCGACCGCCGAGAAGCCCGACGACGAAGGCGCCGCCGAGAAACACTGCCGGCTCCCGACGCGCGTAGCCCTCCATGTCGCCGAGCAGCTCGCTGAGCGTCTTCTTCTGAAGGTACGTCGAAACCTTCTCCACCGAGCTGGCTGCCCTATGGACGTACTCGGTAATGCCGCTGTCCGATTCGGCGAGCTCGTCACCCGTCTTGCGGAGGGCGTGGGCGACGGAGCCGAGATGCTCCGCGGCGAAATCTTTCCCCGCTCCGAGCTTCGTCTCCGCAGCCTTTTTCGCCCCCCCCGCCACGTCGGCGGCCATATCTTTCACCTCGCTGCCAAGGTGCCGCGCGCCATCGATGATCTCGTCCTTCGCACCTTTACCGGGCTGCCCACCCTTGGCGTCGGGCGACGAGCCCTTGGCTTCAGACCCCGAGAATGATCCCGACTGTGACGTTGCGTCCTGGCTCATCGCGTCTCCCCTGTGTTGATTCCTCGCGGCGACCGAGGCGCGCTCATCGCGCCCCTGCGTGCCACGATTCGAACCTAGACGACCTAATGCCAATGATCGCAAATACCGAATTGGCTCAAGCGATAATTAAAAATGTCGCTTGGCCCATCACCGGCAGAGTCGAAGTTACGGCCGACATGCCCCGCCCCTAATACAACTGAGACGCCGCAGTACGTGGTGTGGCCATTAAGCGATTGGGCACTGGGCGCACGTTGCACAGACGCTTTTGTGCAGGGCGCGGCCAGCGGCACGCGAGATCAGGTCCATCCCTTACGGAGACGAGTCGCTACCGCCACAGGCACTTGGCGAGTGGGAGCGCGATCGCTCGAAACCGTCACGGTGAGACAAATGGAGGCGCATCGGTGGTGACGGCAAGTGCACGCAACACCCGAATAGCGCCGTCGCTCGCCTCTCGCGCCCTGCGCGGCGCCGGGCACGAATATTGTACCGGCGTCGGTCGCTGTTCGAGCGCCGCTCGCACGCGGGGCCAAGCGCCCGATGAAACGCCACGACTTGCCCTGGAGCCAACATGAGTGATCCGACGTCTCCCGAGCGTGCTGATGCAACGGAAGCGGACGCAGCGCCGCTCGACCCAGGCGCTGCGCGAACGCCGCCCGACGCTCCCGAAGATGCGGCTGCGCCAGCCGGTGTCGCAGCCCCGGCGCTCGCGGCGCCGGCCCCGCAAGCGCGCGCCAAGACGAAGGGCGTCGCCGACCTCGTATTCGTCGTCGACGTGACCGGCAGCATGGCGACCTGCATCGACGCCCTGCGGAAGAACATCGAGACGTTCATCGACTCGTTGAGTCGAGGCGATGGCAATACCGCGGCTCCGGTACGCGACTGGCGCGGCAAGGTCGTCGGATATCGCGATATTGAGTCCGCCGAGTCGGAAGGCGTGGCGTGGTTCGAGGACAACCCGTTCGTGCGCGACGTGGGCGCGCTCAAAGCGCAGTTGGCAACGCTGAAAGCCCAAGGCGGTGGGGACGAGCCGGAGTCGCTGCTCGACACGCTTTACAAGGTGGCGTCGATGCCTGCGATTCCGAAGGGCTCGCAGACGGACGATCCGACGAAGTGGCGTTACCGAAGCGACGCCGCGCGCGTCGTCATCGTTTTTACGGACGCCTCGTTCAAAGAGACGATGAGCATCCCCGAAGCCAAAGGCGGATCGCTGCAGGATGTTGCCAACTTGGTAATGGCAAATCGCATCATTCTCAGCCTTTTTGCGCCGAATTTTGAAGGATACGACCGCCTCAGCCAAATCGATAAGTCAGAGTGGGAAGTGGTGGAATTCGAGGGGCTGTCTCCCCAGCAAGCCCTGGAGAAGTTCACGTCCGATCCGGTGAACTTCAAGACGACGCTGCAGCAGCTCGCCGCGAGCGTGTCGCGCTCGGCAGAGACCGTAGCCCTGTAGCCACGTGCGCCCTCGAAGCGCGGATCGGCAGCAATGGCAAAAAAGCTAAAAGTCGGCGATACGATCCGCGGATACCGAATCACGAAAGTGTTCGGGCCGGGCATGATGGCCATTTCGTACGCGGCGCAGGCGCCAACGGGGAAGAAGGTTTTCTTCAAGCAGTATAAGTCCCCGGCGCCGACGGTGGTTTGGTACGGCGCCTTCGTGGCCTATCAGAAGGAGCTCTCTGCTCGCGTGCGCGGCGGCAAAGCAGACCACCTCGCCGTGCGTCAGATCGACGCGTTCGAGGAGGTATGGGGCGGGCCGTGTTACTTTCAGGCCTTCGAATTCGTGCACAGCGGTGCCGACTTGCAGCAGGTGCTCGACAAAGAACGCGAGCAGCAGCGCCTCACGAAGATCGCGCCGGCGCGCGACCCGTCGGTGTGGGCTCGGCACGTGACATGGTCGAAGGTTTTGACCGCGGCGGTTGCCGCGCTCCACGAGTCACGAGTCATTCACGCCGACCTGAAACCCGCGAACGCGTATTTGGTAGAGGACCGTTCGATCGGCTCCGGATACCAGCTCAAACTGATCGACATGGATTTCTCGCTGCTCACGGACCAGCGCGCGCCGTGGCACGGCTTTCAGGGCTACGTCGGAACGGACAATTACCGTTCGCCGGAGCACATGACGCGCGGCTCAATCCCCGTCGCGGCGTCGGACGTCTTTACGTGCGGACTGATGCTCTACGAGCTTCTCGCCGGTGAGCATCCATACTGGCGCGAGGACCAAAGCGAGTACGCCGCGCTTGTGAGGGGCTACGCCGCCAAGCCGCCCGCGCTCCTCGGGACGATGCCATTGCCGGCGCAGAACGCCGAGGTGAGCGCCGCCCTTTACCGATGCTTGTCTCCAGACCCGGCGGCGAGGCCAACCGCGGCCATGCTGGCAGCCATTCTGAGTGGCCTCGGACCTAGGCCGGCACTGCCGACGCCCCCCGTGCGTGCCGCGTCCGTGGCGCCGCCGCATCCCCCCGCGCGAACGCCGTCGGCCGGCGATCCGATCGCATCGGACCGCATCGAGCTGACCGGTCCCGACGGACGTTCGATGCACATTGCCGTGCGCACCGAGCTCGGCAAATCGCTCTTGCGTCAGTTCGGGCCGGAGGGCGAGTTTTGGGATGACCACCAGTGCGTGGTGGAGCGCGGCGACCGCGGCCAGTGGACCGTGTCGCCCGTCATCAGCGCCGTGAACGAGACGCTTCTCAACGGGAAGGCGATCGCGGCTCGGCAGGGGCTGCGCCAGGGCGATCAGCTCGCCGTCGGGCGGGAGGCGAAGGGCGTCCTGAAGATGCCGCTCACGGTGCGAGGGCGCTGATGCCGACGACCGACGATCCAGCCTCAGACGCAACGTCCGACGCGCAGCCGCATCTTGCCGGCGCGCCCACGCGCTCGGCTCCGCCCCCTTCGCCGTCCGAGGCAGCAGCGGTTCTCGCACCGCCCGTCGTCGACGTGCGCGACCTCGATTGGCTCACCATGCGCGCCGTTCTCGACGCGAAGGCGGTGCGAGCGCGATTGCGCCCGGCGGTCGAGCGGATGGAGGCCTTGCTCGATCGCGCGGAGGGGCCGGGTATGCTGTACGACAGCGACCGGTCCAACGCCGCCGATCACGCGATCCGCGTCTCCGCCAAGGACGACGCGAGCCCGCTCTGGATTGTCGGCGACCTCCACGGCGATCTCCTCGCGCTCGAGGGGTCGCTCGCGCAGATCCGTCGGTACGAAGCGGAGACCAGCGGCCCGCCGTCACGAATCATCTTCCTCGGTGACTTCATCGACGACGAAGGACTCGGTCTCGAGGTGCTCGTGCGGATATTCGAGTTGATCGTCGAAGCGCCGCATCGCATCTGCGTCATCGCAGGCAATCACGACGAAGCGCTCACCTATGACGGCCGGCTCTTCGCCTCCAGCGTTTCGCCCTCGGACTTTTCCGAGTTCCTGAATGCCAATCTCACCCACGAATGGATCGAGCGGGCCGGCAAGGTTGCGATGCGGCTCACAGCCCACGCGCCGCGCGCGCTCTTCTTTCCCGACGGCTTGTTGGTCGCACACGGCGGCTTCCCGCTCAAGGACCTGCACGCGGCGCTCGAAGCGAAGGGCGACTGGAACGATCCATCATGCTTGTCCGATTTCGTGTGGGCCCGTGCGCACCCGAAAGCACGTAGAAAGATGCCCAACCGGTTCGCGCGAGGAAGTCAGTTCGGCTACGAGGATTTCGCCGACTTCTGCGCCCTGGCGGCGCGGCTCGGAAGACCGATTACGCATATGGTTCGTGGTCACGACCACGTCGAAGAACGGTATGCGATCTATCCCGCATACCATGCCCATCCGGTCCTTACGACGGTCGCTCTCTCTCGGCGCCTGCCACGCGAGGGGTTTGGTCCCTACGAACGCGCGCCGACGCTCGCACGCGTGCTTCCGGGAGGCTTGCCGCAGGTGTACCAACTTCACCCGCCGGCGGCCCTCGTCAACGAAGTCTTTCCACCGCCCACGCAGCCGCCGCCGCCTGACGAAAGCGGGACGGCGCCGGGCGCCGACACGCACGAATGAGCGTGGTTCTACGCTGTCCGAATTGCGGCACGACGCAGGCGACAGGCGGCGAGTGTGAGGCGTGCCATCAAGCTCAAGTCCGCCCCTTCTGCACGAACCACGAGCCCGGCCTCTGGTTGGCGGGGCAGACGTGCGCGGCGTGTGAAGCTCGTCGTGCCGAGGCCGCGCGCGCCCGTGCGCCGTCCCCGCCGCTCGACAGAGCGACGAGGCACTCGGCCGCTCCGTCAGCGCCATCGGGCGTTCCGGTGTCCGCGCCATCGTCGAGCCCCCTCATCGCCCCAACGGTCGCGGCCACAGCCTGGGGCGCCCTCGCTTCGCGCCTCGCACGTTCCGGATCGCCAGCCGAATGGGAATCACCCACACGAAAGCAAGCGGGCGGATGCCTCGTGCGCCTCGCGCTCTTCGCGCTCTTGCTCATCATCATCGTCGTCATTGCGCTCCTCGTGCTGGGGCGCTCGCTTGCCCTCACCCACGCCTTCAAGTCCACGAGTGTTCAAGGCACCGCCCTTTCGGGCAATGGGGGTAGTTCTCCGCGCCGCCACCCGTCGAACGCGTCTTGTCCCAGCGGTCTGGGCGCTGGAGCTCAGCGCCAATAGAGTGTCGCTTTCGCGGTGATTGTGCGCGGCCAACCCGGCGAGTAGTGAATGCCGGCGACCGGTGCCGGCTCTTCGCGGAGACGAGTCGTGGTGGCGAAGTTGACCTCGCGCCACGTGGTGTCGAGGGCGTTCTGGACGTCAACCGCGGCTTCGATGTCACGCCACCGTAGGCCGACATTCGCGTCCACGATGGTGAAGCCCTGAGCAACCATGGACTCGTCTTCGACGGCGGGGCGATCGGCGATGGCTTTCATGCGCCGACGTCGTGGGTCGCGCGGAGGTAGAGGTTGAAGCGCTGAAGCCGTTCCGGGTTCGCGAACGGGCCGTCGTCCTTGTACAGCTCCGCCGCGACCACCGCGCGCCATTCGTCGCCAAGATCGGGCGAGCTGATGACGAGTCCGCGCATGACGCCGTACTGGCCAATGGAGTACTGCGCATAGCTCTCCTCGTACTTCTCGGCGAGGTGGAGGTTCACGGCGCCAGCGGTCGCGAAGTCGCCGAATTGCGCGTAGTACGGGCCCTTGTAGCCATCGAGCGAGACGACCAGCTCGGGGATCAAGAAGTGGAAGTCGCTGAATCCTTGGCCGTGGCCGTGGCTCACCATGTTGACCGGAACGCCGTCGACGAAGAAGGCGATGTCGGTGCCGTGGTCCGCGTCGAAACCGCGGAGAAAATACTGGTTCGCTTTGCCGCCGCCCGCGTGTTGTACGGCGAAGAGCCCAGGCACGGCTTCGAGGATGTCGCCGGGCCGCTGGCGCGGTCGGAGCTCGAGCTCGATGCGTCGCTGGTAGGTGCGCGATGCCGCTTCCTCGCCGGAGCGATCGCCGAGGACTCGCACCTCTTCGGTGCCTCAAAGAGTTGCTGAACTGCCGCGAGACCGGGTGCCCGTCGCCCGGTGACGGGGTAGGGCAAGCCACTCTCCTCAAACCACTGCGCGACGGAGCCGTCCTCCAACCAGCGGATGGCCTCGCGCGGGCGTTCGTGGAGCAATTTCGCCAGTTCCCGTTCCGAGTTCACGGAGTAGCCTTGAAACCGTCCGCCGCGATCGGCGAGGTTGGCTT
>JANXMC010000507.1 GCA_025354825.1 Myxococcales bacterium
GACCGCCTACGCCGTCGCGGCGCAGATGATTTTAGGGATGACGGGCGACTTCGGGCGCGTGCCGCCGGAGAAACGCGAGCGGCATCACTGACACCGGGAGCTCAGAGAGAACCGAACGGGGAGCCGGGGAGGCAAGGAGGATGGGGAAGGGTCTTGGGCACGCGAGGCTCGCTTCGCGCCAGCGTGCACCGCGCGCACAAACCCAAATTCCCCTTCCGCTGCTCGAAGCCCGTCGTGCCTCCAGCCCCCTCCTTGCCTCCCCGCCTCGCCGTTGGATTCGGCTTGGAAGGTTACGCGCGTATCCGAATGACGATTTTTCCAAAGTGTTTCCCGCCTTCGAGGTGACCGAAGGCTGCGCGGGCTTCCTCGAAGGGGAACACCTTGTCGATGACGGGCTTTACGGTGGGTGACGTCGCCATTGCGGCCAAGAGGTCGCCGAGCATTTCGCCGGTGCCGACCAGCACGCCCTGGACGCGGATGTTCTGCATGAGAACCGGCACGAGGTTCACCTGCGTGGCGCCGCCGGCGAGGACGCCGATGAGACTGATAGTTCCCCCGGGGCGCGTCGCGCGAACGGACTGATCGAACGTGCCGGCGCCGCCGACTTCGACGACGTGATCGACCCCGACGTTGTCGGTGAGCTTGCGGGCTGCGACGCCCCATTCGGGGTTGGCTTTGTAATTGATGCCGTCGTGGGCGCCGAGGGCCTTGGCGCGGACGAGCTTCTCGTCACTGCTCGACGTGACGATGACGCGCGCGCCGTGCATGCGCGCGATTTGAAGCGCGAAGAGGGAGACGCCGCCGGTGCCTTGCACGAGAACGGTCTCGCCGGCCTTGAGCCGCCCCTGGCCAATGAGGGCGCTCCACGCGGTGACGGCGGCGCAGGGAAGCGTCGCCGCTTCGTCGTCCGACAGCGATGCCGGCGCGCGTGTGACGCCCTCTTCGCGCACGAGGATCTCTTCGGCGAGGCAGCCGTCGAGGGGGCCGCCGAGGCTCGTCGAGATCTTCTCGCGGGTCGGCGTGCCGGACTGCCAGCCTTGCATGAAGTGGGCAATCACGCGGTCGCCGACCTTCACGCGCGTGACGCCCGCGCCCAGGCGCAGAACGTCGCCGACGCCGTCGGAGACGGGGATGAGCGGGAGCTTCTGCCGCGGGTTGTACGTGCCGCGGATCATCATGAGATCGCGGTAGTTGATCGACGCGGCGCGAAGCCCCACGACGACCTGCCCGGCCCCGGGCTCGAGGCTCGGCCGCTCGGTGAGCGTGAGGTTCTCGAGGCCGAAGCTTCCGCGAATCTCGTAAGCGCGCATGGTTCGGCCTCGTAGGGTCAGGCGCCGAAGTTGTCGATGCGGTTCTTGTCGATGGCGGTGGCGGCCGTGGCGGCGACGGCCTGCACGCCGGCGAGCATTTGGGCGTAGCGCGCTTCGGTCGTGAGCCCCTCTTTGTAGCGGCGGTAAAGCTGCTGGGCGACGACGGCGAGCTTGTAGAGTGCAAATACGTAATAGTAATGAATGTTCGATACGTCGCGCCCCGTGCGCGTGGCGTACCGGTCGACGATTTCGCGCCGCGTGAGGTTGCCCGGTAGGTACGTGGGGCCGAACTGCATCGCCTGAAAAACAGGCGGATCGTCCGACTGAACCCAGTATCCGAGCATCGTCCCGAGATCCATCAGCGGGTCGCCGAGGGTCGCCATCTCCCAGTCGAGAACCGCGACGATCTTTTGAAACCCCGCCGGGTCGATGACGATGTTGTCGTATTTGAAGTCGTTGTGAATAAGCGTCGCGCCGCTCTCTTTCGGGCGGTGCGCTTCGAGCCAATCGGAGACGGCCTTCATCTCGCGCACGTCGTCGGTCTTCGCCTTTTCGTAGCGCTCGGCCCAGCCGCGCACTTGGCGCTCGACGTACCCTTGCGGATTGCCCAAATCGGAAAGGCCGGCCGCCGCGTAGTCGATTGCATGAATCTCGGTGAGGGTGTCGACGGCGAGCTCCGAGATGCGCTTCATGCGCTCCGCGCGAAGCTCGACGCCCTCGCGAATACGCGCGCGCAGGATGACGCCGCGCACGCGCTCCATGACGTAGAACGGCGCGCCCATCACCGACTCGTCATCGCAGAAGAGCAGCGGCTTGGGGATTTTGTCGTAAACCGCCTCGAGCTTGGAGAGGATCTTGAACTCGCGCCCCATGTCGTGGGCGCTCTTGATTTTCACGCCCACGGGGGGCCTGCGAAGCACGTATTCGCGCTCGCCTGCGCGAACGAGGTACGTGAGGTTCGAAAAGCCCTTGGAGAACTGCTCGACGACGAGGATGCCGTGCACCCCGTCGATGCGCCCCTCCAGGAACTTCGTGAGCTTGACGGCGTCGATCTCCGCGCCTTCACGGATGCTGTCGGCCTCGTCCACGGCGCCGGTGCTGCTCATCGCGTTCCTTTCTCGCGGCCGTCGACGTCGAAGCCGTAGCGCTTCAAAACGAGCCTCGCGACGAGCGACTTGTGAACCTCGTCGGGGCCGTCGTAAATGCGCGCGCCGCGCTCGTGGCGGTACCAATAGGCAAGAGGAGTATCGTCGGTGATCCCGAGAGCGCCGTGGGTTTGAATCGCGCGATCGAGAACGCGCTGCAAAACCCCGGCGACATAGAACTTGATCATCGAAACGTATTCGCGCGACGCCGACATGCCGTCGGTCTCGATCACATGGGCGGCCTTCAGCACCATGAGGCGCGCGGCCTCGATTTCTACGCGGCTGTCGGCGATCCACTCTTGGATCATCTGGCGCGATCCGAGCGGTTTCCCGGGCGAAAGCTCGCGGTTCACGGCACGCTTGCACATGAGATCGAAGGCGCGCTCGCAGATTCCGATCCACCGCATGCAGTGGTGAATGCGCCCGGGGCCGAGGCGCTCTTGCGCGAGAACGAAACCTGCGCCCTCCGCGCCCAAGAGGTTTTTCTGGGGGACGCGAACATCGGTATACGTAATTTCGGAGTGGCTCGCGTAGTCCTCCCCAGGTTCGCCCATGACCGAGATGTTGCGGTCGATGTGAAAGCCTTTGGTGTTGGTCGGGACGATGATTTGCGAAGCGCGCGTATACGGGCTTCCCGCTTCGGCGTTGGTGACCGCCATGACGATCACGAAGGCCGCACCGTCGGCCGACGACGTGAACCACTTGTGCCCGTTGATGACGTAGTCGGTGCCGTCTTTGTGGGCCGTCGTGCTCATCATGACGGGGTTCGAGCCGGGATTTTCCGGCTCGGTCATCGAGAAGCAGCTGCGTGTTTCGCCCTGCACGAGCGGGAGAAGGTATTCGCGCTTCTGCTCTTCGGTGCCGTGGGCGATGAGCAGCTCCATGTTGCCGACGTCGGGCGCCTGGCAGTTGAAGACGTAGTGGCCAAACGGGCTGCGCCCGAGCTCTTCGCTCACGTGGGCGTACTCGGGGAGAGCGAGGCCGAGGCCGCCGTAGCGAGGCGGAAGGAACGGCGCCCAAATATCCAGGGATTTGACCTGTTTGCGAAGCCCATTGAGCGTTGGGAGAATTTCGCGAAACGGTTTGCCCGCGAGCTGGGGCTCTTTCGAGATGAGCTCGTCGCGGACGAACTCACGTATTTTTTTGAGGGCGGTCTGCGCGCGGTCACTCGTGCCGTTCGACATGGTGCGGCGAGTCTCCCACAGGCAGCGTGCGTCGCGCTATCGCGGCGTCGTGGCGGCGTTTGCAGTGCGCGCGGACGGGGAGCGACGCGGTCAACAGCCCGAGCCGGCCGCGCGTTCGAGCTGGCCGAATGGGTCGAGGGCGGCGCGAAAAACCTGCCGAAGCGTGGGCGAAGCGACCGTACCGGCGCGCTCGTAGAGGAAGTAGCGCCCTTCGCCGAGGATCATCCCGGCGAGCGGCGTGTAGACAAGGTCGAGCGCCGATGGCCGAACGCCGCTCCCTTCGACCACGTATTCCCAAAAGGCGCTCGCGCCTGCGGCGAAGGCGAGGGAGCCGACGGGTCCGAAATGGCACATGCGAGCGCGCAAATAAAGCTCGCTCCCCATGAGCCCGTGGCCGACGACGTTGACCGCCCACGGGTCGCCGTCCCACTGAAATGCGGGCTTGTGCGGGTCGAAGAGCGGCGGATTGGTGAAGGTGTCGTCGTAGTGGGCGCCGACGCTCGCCGAATCGAAGTGGGCAAACGGCTCGGGCCAAATGACCGCTTCGCCGATGCGCATGACGGTGAAGAGGCCGAGGGTGTGAAGCACCGGGGGCGTCCAGCGCGCAGCCTCGGACGCGGGCTCGGATGCCGGCGCGGGCGCCGGGGGAGCGACGTCGACGACCGCGTCGTCGGGTGGGAGCGCGTAGGTGATCACGAGGGCGTTGCGAAAGGATGACACCGAGGCGGTATCGTCGCCGCCGTGAGATCTCCCGCAGCGACCGTGGCCGTCACGTGGTTACCGATGCTCCTCGCGGCGGGCGCCGCCGCGTCCCTCACGGCGGCGGCGATCTCCGCATGCGCGCCGCCAAGATCGGCGCCCACGCCCGCCCCTCACGCGACGGTCTCGACCCTCGCGGCGCATCGTGCGAGCCCCCACGCCTATGGGCGCGCGGGCGACCTCGCGCTCCACGGCGACGACGGCGCATCGCTCATCGTGCAAGCGCACCCCACGCCCCACGGCCATCGGCCGCTGCGTGGGAGCGTCGTCGACGTCGCCTTCGACGACGCCGACCGGCACGATCCGCTCTTGTGGTGGCGCGCGGGCTTTCGGGACGCGGAGGACAAGGTCCACACGCTCATCGCCACCGACGTATCGCCCACGGCCTGCGCGAGCGGCCAGGGGGTGCGCATCGCGGGCGCGGTCGACGGCGTGACGCTCACCACCACGCTGTGCGCCGAGCCCCACGGCCGCTTCCGCGCGCGGACCGATGCGGTCGGTTTGCCAAAGGGCGCGGAGGTGATCGACGAAGTGAACCCCGGGACGTCGCCCGCGCTCATCGACGGTCAAGGGGCCGCGTGGGAGGGGGACGCGACGAGTCGCTTTTTGGCGCTCGGCGAAGAGGGCATTGGCCTCTTGTTCGACTTCGGCGCGGTGGCCGTGAGGCGGAAGCTCGTTCACATCGCGACCGAGACGTTCCCCGCGGCCGTGCTCATTCGCTACGGCGGCGCGTCGGCCGATCGCGTTCTTCACGTCGTGCGCGGCGATGCGCTCGAAGCCCTCGCGCGGTCGTCCGTGGCGACGCGCACGGTGGACGTGGGGCTCGGCGAGGCCGGCGGAAGCGTCGCGGTGCTCAATGCGAGCGGCCGCGAGATCGCCCGCGCGACCGTCGCGCCGGGCAGCGCGCGGGTGCTCAAGTTGCCGCAGGATTTCGGCGTGAGCTTTCTGGTCCGCGATGCCGACGGCGTGCCGCTCGGAGCGCCGCGCCCGCTCGCACCGTCGACGCCGACGCCGACGCCG
>JANXMC010000532.1 GCA_025354825.1 Myxococcales bacterium
CACGCCGTCGTCGAGAGGCATCGGTACGACCCGTGGGGCACCGCGGTCGAACCGACGGATCCGAGCACGCACTCTGCGGCGACTAGCGACCAGAGCGTGGGCTTCACCGGGCAGGAGCTTGAGGCCTCCCTCGGTCTCATCGACATGGGCGGCCGCGTCTACGACCCGAAGACGCGCCGATTCCTCACGCCCGATCCGGTCATCAACCCGACCTCGCTGGGGCTGAATCCGTACGCCTACGTCGAGAACGATCCCATCAACAGGGTCGACCCGTCGGGCTTCGACGACGAGCCGGCACAGACACGTGAGGACGCGAGCGCGGCCACCGAGGACACGAGCGCAAAGCTTGAAGTCACTTCAGCGGAAGGCCCTGGTTTCGACGGGTTCGGAAACCCGATCGACGGCGCTACGCAGTTTTCGCCGATCAGGCGGCACGGTGGAGCCTTCCGCGTCGACATCTCCATCATCACCGCGGACGACGGAGGCGCGAGTCCGCAAGCCTCCCGCTCCGGCGGCCAGATCGACACGGTCGACGTTGGCGGCGAGGTCACGGGCGAGACGTCCTCCAAGTTCGGTGCGGTGTTCGACTTCCTCGGCGGACCGGATCTCGACAACCTCGGCGCCGAGAACCACGGGATGTTCGGCGACGAGCAGACGGCCGTGAACAACATCGACGCCCTCCGCGGCGCGTTCATGACGGGGGACGTCGAGAAGTTCTGCGGGACGTGCAACGGGAATTGGGGCGACTTCCTCAAGGGGCCGCACAGTCCGCTGGCGAAGGCGAGCTACGAAGCGCGGGCGCGCGGGTACGCGATCAAGTTGGTGATCGCCATGAGCGACAAGGTCATCGCAGTCGGAGGCGTCTTCGCGGCGGTTGCCCCATTGGCGAGAGCGCCGATCATTGCGGCTGAAATCGAGGGAGTTGGGGCTGCCGGCCGCGAGGTCCCGCTGGCCGTCGGGGAAGCCGGCGAATTCGCCGGACACGCGGCCATGCGCGCCGAGCTCGGCCTCAAAGCTGGAGAAGGCACGCTCGCGAAGCTGGAGGTCGCCGGAAAAGAGTTCTGGGGGATCAACGCTCACGGCCAACCGGTGCCGCTTCGCGTGAACGCGATCTCGGTCACACATGCCGAAGCCGATGTCTTCGCCCAGGCGGGGCGCGCCGGTGTCCGCGGAGGCAGCGCTCGCCTCATTGTCGACCGCGCCCTATGCCCGGCATGCGGCCGATCGGGTGCGGTTCGATCGATGGCGCGACAGCTCGGACTGGACACGGTAGAAGTAGTGACCCCCGGCGGGACATCGACTCTCACAATCGTCCCATAGGAGCGGCTGATGCCTCATGTGACCTCGCTTGCAACTGATTCCGATGTGATCGATTCGCCGACCTGGGACGATGTCCTCAATTCGCTTCGTGCGTTGGATTCGAAAGAAAAAACGATCGTCGTGTTGGCCCCCGCCTCACCCAAGGGGGTCCCTGAGGGCGAGGAGCACATGAGCATCGGCGGCGGCAGCGGTCGCTACATCGCCTATGTGACTTCGGACAACGTCACGTTCTGGAACGCGGAGACCGCGGGCGGACTCGACACCAGTGTTACCCGCCTAACGGTTGGCGGACAGGAGGGAGAATACGCAGCGGCGCAGATTGTTTCTCTCGATGTCGTGACAATTGTCGCACGTGCGTATTTCGAACGCGGTGAGCGAACGCCTTCTGCGCATTGGGTGCAGCGGTAAATACGCATCTGGATTCTCGATGCATCGCTATGTTGGCGATGCATTGGATTGAATTGAAGTGAGCCGACGGATTGGGTGACTATCGTGACACTCTCTTGGTTGGCAATCCGACTGCTGCTCTTTCTCGGTGCGCTTTACGTCGGAAGGCTGGTCTACCGACGCCGGCAGGCCGATGCAGCGGAGCTACGAGTGACCCGTGACGAAGACCAGGTGGCCCTGTTCAACAGGCCTCTTCCCCCCCGGCCGAGCGTCGTCGCGAACCCGACGCTACGAAAGGCGTGCGGAAAGTGCGGCGATCTATTTCCCGAAGCGGAGCTGCACGACGTCGGTGGCCGTTATCCCGTGTGCGATGGCTGCGTGGCCGATGCGCGTGGGGAGTAGCCGTCGCCTTTTCGCCGCGCGTCGACGAATGCGCGGCGAAGACCGTCCTCGCGGCGCTTTCGCTCATGGCGGGTCGACGACGTCCCTCTACGATCGTAGGTGATCCCTCTCCTTCGACCCGAAAGTCCCAGTCTCATGTCCCGGAATCGTCTCGCTACTACGTCGGCGCTCCTTCTCGTGGTGGTCTTCACGGCCTCCTCCGTTGCGCCGCGCGCGCTCGCCGACGACGCCAACAAGGCCGCGGCAGAGCAACTCTTCACCGACGCCAAGACCCTCATGGATCTCAGCAAATTTGCCGAAGCCTGTCCGAAGCTCGAGCAAAGCCAGAAACTCGACCCTGGCAGCGGCACGCTCGCGCGTCTTGCCTACTGCTACGCGCACACGGGCAAGCTCGCGCGTGCCTGGTCGACCTATCGCGAGGCCCTTGCGTCGGCGAAGGCCGCCGGCAACATCAAGCGCGTCGACTTCATCATCGGCGAGCTCGCAGATCTCGAACCCCGTCTGTCACGGCTCACAGTCGTGTTACCGAAGGGCGCGACCGAGCTCGTCATCGAGCTGGACGGTCAGGCGTTCGTGGCCGGCTCCGCCGTTCCCGTCGACGGCGGGACGCACGCCCTCGTGGTCAGCGGCAAGGGCAAGAAGCCGTGGGAGAGCGCAATCGAGATCGCGCCCGAGAAGGACGCGAAGACCGTCACGGTACCAGCACTCGACGCGTCCACTGACGAGAGCACCACGAACGAGAAGCACGTGCCGACGATGGCTTACGTGTTCGTCGGTGCAGGCGCGGTCTTCACGCTCGCGGCCGTCGGTGCCCGCCTCGCCGTCAGCGCGGGCCTGGACGACAGGCAGGCGCAGTGCGCGACGCAGCTCGCGACTGCCTGCGACGACGTTGGCAAGAGCAAGGTGCGCACCTGGGAGGGAATCTCGTTCGTGACTGGTGGTCTGGCGCTCGCGAGCTTCGGAGCCGCCATCTACCTGTACGCGGCCACACCCTCGAAGGAGCAGCCCAAGCCCACGGCCTTCGTACGCGTCTCGCCGACCCTCGGCGGTCTTCAGCTTCAGGGAGCGTTCTGATGTCTCGGGCCCAAGCCACCGTCGTCACTCTCCTCTCGCTTGGCGTCGCTGCGATCGGCTGCGTCAACCTCGACTATCCTGCAGCGTGCACCCACGACGATTCACTGTGCGCAGATGGCGGCGACGCAACCGTGGACACGTCGGCCGCCGACAGCGGCGTGGACTCGAAGGTCGATTCCACGCCCGATACGACCGACGCCCCCGCCGACGGCACGACGAGCGATGCCCCCGACACCGATGCTGCGTGCATCGCTCCGGAGTGTGTTCCGTCGTCGACGCGCGCTGGCGGCACCTGCGGAATCGGTGAAGATGGCCTTCAGACGTGCGGTTCGGATTGCAAATGGAGCACGACCTGCACACCGCGCCGCGGTTGGCGGACCATCGCCTTGCCGCCGGTCGGCTTCGGCGGTCGCGCGCTCCACAGCACCGTCTGGACGGGTAGCGAAATGATCGTTTGGGGCGGTCAAGGAAGTAGCACGCTCGAGGTCAATGGAGCCGCGTACGATTACGCGAAGGACACCTGGCGCCTACTGGCAGCCAAGCCGACTTCCCTTGCGGGGAGGTGGTTGCATTCGGCGGTGTGGACAGGATCGTCGATGCTCGTCTGGGGCGGCAAAGGCCCCGCTGGGCCGGTCAACGATGGGGCTCGATACGATGCGCCTGGCGATACCTGGACGAGCATCGCTGCCTCCCCTCTCGCTGCGCGAAGTGACCATTCCGCAGTGTGGACTGGTTCCGAGATGATCGTCTGGGGTGGAGGTGGCAGTTGTTCGGGCATCGTTTGCTCGGACGGTGCCGCCTACAACCCTACATCCAACACCTGGACGATGCTTCCGGCGTCGCCTCTGGCAGCCCGCCGCCAGCCGTTCATGGCTTGGAACGGCTTGGAGGTCTTCGTGTGGGGCGGCAGCGCCGGCGACACGTACTACGCAGATGGTGCTCGCTTCAACCCGTCGACGAAGGCGTGGACTGCTAGTGCGACGCCGACTGAGGCGGGAAGGGATGGTCCCGTGCGAGCGATGGTGGGCACCGCCTTCGCGTTCTTTGATGGCGAGAACAAGGCAGGTGTCGCTCACGACGGCGCACTCTTCGCGGGCAGCGCCTGGACTCCGATCGTTCCGCCGGATCTTGCAGTCATCGATGCCCGAATCAACGCGCAGGGTTGGTCCGATGGCTCCTCTCTCTTCCTGTGGTCGGGCTACAAAGATGACGCGGGAACACTGACGCTTCGGGGAGGCGGCGCCGCGTACTCGACGAAGACGAGTGCTTGGACCTCGATGCCCACGACAGGCGAGCCATCGCCACGGGCAAATGCGTCGGTCGCGTGGACGGGCAAGGGCGCGATCGTCTGGGGTGGAAGTATCACGGGAAGCGTCGCCAGCGACGGGGCCGTGTACGTCCCCTGAAGGAATATTGCGGCCGCAGTCCAACAGGAAATGTGAGGTGGCGATGTTCTCGATGGGTCATGTCTATGACAACGACATTCCCGACGACTTGTCCGAATCCGGGCTCTCCGCGCTGTACGACGAGCTCATCGGCGCAGACCAGGAGCACGGTGACGTCTCGGTAACCGATGAGGAAACCGGCTGGTACATCTCCGCGCACCGGGATGGACGCGTCGTGATGGAGAATCTGAATGACGAAGGGCCGGCGAAGCACCTGCATCCAGTGACGAAGGCTTTCGTGCTGGATCTCTGGAGTCTGCTGCTCGCCGGCGACTACGCGTCGCTCCACGCTCATCCGTGGCAGGCGGGCTATCACTAAGGCACCGCGCGAAAATAAAGCCCGCGCATATGTCTAGTGCGCTTCAACGTTGTAGTTCCAGTCGCCGTGAAACTTGTGCGGCTTGATTCGCAACGCACTGACGACGTCATCGGGGACTTTGATTCCTGCCTCGTAG
>JANXMC010000545.1 GCA_025354825.1 Myxococcales bacterium
AAGATCTCTCGACCGATGAACGGATCCTGCGGGCGCATGGTGAAACTAATATCACGATTTCGCGCGGCGAAGACGCCTCGTTAGCGACCGCGCACGCGAGCTTCGAGCCGCGCTTTCACGGACGGCCATTCGTCGGCCATGATCGAGAAGAACGCACTGTTACGCACCGTGCCGTCGGAGGCGCGCGAGTGGGCGCGAACGATGCCGTCGAGGGTTGCGCCGATGCGCGTGATGGCGGCGCGCGAACGTGCGTTGCGCTCGTCGGTGAGCAAGCTCACCCGCGTGAGGCGCCACGTCTCGAACGCATACGTAAGCATCAAGAGCTTCGCCTCGGTGTTCACCGCGGTTCGCTGCGCGCGATGCGCGAGCCACGTCCAGCCGATCTCCGCCACATCGGGCGAGCCGTCGTCGCGCAACGGGAGCCAGCGCTCGATTCGCCAGAAGCGCGTGGTGCCGACGACCTCGTCGCCGCGTGCGCCGTCGCCGCGGTTACGTTTCGCCACCGTCGCGAACGGGAGCGCGAGCCCCTGCTCGAGCTCACGCATGGCCAGCTCGACGTAGGCGACGACGTCTGCGTACCCCTCGGGCACCCACGTGAAGCCGTACGTCGCGCGCGCCTCCTTGTCGGCGGCGATGGCGACGAGGGCGGGCACGTGCTCGAGCGAGAGCGGCTCGAGGCGCACAGCGTTCCCTTCGAGCGTGACCTTGGCGAGGGGCTTCGACATGCGTCGACGCTACGGCCGTCGCGGGCGAGGTCAACGGACCAATTCAGCGGTTTCTGGGGGAGCGCGCGTGAGGCGCGCGTGGTCTTCGATGAGCCGCGCGCTCACGGGCGCAGACACGGCGGGTGCTCTGTTTCCAGCCTACCCGCCTTCGTCCGGCCCGTGACCGTCCGTCGCGCGTCAGTTGGCGGCAGGCTTTACCGACGGCTTGCGGCTCGCGAGCATCTCGATGAGGTCCATCTTCGTCACGATGCCCACCACGGCGCGCTCGTCGTCGACGACGATGGCGACTTCGCCACGCTCGAAGATCCGCGGCAGCTCGCCCGCGTTCGCGCTCACGCCAATCGAGGAGACGCGACGCACCATCACCTCGGCGACCTTCGTGTTCGCCTCGACGCGGTTGTCGACGAGGTGCTGCAAGAGGTCGGTCTCGGTGAGAATGCCGACGAGCTTCCCTTCGTCCATGACGGGCACTTGCGAGATCCCGTGCTCCTTGAAGAGACGCATCGCCTCGCGCACCGGCGCATCGACGCCCGTCGTGATGACGGCGCGCTTCGGCATCGCGCGGAGCACGTCGCTGAGCGTGCCGATTTCCCAATCGGCCTGCTGGAAGCCGTGCTGACGCATCCACGCGTCGCTCGCGAACTTCGAGAGATAGTTGCGAATCGAGTCGGGCAGAATGACGACGACCCGCTGACCCGGCTTCATCTCTTTGCAGACCTGCATCGCGGCCCACGTCGCGGCTCCGCACGAGCCGCCGACGAGCAGCCCCTCTTGCCGAATCAGCTGCCGCGCGACGCGGAACGAGTCGCGATCGTTCGACTTGATCCAGCGATCGACGAGGTTGCGATCGAGCACGTCGGGGATGAAGTCGTAGCCAATCCCCTCCACCTTGTAGCTGCGGATTTCGCCCGGGCCGGCGAGGATGGACCCTTCCGGATCAACGCCGATGATTTGGCAGTTCGGCAGCACCTTCTTGATGCCGCGCGCGACGCCCGTGATCGTGCCGCCGGTGCCCGCCGTCATGACGACCGCGTCGACCTTGCCGTCGCACTGGGCGAGGATCTCCGCCGCGGTGCCCTCTTCGTGGGCGAGGGGGTTCGAAGGGTTTCCGTACTGATCGAGGATATGCGAATTGGGAATCACATCGCGCAGCCGCTTGGCGACGCTGATGTGGCTTTCGGGCGCGTCCCACGCGGCTTCCGTCGGCGTGCGGATGATTTCGGCGCCGAGCGCTTCGAGAACCACCTGCTTCTCCTGCGACATCTTCTCGGGCATCGTGATGATGAGCCGGTAGCCGCGCACAGCGGCCGCCAACGCTAGCCCGATGCCGGTGTTGCCAGACGTCGGCTCGATGAGCGTGTCGCCCGGCTTGATGCGCCCTTCGCGCTCCGCGTCCATCAGCATGCGAACGCCGATGCGATCTTTCACCGAGCCGCCCGGGTTCATGAACTCGCACTTGGCGACGAGCTCACACGGAAGGCCGCGCCCGATGCGCGAGAGGCGCACCATCGGCGTCTCACCGACGCCGTCACAAATCGAGTCGAGGATCCCTGCGCGCGTCTTGCTCATCGCCACGAAATCTCACGACAGAGGGCGCGCCGCCACAAATTCTCGCGGCGGCCGCGCCTGGGCCCGATCGATGACGCGCATCGTCAGCTGGGCGCCATGTCTCGTGCTCGAAACTCAGCCGCCATTCGCACGAACACCTTCACGAAGCTCGTCACGAATCTCAACCAAAATTCTGCCGAGCATGTTCTTCCCGTCGCCGTTGGTTCCGCACCCCCAATACCGATCGCCCGTCGTCTTTTCGACGAGAGGCGCGTCTCCCGATTCGAGCAGCTCGCGCCTGCACGCCTCGTGCTGCGTGAACTTCGCACGCACGGCGTCGCGCATCACGTTGTCCTTCACCGACTCCCAATCGGCGCGGACCGGGCGCGTGCGCTGCTATCGTGTGAGCTCATGGAGGCGCGCCCGCGCTTTCTCCGCCGTCACCGAGCGCGGGATCGCCTGCCCCCAGCGATCGACGACAACCTGGTAGGCCGAACGCGCCCCTTCGAGCTCGCCTGCGACTTCGCGCGCCATTCCCAAATAGTAGAACGCGCGCGTCTGCTCGCCCGGCTCGGAGAGCGCGACACACGCGCGGGTCGCGCGCGAGAGAATCGGCACGGCCTGGTTCGCATCGCCGGCGAGCGCGAAGACTTTGCCAACGGACGCGGCGAAGGCCGGCGTCTGCCGCGCGTCGGGCGGCATCGGGATGAACGACGGGATAATCGCGAGCGCCTCGCGGGCCTCTTCGGG
>JANXMC010000573.1 GCA_025354825.1 Myxococcales bacterium
TACGACGCGATCGCCGCGGCGCTCGTCGACGACGGCGGCGGAAGCGCCGTGAGCGCCGTCGCCACGGGGCCGTCGTGCGTTTCGGTCGTGGCCGAAGCGACGGCGAGGGGCGTGCGACCGCGGGCAACCCAGCGCCCCACCGAGCTTGCGGCGACGGCGACGACGATGGCGCCGACGACGAGCGATCCGCCGTAGCTCGCCGAGCGGACCCACGCGCGCCGGCGACGCGAGGTCGCGCGGAGATCGCGCGTGGCTTCGGCGGGCGCCGATGCGCGAATCGTGGCGGGCGCGCGCATGCTGCGCCCGGTACCGGCGCTGCGGTTCATGTCGGGCGCGCCGCCGTCTCCTTCGCGGCCCGTGCCGTCGTCGATCCCCAGCGCCGCGAGCACGTCGGCCATCGTCTCGAAGCGGCTGCTCGGCTCTTTTGCCATGCAGCGCGCGACGACGGCGATGACCTCGGGCGCGAGCACGGGAAGCCGGTCGGCCAAGGGCTTCGGCGCGCGGCTGGCGACGGCCATCAGGAGGTTCACCCCTTCGCCGCCCGCGTGCCAGGGGTTCACGCCCGACAGCACTTCGTACGCGAGGACCCCCCACGCGAACTGGTCGGAGCGGCTGTCCAAGGGGTCGCCGCGCACCTGCTCGGGCGACATGTACCGCGGCGTTCCGAGGATCGACCCAGTCCGCGCGAAGGTGGTCGTTTCGGCGAAATCAGGCTCGCTCGCGTTGGGGCGCGCCTTCGTGTGGCCGCTTCCCGTCGTGTCGGGGGCGAACCGTTTCGCGATTCCGAAGTCCAACACCTTTACGACGCCGTCGGGGCGAACGATGACGTTCTCGGGCTTCACATCGCGGTGCACGAGGCCGCGCGCGTGGGCCGCACCGAGGGCCCGCGCGACGTCGGCGAGAATGCGAACTTTGCGTTCCAAGCTCGCGGGCTGCGAACCGTCGACGTAGGCGCGAAGCGAGAGGCCGTCGACGAGCTCCATCGCGACGTAGAGCGTGTCGCCGACCTCGCCAACCTCGAAGATCGACACGGCGTTCGGGTGGTCCAGGGCCGCGGCCAGACGCGCCTCGCGCATGAGGCGACTCGAGGCCTCGTTGCGTTTCCCCTTTTCCGGCGGCTTCCCTTTGCCGAGACCGGGGGCGTCGGCGCGCATAACCTTGAGCGCGACGTGGCGGTGCAGCCGGGTATCGCGTGCGCGGTACACCGTCCCCATTCCGCCTTCGCCGAGGACGGATTCGATCTCGAAGTGATCGAAGGTGTCTCCGATCGCATGCGGGCCCATCAGCTGCCAAGACTACCGTGCCGCGCCGGTGAATTCGCTCATGGCCGAGGGGGGCGCATCATTCGGATTCGCTTTGAATGCGCGCGATGTGTCGCCAAGTGAGCGCGTGTGCGGGGGGAGCGCGCACGTTTCGTCCGCCTCCGCGAGAATCATCGCTGCCACGTAGAAGGAGCATTGCGGCAATCGCGGCACTCGCGACAATGGCAAATTGGACCGGTTCGATTCCACTCTTTGAGCGAGCGCCGCGAAGGCGCGTGCGTGGTATCAGCGCGCTATGGAACTTCGGAAACTTCGTAATCCGGTCGTGTCGTTTCTCCCGGTGCTGGCTTTCCTTGGTCTCGCCGCCGCGTGCGGTCCGGAGACGCCCCCGCCTGCAGCGCCCAAGGCCGTGCCGCAGTCGACGAACGTCGACGATGCCGGCGCGCCGGTGAGTGAGGCGACGCCTGGACCTGCGAAGCCCGTCTTCGAGAACCCGGGCGGCATGTGGATGCCCGAGCAGCTCCCCGCGCAGGCGCAGACGTTGAAGGCCCTAGGCCTCGAGATCGATCCGCAGGCGCTCGCCACACCGACGAGCGACGTTCTGCAGTCGATCGTCAGCCTCGGCGGCTGCTCGGCCTCGTTCGTGTCGCCCGAGGGGCTCATTGCGACGAACCACCACTGCGCCATCGGCGCGCTGCAGTTCAACGCCACGACGAAGGACAACATTCTCGACACCGGCTTCGTCGCGAAGACGCGCGCCGACGAGAAGTGGAACGGGCCGGCTGCGCGGGTCTACGTGACGCAGGCGATTCAGGACATCACCAAAGAGGTCCGCGGAGGCCTCGAGGGGATCAAGGACAACGTCGCCCGCGCGCGGAAAATCGAAGAGCGCACCAAGGCGCTCGTCGCCGGTTGCGAGAAGGGTCGCCCCGGCATTCGCTGCTCCACGGCCGAGTACTTCGGCGGCGCGCAGTACCGCCTCATCGAGCAGCTCGAGATTCGCGACGTCCGCTTGGTCTTCGCGCCCCACGAGGGCGTCGGTCGCTTCGGCGGCGAGGTCGACAACTGGCGCTGGCCCCGGCACACGGGCGACATCTCGATGTTCCGCGCGTACGTCGGAAAAGACGGCAAGCCGGCCGACTACTCGCCCGAGAACGTCCCGTACAAGCCGCCGCATTTTTTGAAGCTCGCGACCAAGCCCTTGAAGCAGGGCGATCTCGTCCTCGTCGCCGGCTACCCGGGGCGCACAAATCGCCTGAAGACGGCGGACGAGACGAACGAGGCCGTCACCTGGTTCTACCCGCGGACGATCGCGTACATGGAGCAGAACGCGGCGCTCCTCGAGGGGCTCGCCAAGCAGAGCTCCGATCTCAAAATCAAGGCGACGCCC
>JANXMC010000576.1 GCA_025354825.1 Myxococcales bacterium
CGTGTAGCGAAGGCGACCGGCCGCCGCCGAGAGGCCCAAAAGTTTCTCGAGGATGAGCGCGGCGTCGGCGTCGTGGACACCGCGGTCGTACCCTTCGTCGAGCCGCGCCTCGGCATAGGTGCGCACGCTCGTGAGCAGCGCGCCCGGCGTCAGCACGGCGCGCTCGAGGGCGGCGATCGACTGGCCACCCACTCCGTCTTCGGCGTCGAAGAAGAGGCTCACCGCGAGGTACTCGCCGCGGTACACGTCGGGCGTCTCGGAGACCACGGTCTGTTCCCACAAGTCGCGCGCGGCGTTGAGATCGACGTCGTCGATGCGCTCGTAAAAGTCGGTCCCGGTGAGGTGCAGCGTCATCGACGCGCTCTCGGCGTGGGGGACGAGCGTCAGCTCGAGAGGCTTGTCGTGAACGCTGAAACGGTGATGGCCTAATTTGATTACCGCCCCGCCCTCTTCGTAGAGGTCGTTGCGGTCGCGCAGCACGCGCAACGCGTCTTGCTTCGCGGATTTCAGGCGCGACTGCACCTCGTCGGCGCGCACCGAGTCGCCGAGCGCCGTGAGCTGCGCCGAGAGCTCACTGGCCTTTTGGACCATCGGGTCCGACGCGAAGTAGGCATTCAGCTCGTCGGCCGTCGTCCGTGTGCGTGCGCGCCGCGCGATGCCGGTGAGAATGCGGTCCGCTGCCGAGGCGACGTTCTGCGCGCGCCGCTGACGCTCTTCGACGAGGGTCTGCCGCCGGGTACCGATGGCGTCGTTGACCTCCTGCCGCTTCGACGCGAGGTCGGCGAGAAACTCGTCGAGCTCGCCGAAGCGCCCCTCGAGCCCTTCGAGCTGCGCGAGCACCTTCGACAGCTGCTCGTCGCACCGCTCGGGCGAATCGCAAAGCGCGAGGGCGCTCGTGACGCTTTGCCCGAAGAGGGTGAACTGCGCGGCGAACTCGGCGCGCCCCTCTTTCAGCGACAGCTCGCGCTTGCGCGCTTGAAACGTTGCGCGCGCGCGGTTTTGTTGCGCGAAAGCGGTGCCTACCCCTTCGAGGATGCGCGTGCGCGCCGTGGCGTCGTCGATGGCGAGCCCCGAGACGACCTCGCCGAGAAGCGAGAGGCCGCCGTGGACCGCGTCGAGATCCTCGCCAAATGGCGCTAAATCCGAGGCCTTCGCGACAGCTTCGATTTTCACGACGAGGGCGTCGAGCCTTTCGATGAGCGGCTTGAACGCCCCTTCGGACAGCAGGAACGCGACGCACGCTCGGGTGACTTCGTCGAACCGCGCGACGACTGCGGCTTCGAGCGCGTCGACCTTGGCGACGTCGATGGCGCGCAGCTCTTTGAGCGTGATGAGCGCGCCCCGCTGCGTGCGGAGCGCCGTGAGGGCGACCAAGATTGCGTCGACGTTGGTGAGCTCGTCGGGGCGAACGCGCGAGAGGAGGTCGGCCTGCGCCTTCGTCGCGGCATCGAGCGCCTCGTCGGCGCGCTTTCGAATGGCGATGATCTTCTCGAACTCATCGATGATGAGCTCGCTCGTCCTTCGCAATGCGCCAAGGGTTCCGAGGAGATCTTTCGCTTCGGCGTGGCCAAGCCAGTAGTAGGCGTCGGACATCCGCGTGGCGGCTGCGATGAGATCTTCGTAGGTGCGGCGAGTCGGGGCTTCGGTAAGCGCGAGGCGCCGAAGGCTCAAGACGTCGCTTATGCCGCGAACGAGATCCTTGTTGCCGACCTTTGCCAAATACGAGCCGTCCGTCGGCGCGGCGGCCGCGTATTCGGCCGACGTGAACGGCGTGCGCCAGATCTGAATCGGATGAACCCGCGTCGCTTCGTCCGCCGCACGAAAGACCGCCATCGTGCCGTCCGTGAAGAGACTGTAGCCGTGGCAACGAATCGGAGTTTGTACCTCTTTGCGAATGAGATTGTACGGCATGAGCACGTACTGGCCATCTGTGACGCGATAGAACACGTACAGGACGTCTTCGCCGTTCGGCGACGCGACGACCTTGTCGAACTGCATGCTCTCAGTGGCAGAGTCGAAGACTTTGCTCTCGCCCGATTGCAGATAGTAGCCGCCGGGAAAGACCAAACCGTGGTCTTCGGGGAGCCCGATGCATGCGAGGCCGATGGCGTCGATGCGAACGACCTTTTCTGTACGTGTATTATACACGAGATAACGGGAGACCGTTTCGCGGAACGGCTTCACGCGTAGCAAGATGAGAACGCCGACCTTTGCGTAGGCGATTTCGGCGTCGTCGAGCGCCTGGTTCGGATCGTCGACCGGCTCGCGGTAAATGCCGAGTCCGTCTTTCGTGTTGTTCTCGACTTTGACTGTGAGGTCGCCGCCAACGGTCTCGACAAACACCTCGTTCAAAATGTTCACGTGGGGGTGGGGCCCCGGCACGTGGTCGTCGCGCGTGGTGACCGTCCACTCGAAGTCCTGTGACGCGGGCGGCGCGTTGTCGTCCTCGCCCCGCGCATCCATGTAGCTCACGCGCCCCGAGGCATCGATAGCCCAACGGAATACCTTCACGTCGCGCACGCCCGCGCCGACCTTCACGACCGCGAGGAGGCGCGTCTCGGTGCGACGCAGCTGCGCGAGCTGCGCGTCTTTCACGTACCGAAAGACGTCTTTGAACTCTTTGGTGAACGCCGCTTCGGCGAGAAACGCCGCGGCGCCTTCGGGCGCGATCACGACGTTCGAAAGGTCGTAGGCGTCGCCGGTGCTCGACGCCGTCTTCTCGAACTTGTGCAGACTAAAAACGTCGGGGACGTTCGTCTCGGCTTTGAGACCCAGGAACACTTGGAAGCCGAAAAGAAGATGCCCCGCGATGCTGACCATGTCGCGGGGAATGCAGTTGTTCTCGGTGCGAACGCGCTCGTTGGCAATGAGCGCAAGCTCGCTTCCGCCGAAGATCTCCTTGCGGCGAGCGTTGAGGGCGTCGGCCTTGGAGGCAAGCTCGGTGGCCTGCTCGCCGAGCCTTCGCCGAATGACCTCGTAGCTTCCACCTTCGAGGGTGGTGGTGCCCTCGGGCGTCGTCGGAGCCATCATGACGCGTCAGCGCGACGAGAGCTGGTCGACGCCCAACTCTTTCGAGCGCGCCATGAGCGACTGCAGCTTCGACCGCGACGGCTCGTCGGCCCCGGCCATGAGCGTGTTGAGCAGCGTGGCCAGCGTCGCAGGCGTGCCGCCGCCTTTGCCGACGACGTCGGCCAAGAGCGATCTCACCGTGTCGCTCTGCTCGACCACGCCGTCGATGGATTGGCCGACGGAGACGGCCTTGATGAACTTGTCGAAGAACTGACCGTCGCCGCCGACGATGTTGATCTTCGCGTGGCCGAACGCTTCGGCCAAAATGTGAGCCTGCGCGGCTGCGATCTCTTTCTGATTTCGAATCGTCTCGAGCTGCACGACCTTCTCTTTGTCGAGCTTCAGGCGGAACTCTTCGTGACCACGCCCCGCGTCGTCCAGCGCCTTCATCGACGTCGCCTTCTCGGCGAGACCTTCGGCTTCGGCCACGAGGCGGTCGCGCACGACGCTCGCTTCGGCCTTCCCTTGCTTCTCGACGGCCGCGGCGTCGGCCTCTTTCACCTTTACCCGCGCGAGCCCCTGCCGCTCTTCGCCGCTCGCGATCGCCTGCATTTTTTCGAGCGTCACGCGCGCTTCGACGAGCCCCTGCTTCTCCGTCGCGATGGCGTCGGCCTCGCGCACGCGGGCAAGCGCTAGCCCTGGCGCGGCCGTCTCGGCCTGCACGCCTTCGGCCACGCGGATTTTCGCGCGCGCATTCTTGTCGGCCGTTTCGAGATCGGCATCCGCCGTGACAACGCGCTCGCGCGCCTTGAACTTCGCGACCTCTTCGCTCGCTTCGGCCGCCTTCACCTGCTTGACGAGCGCTTCTTGCGCCGACGCTTCGGCGCCGATGCGAAGGACGTCTTTCTCGCGGTTCGCCTGGGCGATCGCTCGCACGTCTTTGATCTGCTCTTCTTCAGTCGCCACGGTCTTTTCGACGGCGATGCGGTTGCGAACGACGTCGGCGATCTCTTTCTTCTGAACCTCGACCTCTTTCTCTTTCGCAATCCCCACCAGCGTCACCTCGCGCTCGCGGCCGATGACCTCGAGCTGGCGTGCGCGCTCGACGCGTTCTGTCTCGACGGCGATCTCCCGCTCGCGGTTTTTCTGGGCGACGGCGATGCCGCGGTGCTTCGTTTCGGCGGCGACGAGCGACTCTTCTTCGTTCTTGTGGTGAACGAGCTGCGTCTTCTTCTGTTCGTCGCTCGCGATCCGCGCGGCTTCGTTCTGCTCGCGCGACTGCGCCACGGCGATGTCTTTGTTCTTCTTCGCCTCGGCCTCGGCCCGGCGCTGCTCGAAGCGGAAGATTGCCTCGTCGGCCGTGAGATTCTGACTGCCCATTTCCATACGCTCCTTCTGACGGAGCTCGTTGGTCTGGACGTTCTGAATCACTGTGAGATCGGTAATCTTACGAATGCCTTCGGCATCCATGATGTTGTCGCGATCGAGCGCGGCGAGGGGTGTCTGCTCGAGGTAATCGATGGCGGCGTCGTCGAGGATGAAGCCGTTTAGATCTTTGCCAATCACCTTGATGATCTGATCTTTGAACTCTTCACGCATTTTATAGAGATCTTCGAAGTTGAAGTGCTTGCCGACGGTCTTCAACGCCTCGGAAAACTTCGCCGTGAAAAGCGCGCTCAGCGTCGCCAAGTCCGACGCGCGGGCGCAGCCGATCGACTGCGCGACCTTCAGAACGTCATCCTCGGTTTTGTTCACGCGAACGAAGAAGTTCACGTTGATGTCCGCGCGGATGTTGTCTTTGCAAATCAGCCCCTCTTTGCCACGACGGTCGATTTCGATGATCTTCACCGACATATCCATCAGCTCGGCGCGGTTGATGATTGGGTACACCACCGCGCCGGTGAACGTGACCACGGGCTCGGCCCGCATGGTGTTCACGATGAGCGCGCGCCCTTGATCGACCTGGCGATAAAAGCGGCCGATCATGATCAGCACTCCGAAGAGCACGAGGACGATGACCGCGACGACGAAGAGAACCGGAATTGCCCCAGCCATAGCTCACTCCCTTGCAGAACCGCGCACGTGATGGCCGCAGAACGAAGGCGAGCGTCGCACGGCTGAGCGGAAAGCCGTCAGCGAAACGGAACGAAACCGTCCGCGCACACCACCCCTATTTGGATGACTTCTCGGGACCTGGCCGGTTGGCTACGATTTCATCCAAGGGCGAGATCGTGAACGCGTCGCGCGCTTCGTCCCACGCGACGATCACGGCCTGATCGCCGCGGCGTAGGCCCGACTCGCCATCGACGCGAACGCGCACGACGACGCCCGCGCCTTTGCCCTCGAAGGTCGCTTCGCCGAACGCCGCGTCGACCGTTCCCGTGCGAAGGACGACGATTTTTCCCACGAGATCGCGGCGCCCTTTCGCAACGTGGGGGACGAACAGGCGCGCGAGGGGCCGCACCACGAACGACGTGAGAACGAGGGCGAGCATGGGCGAAACGAGGAGGACGAAGACGCTTGCGATCGCGTGGGCGACGCCGGTGAGAACGCCCGCGAGGGCCTCCATCGCGAGCACCGACGCGAGCCACGAGAACGTGATGAGCACGCTGAGAACGACGCTCGCGGGCGCCGACTTCAGGTGGAGCGCATTGGCCAAGGTCGCGAGGCTGCCATCGTGATCGCCCACGTCGAGCTCGCCGTCTCCGCCCCCCGTGTCGAGATCGAGCGCGTGAACGTCGCTCACGTCGATGCCGTGGCCGCCGCCGTCGAGGAGGCC
>JANXMC010000601.1 GCA_025354825.1 Myxococcales bacterium
GGCGAGGCCGAGGTCGAGCATCGAACGACGGTATCGCTCGGCTCATGGAAGGCAAGTACACGTGAGCGCGGCGATCGGCCTCGGGCCTGGACGCCCACGTGGACCGCGCGATGATGTCTCTGATGCGATTCGCGCGCACCTCGCTCCACGTCGCCTTCGCCCTCACCCTCGCTTGCATGCCCGACTTCGGTCACGAGCTCGCGCGGGTGCGCATCGAGAAGGTGGCGACGCCGGCGGTGGCGACGGTGTCGCATTTGGACGGGAAATCGCTGCGATTCGTCCTCCACGCGGATCGCTTGCGATATCACGGCGGGAAGGACGAGGCGGCGACGACGGTGCTCGTGGAGCTGCTCCGCGAGGGCAAGGTGGTCGGCTCGGCGCGTTGCCCGGGGTTCGACTTCGATCAAGAGCACACCGGCGGGTGTGGCTCGACGTCGTGGGGAGGTTGCAGCGCGACGGTGCCGAAGTCGGGCATCGACGAGCTGCGCGCGACGATCACCCTCGACTCGGGCACGATGGAGATCCAGGGTTTGGACGTCATTGCCTATGAGGATTCCAAGTGAAAATTCTCTCCACGGTGCTCGTCGTGAGTTTGGTTGCGTGCTCGAAGACGCCGTCTCCACCGTTGGCGGCGCCGGACACGGGCACCGAGGCGGACACTGCGCAGGCAGAGGCGACCGTCGCCGACACGTCCGCGACGGCCGTCGACGATCTAGGTGCCATCCTCGAGCCGATACGCGCGGCGAATGCTCTTCCAGGTCTCTCGGCGGCAGTGTTCGACGATCGCGGGCTCCTCGCGATCGGGGCGGCGGGGCTCCGAAAACAGGGCGATCCGACGTTGGTGACCAAGGACGACGTCTGGCATCTCGGCTCGGACACCAAGGCGATGACTGCGACGTTGACTGCCCTCTTGGTCGAAGACGGCGTGGTGAAGTGGACGACCACGCTCGCAGAGGCGTTTCCCGAGTGGACGAGCACGATGAATGTCGGCTATCGCACGGTGACGTTGGAGATGCTGCTCTCGCATCGCGGCGGTGCTCCGGCGGACGTGCCGGCGGACATCTGGGCGGACATGTGGAAGCCGGGCGTCGCCGCCGATCAGCGGCTGGCGGCCGTGAAAGCGATGCTGTCGCGTCCGCCGGAGACGCCGCCGGGAACCGCCTTCGTCTATGCCAATGCCGGATACATGATGGTCGGCGCCGCGCTCGAGCATGCGACGAGCGTGACGTGGGAATCGCTGATGAGCGAGCGAATCTTCGGCAAATTGGGCATGTCCTCCTGCGGGTTCGGCTATGCGGGCACGATTGGCAAAGTCGATCAGCCGTGGGGGCACACGGTGTCGGGGACGACTCTGACGCCGGTGCCGCCGGGACCAATGGCGGACAACCCGCCGTCGCTTGGACCCGCCGGTACCGCCCATTGCGGCCTCGTCGATTGGGCGAAGTTCCTTCATGTGCACCTCGTGGGCGCCGAAGGAAGTCCGACCTTGGTGAGCGCGGCGAGCATCACCAAGTTGCAAACGCCTTGGACCGGCGGGGACTACGCGCTTGGATGGCTCGTCGCCTCGCGTTCTTGGGGCGGCGGCACGGTGCTCACGCACACCGGCTCGAACACCATGAATACGGCCACGGTGTGGATCGCGCCGAAGAAGAATCGCCTTCTCGTGGCGGTGACCAATCGCGGAGACGACGTCGCGTTCAAGGGCGTCGATGCGGTGTTTGCTCCACTCATCGAAAAGTATCTGAAGTAGCTCAGCGCCATCCTCCCAATCGACACCGGTGCCGCGGACGACGCCGCGCACACTCATCACGAGATCGAGGCCGACCATCGCGGAACGCGATACGACGGTCGCCTGGCTGAAACCTTCGGCCACCGAACGGGAGGCAAAAATGCGCTCCGAATGGCGTATGGACGTTCGGTCATGCCCGCTTGCACGGGGCGACTGCGGAACGACAACACTTCGACATCATCCGTTGACGGACGCTTCGCGCGCGAATGCGAAGGTGTCGGATATGTATCGCGTATCTCTCGCGCTCCTCTTCGGCGCCGGCGTCCTCGTCGCGACGGGGTCGGCGCTGGCCGATCCGCCGCCGGCCTTCGCGCCGCAGGCTCCCAACATGCCGATCGTCGGCGAGACCACCGAGGCGCCGCCGGCCTATGGCCAGCCGGGCTACGGCCTGGAGAAAGAGAAAGCTTGGAAGGAGAAGCACAAGGACTGGGACAAGAAGGAAAAGCTGAAGGACAAAGAGAAGAGCGAGAAGGACAAGGAGAAGCTCGATCACGACAAGGCGAAGGCCGCGTACGACAAGAAGTGGCACAAGCCGGGCTGGAAAGACCCGCAGGGTCCGCCGCCTGGATTCGATCGTGAGAAGGCGAGGCTGAATGCGCTGAAAGAGCGCGAAGCGCTGAAAAAGAAGCTCGCCGCCAAAGAGCCGTCGCCAGAGATGCGGGAAGAGCTGCAGGTCCACGCGCACCGCATCGCCGAGCTCAATCGAATTTCCGAGCTCGCGACCGCCAACAGCGACACCGCCACGGCCGCGCGCGTCACCAAGCTCATCGTACGCGAGAACGCACGCCACCGAAATTGGTAAGGAGTAAGCCGATGCGAAAGTACCTTTTGGTTTGCCTCGCGATGGTCGGCACGCTCGCCGGGTCCGGTTGCACCCTCACGACGAACGACACCGCGAACGACGGCGGAACCTCGAGCGCCGGCAACGGTCACCTCAACGTGTACTGGACGATTTCTGGCGGTAAAGACCCGAACGCCTGCACCACGGGCGGCGCGTCGTACGCCCGTATCGACCTCCTCGACCTCAATGGCCTGAAGGTGAACAGCGGCTCCGAGTCGCAGGCCTGCAGCGCCTTCGGGACGACGTTTGCCACCTCTTTCATCGGCGGAACGTACACCGCGCGCATCACCTTGCTCGCCGCCGACAACGCTACCGCGGTGACGACCACTGCCTCGACCACCGTCGTCGTTCCCTCCGACGGGACGACGGCGACCACCGCCTTCGACTTCTCGGCCGCGAGCTTCCTCGCCTCGACGACCACCGGCAAGCTGAACGTCTATTGGACCATTGCCGGATCGAACGACACGACGGGGTGCTCGTCGCACTATGCGACGTATGCCAAGGTCGACGTCTACGACAGCGCGGGCACGCTGCTGAATGGGAGCGCCGATACGCAGACGTGCAGCGCCATGGGGACCTCGTTTACCACTGGGTTCAATCCGGGAGCGTACAGCGTGAAGGTGACGTTGGTCGGGGACGACTCGTCGACGGCACGGACGACGACCGTGACGAGCTCGACGACGATTGCGGCCGGAGCGACGGCAACGGTGAATGTCGATTTTCCGGTGGGGAGCTTCTTTTGAGTGACTGTGCTTCGAGTAGCCGAGCGGACAGCGGCTCAGGCGCGGTGACCGGTGTGACCCACCGATTCCCGCGCCGTGCCTCGCGCGCAATCGTCGCGGCTCACACATCGTCTTCTCCCTCCGTGAGCGCTATCGCCTCCTCGTACTCACCAAGCCGACGTGCGACCTCGGCTGCGAGAAAGCGCTCGCTTCGATCGCTTCGGTCCAACATCGAGGAGAGCCGACGGAGACGCGCGCGCGTCGGTGAGACTTCGAGGGCGCCGGCCGAACGGTAGGTGGCGAAGAGCTCGCTCCGCGGGGCGGGCGTGTGCGAGACCGGCGCGTCGTCGAGGCGCGCGCGCAGACGGCGGCGGGCACGGAGGGTGTCGAGGTCGTTGAGGACGAGGGCGACGATCATCGCGAAAAACAGGGCCGCGAAGGCGCCTTGGTAGATCGCGAGCACCGGTTCGCCGAGGGCGACGAACACCGCGGACTCGGCGACGAAGGCGAGCGCGAAGAGCAGCGGAAAGACGATGAGCCAGGAGCTGTAGAACGTACGGAAGGACACTTCGTCGTCGTGCCAAATCGCCAGATACATGGCGACCTCGGTGCGATGATCGGCCGGCCCGCGACGCGCGATCCACGCGCGTGCCGCCGTCGAACCTGCGTGGCTGGCGTGCGGGAACGACAGATCGAGGGAATCGACGACGGCACCCGTTTCGGGCACGCCGAAGAGAGTGTCACATGCGCTGCATCGCCGTAGCCCAGGCCCGCGACCGCTGCCGTCGGTGAAGACGGGAGGATCGATCGCGAAGCGGTGGACCTGTTGAGCGAGGTGACAGGCGGGGCAGCAGACGATGAAGGAGGTCGAGGCCATCTCGCAGCGCGAACGCGCGAGGGAGTGGCCCTGAATTCCAGAATCAGGACGATTGCCAAGATGGCGTCGTCACCCTCACGGATTGCCGACGAGGAGATAGTCCCAGATATGCACGTACCAGCACTCTCGTGGATCGAGCGAAGGGCACGAGTACTGGTCGGACGTGGTCGAGGGATGGGCGTTCGGGAAGGTGTGCTCGCCGCACGAGGTTTGGTTCACGTAGCAAGCGACGTTGCCGGAGTAGCGGAGCGCACGAGGATTGCCGGCCGGCACGCGCGGCGCGAGCTCGCACTTCTTGACGGTGCCATCGGGATTGAAGCGGTTCGGGCCGGTGCAGTCGATCGGTTGCATCGTCTCGGCGGCTTCCGCCGGCGGTCCGCCGATGAGACCCGTATGGGCCTTGCCAGCCAACGTGCCCGCCATGTACGTCCAGATGGCCTCCGCGCGGTAGAAGTTCGGGTCGTGCGTGGCGCTGAATGCGTAGAGGTTCTCGAGAGGCGTTTTGGCAGCCGTGTCGGTGTAGCTGTCGAGATATTTGGTCACGTCCGTGCCGGCGCGGGTCTCGCCGAGGTTGGGGCCGCTGAGGAAGATCGCGCGACCGACTTTCCGATCGTGGGCCGTATGGAAGAGGACCTTCGAACCGGTCGAATGCCCCATCAACGTGACGTTCTCCCAATCGAGGAGTGCACCGTCGTCGTAGGTCGCCTTCCCTGGGGCCTTGAACTGGCCCCAGCCGTCCTCCGAATGCACCGCCTCGAGGAACGTCAACAACTTGCGCACGCGATAGAGCACCGCATCGCCTTTGGTCAGAGACGGACCAATGCCGACGCCCTCACACGTGTCGGAGTCCCAACCCGTGCCGTCTTTCATCATGCCGAGACCGCAGAACATCGGCGGGGCGACGCTGAACTGATTGTGGAACGGGGCGACGTGGGCCGGGGTGAAACCCGGATCCCCGTTGTCGAAGACGCTGGTGTAGAAGCGAATCGCGCAATCGTCGTAGGTGACGGGCGTCACGTCAGTATAAGGATTGCAGGCGACGCCGTATTTGCACGAAGTGTGGGGCTTGACGAATTTGCCCTTGTCGGGGCCGTGCTGTTCGGGGCCGTCACCGCAGCGCCCGGTGCCCCCGTCGTCGTCGTTCCAGTAGCGAAGGGCGATGACGTGGTAGCCGAGATAGGCCGCACGCTGCAGCAACTGCTCCTTGTCACCGGTGGACGATCCGCTTCCCGGCAAGTAGATGAGCAGCTTGTGATTTTCCTTCGAGAGGGGCGCGAACACGCGATACGCGCCTTCCACGCCGTCGGGATCGAACCCCGGCACCAGGGTGCTTCCCGGCGCAGTGGCGTTGAGAAAGCGCGCCACGCTGGCAGCGTTGTGATGATTGTCGGTCGGGTCGGGCGATGCGCACTGTCGATAGTCGGCGACGGTGACGTTTCGATCGTTCCAGGCCTGGCCGGCGTTCGCTTGGTAGAGACCAACCATGCGACAGCCCCCGATCCAGGTTACCCCCTGGGGGATGCTCCCGAGGTCGGTCGAGCTCGGGGCATCGGCGACGCAGGCGGACGACGACAACGTTACGACACCGATGAGAAATTTTCGAAGCATGCTTGCGCTCCCCTCAGGAGACCATCAGTCGAGCGAGGCGGGCGCTTGTTTCCGAACAAGCTCGATCGAGCCGTCATGAGATCTTCGGCACGCTTCGCGCCGTGAAGTCATCGGCTGGCGGCGGCGGCAGCGATGGCGGCGAGGACGCGCGGGTAGGTTACCGGCGGTGATCGAGGGGTTGAGCACGGACGCCCCGGCGTGAGCGATTGACTGGCGCGGCGATCTTCGTAGCGATCTTCTTGGCGAGCTCGAGGACGAGCAAATCGGCCACTGCGCGCACGCGGGGAATCGACAAGGCTCCGCGCGCGCACACGAGGTGCAACGACGAGGCGAGCTTGCCGAAGGAGATGGGAATGGGCACCAGCACACTCGGCGGCGATGCGCGCGGAGACTGCTCTTCGAGGACGATGGCGCCGACGCCAGCCTCGGCAGCGCGCAGTTGGACCAGGAAATCGTCGGCGGTGAAGACGGGCCGAAAGCCGGGGATCAGCGCTGCGAGCTGAGGATTGGGCGTGAGGTGACCGAGCTGCGGCGTCCAGCCGATCCAATCGACGTCGACGAGGCGGCACGGGCGCGGCAGCTTGGCGACGTATTCCTTGGTCGCGTACGCGACTGCAGGGCGGGTGCGGCTCGCGATGCACACCAAATCACGCTGCTTCACCGGACGATCGAGCGGCTCACTGCGCAGCGCGAGGTCGGCTTCCCCGCGCGCGAGATCGACGTATCGCACGGCGGCGATGACCTCGAGGCGTACGTCGGGAAGCACGTCACGGAGGTGCGCAGCAAAGGGCACGACGACCTCGCTGGCGATTCCAGGAGCGGCGGTGAGGCGCACCACACCCTTCGGCGTCACGTCGGCGCGGGCGGCGATGCGCTCGGCATCGGCGACGCTTTCGGCCATCTTTTTCGCGGGAACGACCAAGCGCTCGCCGAACGCGGTCAAGGTGACGCCTTCGACGCTGCGCGCGAACAGCGGCTCTTCGAGCAAGGCCTCGAGCTCGGCGAGACGTCGGCTGACGGTGGGCTGCGTGATGCGGAGCTTCTTGGCCGCCGCGCTCAGGCTCCCCGCTTCGCTGACCACGAGAACCAGTTGGAGGTCACTCCAGGGGATATGCACAGGCGCATGGTAGCATGCGTCGAATCGCACTCTCCATGCGCACGTCGAGGGGGCACATTGAGGGCATGTCCTTCCTCCTCGGAACATTGCTGTTCGTCGTCCTCGTCGGTCGGCTCGATGCCCGTCTCCCCTGGGGGCGCCCGTGATCGCCGGTCACTTCGGCTTCGCCGCGGTGGTGAAGTCGCGCGCGCCCTCGGTGCCGACGTGGCTCCTGATGTTGGCCACGGTATGGCTCGACCTCGTGTTTGCGCCGCTCTTCATCGCCGGCGTCGAGACGATGAAGCCCCTCGATGCGGCCAATCCGAGCGCGTACGGCGCAGTCGTCATCTTCGCCGACTACACGCACTCGCTGCTCGGCGCGTTGGTGATCTCCTCGCTCTTCGCGGCCGTGGTCGCGTGGCGGCTCGGGCGGAACACTGGTCTCGTCGCCGGCGCCGTCGTCTTCTCACATTGGGTGCTCGACCTTCCGATGCATCGTCACGACATGCCGCTCTTCCCGAAGAACCTCGGCAGCCTGCCGCGTCTCGGCTTCGGCTTGTGGCAGTGGCCCACTGCGTCGGCAGCCCTCGAGCTCGCGTTGGTGATCGTCGGTGCCGTTCTCTATTGGCAAGCCGCCAGTCGGGTCGCTGCGCCGGCGGGCGAGGCGATGATTCGCAGGGCGAAAATCGTGAGCGCCGTGCTTGCCGTGTCGGGCGTGGTCACCTTGGCGTTGAACGTCGTCGGATTGTGAACGCGCGAGGCCGGCGCGCGATCGAGGGCTGCACGAGCGCGCCGTGTGATCACGTTCTGGCGCTTCGTCATCGGCGGACTAGAGTGCACCGATGCACCGACCTCTGCGCGCCTCGGCTGCGCTCTTTGCACTGTTTATCTCGTCTTCAAGCTTGTCCGCCTGCAGCAGCTCGTCCTCGAGCGACGGCGCACCGAGCGACACTGGCGCGCTGATCGACGGCGGCGCCGGCGACGTCGCGACCGATGGCGCGACCGACGCGGCCAAGGACTCGGGGCCGCCGGTCGACGAGGCAGCGCTGATCGCCGCGCGTCCCTTCAAGGAGCAAGTTCCGAAGGCGTACGACAAGGCCAAGCCGACGCCGATGATCCTGCTCCTTCACGGCTTCGGCGAAGACGGCGCCATCCAAATGGCGTACTTCCAATTCGACACGCTGGTCGACACCCGCAACGTGATCGTCGCCTTCCCCGACGGCACGATCGGTCCCGACAAGGGCCGGTTCTGGAACGCCACCGACGCCTGCTGCGGCGCGGGGAAGTCGCCGCCCGACGACGTCGCGTATCTCACCGCCGTCGTCCACGACGTGCAGAAGCGTTACAACGTCGACCCCAAACGCATCTACGTCGTGGGACACTCCAACGGTGGATTCATGGCCAATCGCCTCGCCTGCGATCGCGCCGACCTCTTCGCCTCGGCCGTCAGCCTCGCCGGCGCGCAATGGCTCGACGTCTCCAAGTGCGCGCCGAGTCGGCCCATCGCGGTGGCGCAGGTGCACGGCGACATCGACGACACCATTCTCTACGGGGGTGGCTCGGTGATCGAGCTCGATGGCAGCAAAATCCCCTATCCGTCGGCGACCCAAACCGTGGCCGACTGGGCCAAGCTCGACGGCTGCACCGGGACGCTCACCGACAGCGGAACCAAGCTCGATCTCGACACCAACGTCCCCGGCATCGAAACCACCGTAGCGCGCTACACCGGTTGTCCGACAGGGCTCTCCGCCGAGCTGTGGACAATCAAGGGCGGCGGCCACATTCCCCTCGTCGATACCCAATGGGGGACTTCGGTGATGGACTTCCTCACGGCGCACCCGATGCCGTGAGCGCGCGAGCCGCGCCAGGAAGTCGACGGCTTCTTTTCTAGAAGGCCCAACCCACGCCGAGCTTGGCCGCCGGGTAGACGCGGGTGAGCGCGTCGGACGCCACCACTCCCTCCGCCGTGGTGACGCGCGCGCTCGAGAGGTGGAGCACGACGAGGCCCGCCGCCAGATCGAGGACGAAGCCGCTGTTCCAGACGAATCGGTAGCCGCCCACCAGAATGCCCGTCCAGCCGACGCCGAGGGGAGCAACCTGGCCCGACGGCTCGTTTCGCCATGACGAGAGGTTCGCCTCACCGACGCCCTCGACGTACCAACCGCGGAGCGCCTCGCCCCCGAAGTGGTACGTGAGCCCGACGCCGAACGTGCCCGTCCTGCTCTTCCAATCGCCGTTGGGGAACGCGAGGTAACTGGTGTTGAAGAGAACGCCGAAGTGGCTCGAAACGCGGACGTTGGCTTCCAGGTAGTAGGCGCCGAAGAACGGCGTGATGAGATCGGTCTGGAGGGTGACGGATTTGCGGGCTGGCGGCGAATCGTCGGGTTCTGCGGCGGGTGCGGTGTGTGCGATGGAGGCGACGTCTGCGACGGTGGCGGGGAGAAGCACGAGAGCAACGTAAGACGGATTCGCGCCGATTCGGGCGCTCGCGATCGAATTAACGAAGCGAATAACGCGTCGCTCCCGGCGACGAGAGCCCCACGACCTACGTGCTCAGCTCGCCGGCTTCGTCACCAGGCTGTACATGACCGTGCCGTTCCACGCGATCAGCTCGTCGCCGTATTCGGGAGAGTTGATCGAGCCCGAATCGCTGGCCAGCATCTCGTGCGACTCGAGCTGACGAACGATGCCGCAGCCATCGCACGTGACGTCGGAGATCGTGCGCAGGACGCCGCGTTTGGTCTTTCCCTTACCGACGGCGCGCGCGCCCGTTCTTCTTCATCTCCCCCATGTCGAGCCCCCACGTTACGGATTGATCTTCGTCGGCGACGCCATCGATTCGACGGGCCTCGGCAACGTAGCAGGACCAGGCGACCGCGTAGAAGAGGCAGGATGGCCGCGGCAATATCCTCAATGGCCATTACGGCTTCGCCAAAGCCGAGTAAGATGCCGCCCGACTCGCCGCAACCTCGCGCGTGAGATAGCAGCGATCGCCCCATCCCCATCCGCCGCGCGTGTCGACGAAGCCTTCGTCCTTCGGCGAGAGGATTGGGCGTAGCGGATCGGTGCCATCGTTGGGACCTTCGGCCGCGGGCTTCGGCTTGGGCTTCGGTGCCTCGCCGAGTGGATGCGGCTTCGGGTGCGGCTTCTTCGGCGAAGAGCGACCGGCGAACCACGCCGCAGTACGCAAGCTTGATAGGGAGTGAGCTTCGCCGCAGTGCGTGAGAGCGACCGCATATCCCTGCAGGAGTATCCGCACGATGTGGCGACCACGACACGCGCGACGCTGGTCGCCGAACGACCGAGGATTGCGCCAGTCGATCGCCGTCGCCAGCGTCGGCGGGTGGCCCCTTCAATTCACGAACTTCACATCACTCGCCCCTGCATCCTTCAGCGCCGCCGAAAGGTCCCAACCAACCTCACGCCGGCAGAGCGCCTCGCAGTGGTCGGCGTTTGGATCCGTGCAGAGGCGGACCTCGAGCGGGTTCGTCTTCGGCGTATAG
>JANXMC010000602.1 GCA_025354825.1 Myxococcales bacterium
CCAACGTGCCCGGCCCGCAGATGCCGCTGTATCTGCTCAATCGGCAGCTTTTAGGCTGCTTTCCAGCGGTTCCCCTCGCTCCGAACCAAACCGTCGGAATAGCTCTTCTCAGTTACAACGGGCAGATGGGGATAGGTCTGCTCGGCGACGCAGATCGAATGCGCGACCTCCACGTCTTGAAGGAGTCGATCCACGCGGCGCTGGCGGAGCTCGTCGACGCCGCATCTGCGTGATGCCGCGTTGCCGTGGCGCCGTCACGCACGTCGTCCTCGACGCTTCGTGTGAAATCGCGCGCGCCCGTGGTGAATCCGTTGCTCGACAAGAGCGCTGTTGCTAGGCCTGAACGTACGGAATAGCTCTTGCCTACTCGGCGAGACCGGGGCCTCGCGCCCCACAAAGGGAGGGTCAGTGCACGGGCGGAGAGAGCTTTTCTTACGAACGCTCGAAGACGCCGTCTCCCGCCGTGGGGTGGCGCTGATGGGGATATGCAACGTCACGCCGGACTCGTTCAGCGACGGCGGGCGTTATCTCCGCATCGAAGATGCCGTTGCGCGCGTTCAACTGCTTATCGAAGAGGGTGCCTCGTTCATCGACGTGGGCGGGGAGTCGACACGCCCCGGCGCCGCCCTCGTCCCCGCTCGCGAGCAGATTGCGCGGGTCGTGCCGGTCCTTCGCGCCGCCGCAGCGAAGGGGCTGTGTGTGTCGGTCGATACGATGAGCGCCGAAGTCGCCGAGGCGAGCCTCGAGGCGGGCGCCTCGATCGTGAACGACGTGTCGTGCCTCGCCGACGCAGAGCTCGCACGCGTCGTCGCGCGCGCCGACGCAACGCTCGTTCTCATGCATTCGCGGCCGTCGCACTTCGCGCAGAGCGAGCCCGAGAACCCCTACGGCGACGTCGTGGCCGACGTTGTTGGCGAATGGCAATCTGCGGTCGCGCGCGCGGGCGACGCGGGGCTCCGTGTCGACGCGAAGGGCGCGCTGGTGATGGACCCCGGGCTCGGCTTCGCCAAAGCCGCCCGCACGAGCGCCGAGCTTTTGGCGCGAACGCGCGAGGTCGTCGACCGGGTCGGCGTGCCGGTGCTGGTCGGCGCGAGCCGCAAGTCGTTTCTCAAGCTCGTCGACCCGTCCGCCAATGCCGACGAGCGGATCGGCGGATCTGTCGCCGCGGCCCTCTTCGCAGCTCGCAGCGGCGCGAAGATCGTTCGCGTGCACGACGTGCGCGCAACGCGGCAGGCTCTCGACGTCGAGCGCATGCTCGCACGTGGAGGCGCCCATGCTTGAAGGCCTCTGGCACCTCTTCTCGCCGCGCCCAATTCTGCAAATCCTGATCGATATTCTCGATTTGGTCGTGGTGACGTACGTCGTTTACCGCGCCCTCCTCGTTCTTCGCGGAACGCGCGCGATGCAGATGGGCACCGGCCTCGGCGTCATCTTCCTCGTCTACGTCGTCTCGAAGTGGGTTGGGTTCATCACCCTCTTCAACCTTCTCCAGACGCTCCTCTCGAGCATCATTCTCATCGTCGTCGTCGTCTTTCAAAACGACATCCGACGCGGCTTGATGCGCGTCGGCGCGCGGGCCTTTTTAGGCGGTATATCGCGCCAGCAAGAGTCGCGCGTCATCGACGAGGTCGTCGCCGCGGCGACCGAGCTTGCGCGCCATCGAACGGGCGCCCTCATCTGTTTCGAGCAGGACGCGAACCTCGACGAGTTCGTCGTGGGGCAGGGGACGGTCCTCGACGCGGTCGTGCAGCGCGAGCTTCTTGTCACTCTTTTTTATCCCGATACGTCGAACAAGCTCCACGACGGCGCCGTCGTGATTCGGAATCTCCGCGTCGCCAAAGCGGGCGTGTTCTTTCCCATGCCCGATACGAAGGTCGTCGACAAATCCCTCGGCTCGCGCCACCGCGCGGCCTTGGGCATTACCGAAGAGACCGATGCGGTCGTCGTCGTCGTTTCGGAAGAGCGCGGCACGATAAGCTTTTGCCACAACGGCAACATCGTTTTGAACATGGACGGCGCGTCGCTTCGCCAGGCGCTTCTCGGCCTCTTCGGGCAGCGCCCGCGGAAGAAGAAGAGCGGCTCGAAAGAGTCGACGGGCGCGTTCCGCATCACGCTGCCGCCCCCCACGATGCCGCTCACGGCGACGACGACCTCGAACGCGACGCCGGCCCCCGTTCCGGTGGCGACGACCGCGGCGGACAAGACGGGCTCGATCGTTCTCGCGCCGGGCAAAACGGTCTCGATCGTCCTCTCGCCGCCGCTGCGTACCGAGCCGCTTCCTCGCGTCGAGCCGCCGCCGCCGCGCCCTCTGCCGACGCTCTCGCAGAAGGCGCTCGACACGCCGATCTCGCGCGGCATCAACCCCGGAACGCCGGACGCGGCACCGCGCCCGCCGTCGACACCGCCGCCGGCGATGGCGGCCCCCGCCGCATCCGACGCGGACGAGACCTGAGAAGAGACGGCCATGGCAGTCGATATCGGCGATCGCATCAAATCGGCATTTGCCGAAAATCTGAATCTCAAGCTGCTGTCGCTTGCCTTTGCGCTGGTGCTCTATTCCCTCGTCCACGGCGCGCAAGACGCGCAACGGTCGATGTCGGTGAGCCTTGTCGTGCTCCTTCCGCCGGACACGGCGAACCGCGTTCTCGTCAATCAGCTCCCGCCGCAAGTTCGTATTACGCTCCGCGGCCCCCGCCCGGTGCTCGACGATTTACGCGCCGAAGATATTGGCAATATCCAAGTCGACATGCGCTCGGCGTCGGAAAAGCTGGCGCTCGAGCCGACGATGGTCCACGTCCCCGCGAGCGTGCACGTCGAGCAGATCGATCCGCCGGTCATCGATCTGCAGTGGGAAGATCGCGTCGCTGTCGATCTGCCGATTCAGGTGAGCGTCGTCGGCACGCCGGCGCCGGGCTTCGTCGTTCAGGGGAAGATCACGACGGATCCGCCGAACGTCGTCGTCCGCGGGCCGAAGAGCGAAGTGGGCCTTTTGCAGCATGTGCGCGCCGATGCGTTCGATGTTCAGGGGCTCACGGAAGGTAGCTACCCGCACCAGCTCGCGCTCGACCGCCCGCGCGGCCGCGTCACGCTCGACAGGCAGAGCATTCGCGCGACGGTCACGGTCACCCGTGCCGTGGCCGAGCGGACGTTCGCGAAGGTCGCCGTGCAGGTCGTCGGCCTCGCGAAGGCCAAGGCGGGGCCGACCGACGTCGAAGTCCGCGTGGTCTGCCCGACGGAGACCCTCAACGGGATGAAGATCGAGCACATCCTCGCGCGCGTCGAAGTGCCGCCGACCCACGAGCCCGCAGGGAGCTTGTCGTTGCCCGTCACCGTCGCGCTCGACGACCGCTGCACGGCGCATGTGACGCCGCCGCAGGTGGTGGTGAAGTGGTGAGTCGCGTTTCGCGCGGTTAAACCCCCACGTACCGCGCCCGAGGACGAAGCAAGTACCCCGCTTCCCTCTGCTCCACCCCATGGGCGACCCACCCGGCGATTCGCCCAATGGCAAAAAGCGCACTGCCGATGCCTTCGTATTTGCCACTGCGCGCGAGCGCCGCGGCGAGGGCGGTGAACGCGAGATCGACATTGGGCAGAATGCCCAATTCGCCTTCGCCGGCTTCGGCGAGGGCACTCGCGAGCACGACGCCGTGGGCGGTCGGCGCGAGATCGCGCGCGAGGCGTAGCAAATAGCTCCCGCGCGGATCGCCCTTTGGATAGAGCGGATGCTCGAAGCCGGGGACAGCCTCTTTGCGCGCGACCCATTCGCGCAGAGTGTCGCGGGCACGGGCGGAGCGCTCCGTGGCGCGGAGGAGCCCCTCGACCGCGGCGCCTGCACCGCCGTGGCGGGCGCCCGTGAAGGCGAAGAACGCGGCAGCGACGACGGCGTCGAGGCGCGCGCCCGACGAGGCGACGACGCGCGCGGTGAAGGCCGAGACGTTGAGCTCGTGGTCCGCCGCGAGAACGAGCGCGGCGTTGATCGCATGGACGTGGGCCTGGCTCTCGGGCGCGCCGAGGGCGCGAGCGATGCGCGCGGCGAGTGGCGCTTCACGTCCATCCTCCCCGGCGATGCCTCGGGCGAAGACCGCCGGCAGCGCAACCACCATCGACCAGACGTTCTCGACGGAATCGAGGCGAGCGGCGTCGTGCCTCGTGGCGAGCGACGCGAGCGTCTGCCCGATGCGCGCCAAGGCCGGCGCCTCGTCGTCGATCATGGTTGACACGTCAACCACCGCCGCCGGCCAGGTCGCCTTCGCCGCCGGCAGCGACCCGTTAACGAGCAGCTCGGCGACCCGCTCGAACTTTACGCCCTCCTCTGCGAGCGTCGTCGCGAGGTGCCCCCGGTAGCGCGGCCCTTCGGGGCCGATGGACGTGATGGCCGAGTCGAGCACCGGCTCGCCCCATCGCAGCGCCCCCGCGGCAACCGGGGCGTGGCCTGCCCGCGCCGAGCTGCGGCTCTTCAACCGGAGCACATCGTCCTTCGCATAGAGGCGCGGACCGTTGCTCCGCGCGCCCGGAACGCTCCGCACGAGACCTCGGCTCGCGTACGCGTAGAGCGTGGGGCGCTTCACGCCGAGCAGCGCGCAGGCCTCTTGGGCGGAGACGTACGCCCCGGCGTTGAATGCTGAATCAACGTTGATGCGACCCATGGCGGACCCCAGCTTCTCGTTCGAACGGCGCGGAGCGAAGCGTACGACGGTTCGCTCCGCGAGACAGAACACACACGCACGCGCAATGAGGTGAAGAGATGGCGACGCGAATCGGAGAGACGCACGAAGGGCTCGAGGGGGTCGTTGCGTGCAAGACCATGCTGAGCGACGTGAACGGCAACGAGGGGCGGCTCATCGTGGCGGGGGAGGCGATCGAGACGCTTGCGCGGGGCACGTTCGAAGCGACGGCCGCGCGGCTCGCGGGCGCGCTCGACGGCGTGCATCGCGACCCGACGGCGATGCGGACGTCCCTTGGAGAACAGCGCCTTCGCGCGTTCGCGTTTGTGCCGACCCTCGGCGGCGCGCTCCTCGCGAACGACGGCATGGACGCACTGCGCGGGGCCATGTCGCAGCTACGCGCGGCCGATGTCGCCGACGACGAGCGCAACACGTTCGTCCTTGCGGCGACGAGCGTCTTCGCCGCGGCGTGGGCCCGCGTTCGCGTCGGCAAGGCGCCCGTCGCGCCCGACGCGGATGCATCGCACGCAGAGGACTATTTGCGCATGGTGACGGGGAGCACGCCGACGGCGCCGTTTGCCCGTGCCCTCGACGCGTACCTCACGACCGTGTGCGACCACGGCATGAACGCGTCGACGTTTGCGGCGCGGGTTGTCGCGTCAACCGGATCGGACGTGGTCTCGGCGATCGTCGCCGCCATCGGTGCGTTGAAGGGGCCGCTTCACGGAGGCGCGCCGGGGCCCGTGCTCGACATGCTCGATGCCATCGGCGACCCCGCGCGCGCCGAGGCGTGGATCGACGGCGAGCTCGCCGCGAAGCGCCGCATCATGGGGCTTGGCCATCGCATTTACCGCGTTCGGGATCCGCGCGCGTTCGTGCTCGAGCGCGCGACGGCGGACCTCGAGGCGTCGGGGCTGAAGACGCCGCGCCTCGCCCTGGTGCGCGCCGTCGAACGACTGGCGACGAGCGCCCTCGCGCGCAAGTATCGAGACCGGCCGCTTCACGCGAACGTCGAGCTTTATACGGCGATCCTCCTCGACGCCGTGGGCTTGCCGCGGGAGCTCTTCACGCCGACGTTTGCCGTGGGGCGCGTCGTCGGTTGGTGCGCCCACGTCGAGGAGCAGCGCCGCTCGGGGCGGCTCATTCGCCCCGAATCGGTCTACGTGGGGGCGCAGCCTGCGGCGGCCTGAGGTGCCCTAAAAGCGCACGCCGCCTCGCGCGCGGACGCCCCAGATCCCCTCGGTCCCCGAGACCAACCCAAGGGGGCTATCGAGGTCGACGTTGAGGCCGATATCGAAATAGGCGGAATCGAAATCAGCTCCGATATAGGGCAATAGCGACAGATGGTTACCGGCCACAGGTTTCGCGAAAAGGGCGCGAACGCCGACCCGAAAGGCGCCGTTTCGGTACGCGACGTCTTGGGAGAGATTGAGGACGACGCCGTTCGAACAGTACGCATCTCCAACGCACGTGGCGTAGCCGAGGGCGAGCTCGGTCGCGTACTGAAACCCTTGCCCTTCGAGCTTGGAGAGCCGAACCGAAGGAAGGAACGTGAGCGCGCCCGGCGCCCAGCTCCAAGAGCGATCGTAGGAACGGGCGCGCATGGTCTCGTAAAGAACGCGCGAGCGGTCCTCGATGGGGCGCTGCGCGTCGTAGGACGGCGACGTTACGGGGAAAGCGACGGTCCCGCCGACGCGCAGACGCCCAAAGGGGAGCTCGCGGGCGTAGAAGCCCCCGAGCGACGGGTTTCCCAGCGTCAGCTCGTTTCGCGCGGGCGACAGCGTCGTCGACGCCGTTTCGTAGACGATTGGAACGCCCACTTCCGCTTCGGCATGCTCTGCGCGGTACGTGCCGCTCAATGCGAGCGCGAGCCCTGTCGAACCGTAGTGGGACGCGGGGTAGTCGTCGTGGGCGTGGAAGAC
>JANXMC010000608.1 GCA_025354825.1 Myxococcales bacterium
CAGGGGAGCGTCCTTGCCCCTCGCATCCGCGGGCGTCGTCGGGGGCGCCGTGCCGACCGCATTGGCCCTTTTCGCGATGGCCCGCTCGCCATACGCCACATAGAGCCGGCCGAAGATCACCTGCTGAGCGGGGCGAAGCAACCCGTAGAGCCTCTGCTCTTGCTCCTCGTCGAGCGACTCGAGCAGTTGACTGAGCAGCTCTTCGCCGAGAATGGCGGGCTCGGGCGCACCAGGCAACGCCCGATGAGCCACGACCCTCGAGATGAGAAGTGGAGCAAGAAGCTTCACGGGCTCGGCGAGTACATCGAACTTCTTCAGCTCGAGGATTCGCTCGTGCGCACGCTGTTCCCGCTCGTCGTTCGCGCCGCCGTACTCGAGCAGGCGAGTCTCCAGCTCGCGAATCTTCTCCTCGGCGGCGCGCCGGAACCGGCGCTCATCCTCGAGCAAGTGAGAATACTGCGCGATGATGCCATCGACGTTCGCGGCGGCGCCGCGGAGAAGCACCTCGTTGTGCCTCACGGCTTGACTGACCACGTCCCGTTCGAGAGCGGTGTGGTCGGCAATGCGCGATTCCTCGACACCGCGCGCCGTGGTGCCGACTAAAACGAAGCCCATCACGGAGGCCACCGCATCGCCGGGGCCTGTCATCGAATACGCCTGGACGCAGTAGCTGCGACCGCGCCTCGCATGTTGGTCGGCGCGCGCTTGGACGGCATTGGCGATGGGGCGGGGGTCGAAGACGGTGGTCAGCGTCCACGACTCGACCATGTGCTCGTCGTTGGCCGAGCGCTCGACGAGCTCGAGGCGCGTCGCGCCGCGCTCGTGAAAGTACGAAAGCTCGCGCGCAAGGTCGTCGGCGGAGGAGGTTGTCGAGCTGTTCATCGCGAAGCCTTTCGGCTCGTGGGGGCTTTGGGTTCCTCCTTTTGGCGGGCGCGCTCCACAAGGTCGTCGCCCCAGTCGGCGAGGCGCTCGGCGCGCTTGGCTTCGATGCGCTTTTGGATTTCCTCGGGCGTCTTGGGAAGCTCGGCGCCGAACGGCGTGAGCCACTCGAGATAGAGCCCGCGAAGGACGCGCGGCTCGGCGCCCGTGGCGCGCATCACTTCGCCGAGAGGCTTGCCTTCGTCGAGGCATTGGAACACTTCGTCGGCGAGCATGCCTGCGCGCGTGGCGTGAGGGCGCTCCGAAGGGCTGGACGTCTTGCGTCGCGACGCGGGCGACTCGATGCGGCCTTCGTCTTCGCAGGGGCGGGCGGGACCGGCCACCGACACGCGGACGCGCGTCGCGATGCGCATGTTCGTGGGATCGCGCGCGAGAAGCAGGAAGCTTCCACCGCCGAAGCGCGCCGCAAGCGCGCTCTGGTCGCGAAGCTCCGCGGCGGCCACGACGCCCATGCGCCGTGTTGCGTCCGGATCCTCGCGTAAAACGTGCACCGGCCCAAGGTCGCAAAGAGGTCTACTGAAAAGGGCGGAATTTCCGGTCTTCCGTACGCGCTCCAAAGCCATTGCTTGGGCCTAGCGCAAAGGCTTGCAAAGGCCATGGGCGGACGAGGTTTCTTTGCCATCCTTTGCGCAAAGCTCTTTGCCTCCGCGCTTTGCGAACGCGGACGCCCAAGGTGGTGGTGCGCCGACAGAACAAGCCCGCGCCCCTCGCGAGGGGGCGCCACGCAGCATCGATGGCACGCGCGTTGGAGCTTCGGCGTGGCCTCGAGGGCCGACGTCCCGGCAGACCGTCCATTACCGTCCGCATCCATGCTGCGGTTGAAGCGTTGCAATGCGTGTGGAGCGACCGTTCTTCGACGCGTGACGAAGCACGCAGACGAGCCACTGATGGACGCCGAGCGCGTCGAGCTCGAGGCGCACGCCACGGTGTGCTGGCCTGCATTGAACGGCGCCGAAGACGCCAACGTGCCCCTTCTGTGGACGAGCAACGCCGTCGAGTGACGGCGCCGCTGCGGCGTCGTCGCGCTCATCAGCGGGCGCGCGCTCGTCGAAGGCGACGACTGCGAGAGGTCGGCGGAGGCACTTTTCCGACCCCCGTCTAAAGGTGCGTCGACGAAAATCTATAGGTGCACGCGTCCCCATCTAAGGGTGCAGAAAAAATAGTTATGGGTGCGCGCTATAGGTGCGGCCTATAGGTGCGCGGTTTTGGCCTAAGTTCTCGATTTAATTGAGCGTCATAGGTGCGCCGTAGAGGTGCGCCGTATAGGTGCGGATTTCGAGGCGCACCCTTAGCGCACCCATAGCGTCAACGAGGTTCTTAGGTCTTGCGACGGCGCCCGCGTCCGAGGGTCGCTCCGTCACGTCGTGATGAGCCAGGCGATCCCGACGATGCACGCGAGCAGCACGAGCAGCGCAATCGCGGGGAGAAGCATCGAGACGTTTGGCCGTTGCCTCTCGACGGTGGGGTCGAAAATATCGTCGCTCATCGACACGGCGCGCGTCGCCGGAGCCTTCGAGATCCGCGACGCGCTCTCGTGCCCATCCACGCTCGCGACGCTGTCGACGGTAAGAGGAATCTCGCCCTGCGATGGGGCCTCTGCGGGAGGTGCGGGGACGTCCTCAACCTCGGACGGACTGCGCGGGGGCACCGTCGCGTTGTCCGATGGCGCGATCTCTTCGTCCACGCCGAGAAGGGTACCGAGCGGTGGCCGCTGACCGCATAGCGCGATAACCACGTTGCCCATTCGGAGATGCGCGACGGGCGGCCAGGGCACGTCGTCGCCCGGCGTAAGCGGCGCGCCGCCGAGCGAGCTGCCGTTGCGCGAGCCGCCGTCGCGTACGAAGACCGAAGGGCCTCGACGCGTGACACGAAGGTGCTCGCGCGAGACCTGGGCGCCCTCGAGCTTCACGAGACTTTGTTCGTCGCGACCGAGCGCGATCTCCTCGCCGTCGGGCAGCACGATGAGCTGGCCGCGGCGTTGGCCTTCGACGACGCGGAGGGCCTGCTCGTCGGGCAAGAGGTGAAGCACCTTCGACACGAGACCGAGCGCGAGATCGCGCGTGTTGAGGTCGCCCGCGAGCGCCGTCGCTTCGAGGTGCACTTGGAGCCAGAAGCGGCCGACGCGCAGCACGTCGCCGTCCGAGAGCTGGCGGACCGCATCGCGCGCGACGCGAAGACCTCCGACGACCGTGCCGTTCAGGCTCTCGGCATCGCGGACGAGATAGCTGTCGCCTTCACGTGTGAGCACCGCATGCAACGTGCTGACGCTCTCATCGTCGAGGCACACTTTGCAGCGCGCCCCGCGGCCTATCGTGGCCGGGAAGGCGCGCACGACGACAGCGCGAGGTGGAGCTTCCGGCTCGCCTGACGTTTGGATCCGCAGCGTTAACGGCATGGATGCGCTGAGCCCCCCTCACGAAACGCCGCAACCTTCGCGCAGAGCGTGCGATCAAGCCAGGGAAAGAGGGGGGACCTGCGGCGGAGTCGCTGCTAGAAAACGCCATGCTCGACACGCCGGAAGTCACCCGCGGTCCGTATTCGTTCGTCATCGGCGAGTACCTGCCCGGCACGGAGTATGTGCTCCGCAGGCAGCTCGGGCAGGGCGGCATGGGCGTTGTCTTCGAGGTGGTGAAGCACCCGCACCTCGTTGGCGTCGCGAAGATCATGCTTCCGCAATACGCGAAGATCCCTGAGATGGTCGCGCGGTTTCACCGCGAGGTGAGCATCCTCGCGAAGCTCAATCACCCGCACATCGTGCGCGTGAAGGACTGCGCGATGCTCGCGGACGGCACGCCGTTCTACGTGATGGATAAGGTCGAAGGGACATCGCTTCGCACGTTCCTCCATGACATGCCGGCGCCCCCGCCGAAGATGGTTTACGAAATCATGCGAGGGCTTCTCGAAGGGCTCTACTGCATCCACCAAAAGGGAATCGTTCACCGCGACATCAAGCCCGAGAACATCGTGCTGGACGCGCCGGAGTACGGCGGCCCGGGCGTAAAGCTCATCGACTTTGGGATCGCCGACGATGCGACGTCGGAGCACGTTCCGGGCGCGGTCATCGGCACGCTGTCGTACTCGGCGCGCGAACAGCTCCTCGGTGAGAGAGCGACGATCCAAACCGACATCTTCGCGGCGGCCGTCGTGCTCTACGAGATGGTCGCCCAGCGTCGCCCGTTTGATTATGCGCGCGCCCGAGGCGAGAACGCGTTCCGCGAAGAGATGACCGACGTTACGAAGCTGGCGCCGCCGCTTCGCTTCTACGCGCCGTGGATTCCCGAAGATGCCGAGAAGGTCATCATGGCCGCACTCTCAAAGGATCCGAGCGAGCGGCCGGAGAGCGCCTACAAGTTCCTCACCGATATCTACAACGTGAAGACGGCGGAGTTTACGCCGCGGATCATCACCGAGATGAACACGACGGAGCCGGAGTTCACGACGGCGATCGAGTCGGCCGCGCGGGCGATGAACGTGCAGGGCGAGTCGACGGCGCGCTATGAGCTCGCGCCGCCCGTGGAAGGCTCAGCGCCCGAGGTTGCACCGGAGAACGTCCTCCGCGAGCTCGAGGCGCAAGAAGGTGCCGCGGCGTTGGGTGGAGGTCATCGTTTGCTCTCCGCGCGCGCAAGGACGGAGGTGCGCATCGTTTCCCACGGCGCTCCCTTGGAGTGGGCCTCCCATCCGAAGTCCATGGGGGTCCCGACGCCGCTTACCCAC
>JANXMC010000609.1 GCA_025354825.1 Myxococcales bacterium
GAACCCCCGAGGTAGCCCTTCGATCGTGCGCGTTCCATCACCATCGTCGTCACCGCTTCCTACGTCGCGATCGCCGCGGTTTCTCGTGCCGCAATGCTCGGCCTACGCCGCTGCGCTTCCATCAAACCTCTCGGAGAGCCAATAAAGTGGACCGGACATGGGTTCAAGTTCGTCCTCGTTGAGGATGTCGGCTCACGCGTTCCCATTCAACCGGATGGCGGCCTGACGCTCGGCGGCTGGGGAACCACCTCCGAGGAGTTTTGGCTTTTCTTTGTCGGCTAACTAAGGAGAACGTCAGATGACCGAGCATCACTTTGCTGCAGCGGCGATGCGACAACGAGCGATCGAGGTGCGCCTGTGGCTAGTCGCAAACTATTTTGCGCCATCGCTGGATGCGGATAAGCAAGTGCCGCTTTCAGATCTGATACGACAATCTGGCATTCGACCCATCGAGGACTATCAGCTCCGCCTTCTCCTTAATAGGCCGCCTCTACTTCTTCGCTCAGGAGTGCTTCAGGGCCGCGGAATTGCCGTCGCATGCCACTTTGCCCTCCTGATCAACGGCCAGGACCATCGCATCAAGGTCACATTCCCGCAGTTCTTGGAGGGCACCTACGAGGTTGGCCCGGACGGCTTGCAGCTAAGGTTTACGAAAGATGTTTTGATACAATTCCCGGAAGACGACCAGATTGCCGGGATATCAGGAGTCTTGACCCTGATCGCAATAGGCATGACCGACAAGACATTGTCTTATCTTCTTCGCAGCGTAGGCAGCGGCCAAACCATCCAAATTGTGCTTGACCTTGATCGTGGAGAGCGCGCAACGATTGGGCCTATTCCGAAACGCAGCGAGCGTATGTGGACTTTTGTGGCTGCAGGAACGTCATGCAGCTGCAATGGCTACATAGCTAACAAAGACGCCTGGTATGTTCTCAGGGACTGCAGTGGTACCAGGGTGCAGCGCCTGATTGCGGGTACGACCGTGGATTGCTCTCAGGGCCATGGCCCCTTCGATACGCAACAGCAGGCCGAGGCCGACGAGCGAACCTGGGGTTTCGCAGGACATGCCAGCGAGGCTCGGGGAGATTGACGATCCTAACTAACTAACTAAGTCCGGCCCCTCACTGGTTGAGATGACCTCACGGATAGGCCCGGCGTCGGCGCGTCGACCAGGTCAGGGCGGCTACAGCGCGCGCGGGCTCCCGGAGTTTACATATCGTCCCTTGCCCGATCCCAAGTGGCACACGCGGGTCGCGCGCGCCACGCGCGTTAGGGCGTCGCGGCGTGCGCCTCGGCACGCACGTCCCCGAGGTCTTGGGGTGCGGGCACGGCCGGCCGTAGAAGAGCTTCGCGCGCGCGGGCAGCCCATTTTCCATCGGCACCTTCGGCGACGGCTCGTCGGAACGATTCGAGCGCCTCCGCTTCGCGCCCAAGGCCACGCAGCGCGCGCCCCCGGTCGTAGTACGCGTCGGCGTAGCCCGCGTTGGGCATCGAGTCGATGAGCGAGATCGCCTCGCCGTAGTGCTTGGCCAGAACGAGGATGGAGGCCAGGGTACGGCGCGCCATAAGATCGACCTGGTGACGGCGCTCCTTGGTCTTTGCGCACTCGCGCGCGAGTTCGAGCGCGGTGTGGAGGCCGCCGCGGCGCGCGAGCACCTGCGCGCGGTGCACGTTGGCGAAGACCTGCCAGAACGGCGCGAGCGTCGTGAAGTCCTCGGCGCGCAGGCGCTGGAGGGCGTCTTGCCACCGCTCCTGCGCGCTCAGCGCCGCACAGGTGACAGTGAGGCGCGTGATCCTCGCGAGCATCGGCATCGCGAGCACTTCGACGGCCAACGCGGTGACCGTCGCGTTGTCGAGGCGGATCGCACGATTGAGCCGCACGAGCCGTTTTTGGGCGATCGCGAGATAGACGATCCATTGCGCGGCTGCGCTCGCGAGCGCAGGAATCAGGGCGTTGACCCAGACGCCCAAGAGGTCGGAGCCCACGATGATCAGCACGAGGACGAGAGCGGGGGTTGCGACGAGCGCGAGGACGGCACGGCGCCGAAGGCGGCGCGCGCGGCGCACCACCTCGTCGCTGTGCTCGGGCCCTGCGATCAGCTCGACGTCCTTCGTCCACCCTCCCCCGAACTCGACTTGAAACCATGTGCTCATGTGGCGTCATCCTTGGTCGCGCTGGATTCTGAGGCTGCCTGTGCAGGCGTCTCTGCGGTCACGCGGAGCGGAGAGCCGGCGAGCGCCGCACGTCGCAGCGCCTCGGCGACGAGCGCGTCGGCGATGGAAGCCGGTGCCGCCCGAACGATGCCGGTGCCCTCACGGTGCACCCCGCTCGCGAACGTCGCCGACTCGGCAACCGAATACCCGAAGAGGTCATGCGCCAGCGCGCACACAAACGACCAGTGCGTCTTGTCGTCGTTGTGAAAGACGATGTCCCGTCGGTCCGAGCCGCTGGCCCACGCGGGCTGCCAGCGCATCCCGGGCACGACGAGCCGTCGCAGGTGCGGCGCGAGCGCCTTGCGCGAGACGCCAAACCGGCGAAGCACGTCTCGGCAGGGGTTGCTCGTCTCCGACGCCGCGATCAGCACTCCGATCGCTTCGACCAGCTCGCTCGGCGATGCCCACCGACCGGCGAGCTTGAGGAAGGGAAGAGCCTTCGCGCTGTCCCGAGAGAGCACGGCGTTGCTCATGGGGATCGCCGCGGCAGAGACAGAACGATAGCTCGGCGTGGAGCCTTCGATGGGACGCGCGTGCTCGGCGAGGAGTGCCGCGCGAAGCACCTGGACATCGACCGACGCGCGTCGGAGCGCATCGATCGCGAGCTCGTCGTCGAGAAGGCTCGCGAGGTAGCGCTGTACCGGGAAGCGAGGGTCCTCCCCTACCTGCATACGATGGATGGCCTCGTAGACGCCCCATTCGACGGGCCACGTCATGCCCACCTTCCGCGACTCGCCGATGAGGCGAAGGATCGCGACGAGGAGCGCGATACCCGCGGGAACGAGCACGAGGGCCGCGACATCGGCCGGGAGAAGGCGCTGAGCCGCAACGCCGAGTGCGACGGCGAGGGCGCCCCAGAGCGCGCCCTTGAGGCGCTCACGACTTCGACCGAGCACGGCATCGTGCGCGTTGATGGATTCGATTGCCATGCGCGTACCTCGCCGCTCGATTACGAGCGGCGTCCTTTCACGGGGCCACGGTCCCAGCAACTCCAATGCGGCTACCCCGCGGGTGCATGCTCAGAGGCGCAGTGGGTGGACCACGACTCATCGGAGTCGCAGCGGTTCTCCACCGCGAGTGGCGCGGCTGTGCCGGACGCTGCGCTTCGATGTGTCGACCGTCTCAGCGGTCGACGGTTGTTACATCAGCTCCGTGCCCGGACGGCGTCACCGGCAGACCAGCTCAGGTGCTGCGGGTATTGGCCGGAAGGCACCCATCGCAGCGCTTGAAGCGCTCGCCGACATCGTGGAGCTCGGTCTCCGGATAGAGCTCGCCGCACACGCCGCAGGCGACGCGGAGCGCCGGCCTCGCAACGACGCTGGGTCGTGGCGGGAGCGGCTTCCTGAAGAGCTCGGCCTGGTCGTGATCGCGAGTCATTCGAAGGTCGGCTTGTGCGGCACGTCGGCGCCTCGCGATGAGCACACCCACGTAGAGGCTGCCCACGAAGAGCACGATGCGGAAGACCAACCAAGCGAGGGTCACGATCCACCCAGACGCGCGATGCTCGCGATGAGGATGCCGCCGAAGAAGAGCACGTACAGAACCGTGAACACGAGCATGAGGTAGCCGACGAAGCGCCAGTATGCGCGCTGATGCCCGAGTGCGGCTTCGAGGGACGTCATCGCTCCGTCGCGCAGGAGTCGGGTGATGCTCGAGCCGTAGCGCACAAGGTGAATCGATGGGATGAGCCCGACGAGGGCGATCGCGATGTACAGGGGGCCGATGAAAGCCGGCAGCTGAGCCGCTGCAAGGATAGTCGGGGAGGTGATCGCGGCAACGCCGCCGAGGAGGCAGATCGCCGAGCTGATCAGGCCGAGCATGCCGAGGAAGGTCGCCCAAGGTTTCGTCTTCTTCAGCTGGCCAAGAATCGCGGCGGGCACCTCGGTGCTGGGCGAGGAGCCTGCGTCGGTCGCGCCCACGAGGGCGCTGGGAGATTGGTAGGGATTCAGCTGCATCATCATCGAAGGTGTCCTTGTTGATTGGATCGGCAGGCGTGGATCGACGACGCGGATCGTCGGCGGAGGTCGTCGAAGAAGGTGTCGATGTCGAAGGGCTTCGCGTAAACGCGCGAGACGTGCCGCATCGCGAGCGCTTCCCCGAGCTGAGGCGTCGCGGTAGTCGCGGCCAAGCATCGATGCGTGTCGGGCCACATGATGGCGACGGCGTCGAGGAGCGCGTACGTGTCGCCCCCAGGCTCTTCGACGATGAGGATGACGTCGAAGGCCTCGCTCGCGAGGAGCTGCAGCGCTCCTGCCATGGCCGGCGCGGTGGCCACTCGGTGCTGGGCGCGAAGGGCGTGAGCGCGCGCGAAACGACGGTGGTCGTTCGGCTCCACGAGGAGGATGCGCAGAGGGCACGTCGAGCAAGGGGCCACGAGTCGTACCGGCTCCAAGTCTGCGGCGGTGCGGTCGTCTTCGCCGGCGTCGGCGGTCACCACGATGGCGACCCGGTCGCTCGCTCCGCACGAACGTTCCACGGGGGCAGCTCCCGAGAGGTGCATGCTCATGGGCTGCCCCTATTCACCGGTCGTGCCAGCGTGCGCACCAGATCTTGGACGGAGAGCGGCGCGAGGTAGCAGTGCTCGACGAGCCCCTCCGCGAGCGCGGTGTCGATGTCTCCGGGGAAGATGGCACAAAGAAGAAATCGCCGGGTCTGCGCGCGGAGGATGCGCATGACCTTGAGCACCACCAGGCCATCCGCGCCGGGGAGCTCGCCTCGCGCGAGCACGGCATCGAAGTGCTCGGCGACGATGAGGCGCATGGCCCCATGAAGTCCAGGCGCCGTCGCAACGCGGACGTGTGCACGGAGCGCCTCCGCGAGCAGCGTGCGCTGGTGGTCGTTGTCATGGACGAGAAGCACGCGGCGTTGAAGCATGACGATTTCGGGTGCCTGCGCGGAGGTCGCGCGGCGCTCGTCAGCAATGGTCGTGCCTCCCGACGGGTCATCGAGGCACTCGAAGGGAATTGCCGCGCGCTGCCGCTTTGAATTGGCCACGACGACGCGACCAAAGACCAAAGACCAAGGAGCGGCACGGAGCATCCGACAAGCCGCTTTCGCGCGAATTTCGCGCGACTCTCGCGCGAAACTGGCCGTGGCAAGCTCCGCAGCTATTGCTTCGAGCGCCGTCGCGTCGTCGTGCGTGCCCAGGGAATCGCGTGCTCACGGATGCACCTCGGGCAACGCGTTCCGACCACAGCCCGGTTGCGCACCGGAGCTATCCACACGTGTCGTGGATCGCGATGGCAGCGCCACCACACCTTCGTCGCCGATCCGAGCGTGACGTCCGTGGGCTTGAGCTTCCCGTTCTTCCTCGGATGCCACTCGCGCGCGAGGTCGGGGCGAAGCCGATCGAGCGAGCGCGTGGCCGAAGTGCGATGATTCGAACAGAACGGGCAGCCGAGGTTGGCATGCGTGCGCTGCGCGACGACCGCCTGCCACTCGTGGTCGGGACCGCGCCGACACTTCCACCAGACTCTGCGGTCGGTCCCTGCGATGACGTCTTCGGGTCGCAACTTTCCATTTTTGGTGGGGTGCCAGTGACGCGAAATCTCAGGGAACGTCGCCAGGGAGTTCGTGACGGAGAGGCGCTGATGCGCGCAGAACGGGCAGCCATTGCCCCCGCTGCGCGAGGAGACCGAGACGCACCACTCATGATCGACGCCCTTCGGGCACTTCCACCAGACTTTGCGAGCGGAGCGGCCAGCGACATTCTCGGGTCGCATCGTGCCGTTCTTGGTGCGGTGCCACTGCCGTGCGAGGCGCGGGAAGAGCGCTGCCAGGCTGTTGGCCCGCGCGACCCGCTTACCGTCGCAGAACGGACATCCGAAGCGATGACGCTGATTGGGCGAGGTGCGCCATTCATGATCCGGGCCCTTCGGACACTTCCACCACACATATCTCGAGCTGCCCCACGTCACGGCCTTGGGAGAGAGCCCCTGATTCTTGGATGGGTGCCACTGGCGCGCGAGGTCGGGCCGGCGCGTTGCCAGGCAATTGGTGACCGAGACGCGACTTCCCGCGCAGAAGGGGCAGCTGGCGCGCCTCTTTCGCGAAAAGACGCGAACGGACCATTCATGATCGGGCCCGAGGGGGCACTTCCACCAGACTACTTGGCGAGAGGCGATGGTGACCTCGTCGGGGAACGAGGCGTTCTTCGTGCGATGCCACTGCGCCACCAGCTCTGGGAATCCCGACACCCAGTGCGTCGATCGCGTGACCCGCATGCGCGCCTGCCGAGAAAGCTTTAGGAGCGGCGCGATGAGACGCTCCAACTTCGCTATCGAGGTCACGCCGACGACGGTCGGCCCCAATCGACTCTCCTCTACCGCGATGTGCCCCGCGCGGAGCGCGTCATCGAGGCGCGCCGGGGGAACGCCGAGGGCGCGCGCGAGTGAGGCGATGGACGTCGATCGCCGGCCAAGAAGCGTCGCGGTCAGTACCATGACCGAGTCCTCGAACGAGGCAGGCTGTTCGATTGCGCTGCGGCGTTCTCGCTCAAACACTCTCCGGTAGCCGCGCGCGCGCCGCCTCGATTGCGCGCATGGCGTCGCGGCCGTGCTGCGGACGCGCCGACCGATCTTGCGCACAAAGCCACTGGCTGAGCGCCGCAAGCTCAGGCACCACCCGCGCTTCGCCGAGCAACATCTGGAGGAGTACGCCGACGTGGAAGACGTCGCTCGGGGCGCCGACCGCGAAAAAGTAGGCGAGCGTCTCCGGCGAACCGTACCTCGCAACGTCGTCCGGCCGAGCTCCGATGCCGCTTTGCTGCGCCCAGCGCAGGTCTGCGCTGCGCTGGGCGTTCCAGCCAAGCTCGCAGTCCACGAGGACGAGGCCTCGCGCGGACTGCATCACGCTATCGACATGCACGCCCAGATGCACCAGGTCGACATCGTGGAGCGCGCCGATCGCGTTACACACCTTCGCGGCGAGGTCGCATGCCTCCAGAGCTGTCCAGCTACGGCCTGCGCGCGCGTCCTCACCGAGGCTTCGGCTCGCAGGCTGGCGCGATACCCAGAACGAGACGCCATCGGGTAGATGCCCGTATCGCAGCACTTCCTCCAGGCCAGGGTGCCAAGCCGCGACGAACCGACCGAGGTATTCATCGAACGATTCTTCGAAAGAGCGGTTGAAGGAGTGGTGGATGGAGATCGACACCCGCTCGCCCCCCGGCTCTGTCGCGTGGTAACGGGCGCCGTCATTGGTGCGTGCCACCAAGGTCACCGCGTCGTAGCCGCCCTCGCGAAAGATCTTTGCCGTGCTCGCACGTAAGGTCTCGACTGCCAGACGGCCGTTCGGTGGAGCTATCGGAACCCATGCCCCCGTCATCGCAGCCCAAGAGTGCCGCGCTGCTCGCTCGGCGTAAAGATGCTTACTCTTCGCCGGCCCTTCCGTGCATCACCCTCAGTTCGAGCAACGAAATCTGCGCACGTGTCCCGCGCGCACATCACCGGGGCAAGCCGAGCGCGATGTTCCGGATCTCAGGGCTTCCCACGCCGATCGAGCGCGCGGTACACGGTCGCGACGCTCACGCCGAGTAACGCTGCGACCGAGCTGGCGTTGGCGTTGGGATCGCGCTCGAAGGCCGCCAGGATCGCCTCCTCGCGCTTCTGGCGCGCGAGCGCGCGCGCCGTCGTCTCGCCGTCAGGTCGCGTCGCGGCCACCGGCGGTGGAGCCGAACTCACCCCGCTAGGAGACGTTTCGGCGCGGCCCCCCGCGTGGCCTGCCTCGGGCGCCAAGTGGGAGCCGGAGATCGTCGCGAGCCCCGCGCGTCGCGTGGCACTGGCCGCCACCTGCACAGCGGCGAGAAGCTCGCGCACGTTTCCCGGCCACTCGCGCACCAAGCACTGGTCGACGAACGACGAATCGACTTGAAGATCGGCATGCCGGGGCCGGAGCGCGTGGGCGACGAGAAAGGCGACTTCCTCAGGCCGATGCCGAAGCGGCACGAGGTGCACCACGCTGTGCGCAAAGCGGTAGTAAAGGTCCTGTCGGAATTGACCTGTTCGAGCCAGCTCGGCGAGCTCGCGGTTGGTGGCTGCGATGAGCCGCACATCGACTCGCCGCACTTCGTTCTCACCCACACGTCGCACTTCCTTCTCTTGGATCGTCCGGAGCAGCTTGGCCTGCATCGACGCCGGCATCTCGCCGAGCTCGTCGAGAAAGAGCGTCCCGCCGTGCGCGGACTCGAAGAGACCGGCACGCGCCTGCGCCGCACCCGAGAAGGCGCCGCGTGCGTGACCGAAGAGCTCGCTCTCCAGGAGGTGCTCGGCAACGGCGGCGCAATTGAGCGAGCGAAGCGGGCCCGGCCGAGCGCTCGCAGCATGAAAGATCTCCGCGGCGAGCTCCTTGCCGACACCCGTCTCGCCGATGACGAGGACGTTGTGCCCCGCACGTGCCGCGTCGGCGACGCGGTCGTGCGCGCCCAGCGTTTGCGGTCCGAGCACTGCGTTTGCGTCGAAGAGCCGATGGGGCTGCGTCAGCGGCGCGATGTCCCCGATCGGTACGAGCACCGTTTGACCGAGGCGAATGCTGCGCGGCATCGGCCCCACCCAAGGCGCGTCGAGCCGCCGAGCGTTGACGTACGTGCCGTTGCGGCTCCCGAGATCCTCGATGCGCCAACCCAAAGCGTCGCGGGAAATCGCCGCGTGCTGTCGCGAAAGGCGCTCGTCCTGGAGCACGAGCGTGCTACCTGCGCCCCGCCCGACGACGATACGTGCCGCACCGAGCGGGGTCACCTGGAACGTCGGCTTACCGGCAAGAAACCCGAGCAGAACTCCAGCCTGAACGTTCCCCACGGCACGCACGCTCGCCGCCTGCTCCTTCGTCGTGCTGTCGCTTCCGCTCATCTCGAAGTCCTCCTGGTCGCATACGCGGCCTCCGCGCCGGCGCATCGCGCGTCTACGATCATTGCTCAAAGCATTGCTCATCGCCCCAGGCAAATCGATCAGGTCACCTCGTGCATGGCCCCACGGGATCAATCGAAGTCGATCCAGTTCGCCCGCAGCTCGGCGACGTGGCGCTCGAACGCAGCCTGATCCTCAGGCACGTGCGCGAACCGTAACTTCCACGCCTCGTCGAGCGCGCGCGGGGCGGCCGCGTCGGCGAGCCCGTGCCGCGAGCAGATCCAGTCGGCGTTGGCGGGCTGCTTCTCCAGTTCGACGCAGAGGAGCGCGTACTCCTCGAGCGGCATCGACGGGGCTGGTGGCACGTACGGCATGGCGAGGGGCGGAGCTGACCGACCCCCTCCGCGGGCCTCGCTCGTGCGGGCCGAGAGCTCGAGTTTGTAGGCCTCGTAGATACGCTCCCAGCGATCGCGCGCCTCGCGGTCAGTGCCGAGTCGTCTCACCCACTCCGTTCGCAAGGCCTCGCGCTTCGTGGCGTCATGCAAGCCGTAGCGCGCGTAGACGGACTCGACGACGGCGCCGTGGGCCTCGATCTCGGCACACAGGCGCGCGTAGTCGTCGAGGTCGAGCGAGGTGGTGAGCACCGCCGCGACTGCGCTCGGCGGTGAAGCGACGGCGGCGACGCTCGCTGGCGCGATCGAGGGCCGCGTTGGCCGCTTCAGCGCACCATGCCCGGCGAAGCACCAAGCTCCATCCGGCGCATCGATTCGCCGCGCCTCGCTGCGCAGGAGTCTGAGCAACTCGAGCTGCCGCCCGACCCAGTCGGACGTCGAGAACGGCACCGCGCTCCGCGTGGCGAGCGCGAGCTCGAGGGCGGCATCGAGCCGCTGCGCCTCCGGCGTGGCGCGGGCCTCGAGCTCGTCGACGAGCACCTCGACCCGAAAGGGGACGCCCTGCCGATGCTTCAGCTCGACGTCGAAACGCGCGTGGTTCTGCTTCCACCACGTCTGCCATCGGCCCGCATCTCGGACCACGCGATCGACGGCGCGCGTCGGCCGGATGGTTCGATGAGGCTCGAGGTCCGGGTCGGCGACGATGTCCCATGGGACCTGCACGACCTCGCGCATACCCGCACCCGTGATGCGTTCGAGGGCGTCTGCGGCAGCCTCGACGATCTCGGGGTCGGGACTCGACAGCAGCTCGAGCAGCACGTTGCACGCGCGGACGTGCCCGAAGCGGCCCAACGCGGCCACGGTCGTCGGCGTGGGCGCAGCGCCGATCGAGATCAGCAGGCGCTCGCCGTCGGCCTCGCCACCGCAGAGCGCGAGGAGGTGTAGCGCGACATGGCGACGTGGTTTCGACGTGCCATCGTCGATCTCCTTGCGCAACGTGTCGCGTGTCGCCGTGTGCCCGAGCCGTAGCAGCGACTCCACGCTGGCCACGAAGAGCTCGTCGTCAGCGGGGTCACTGGTCATCAGGTCGAGCACCCGCTCGATGGCCCCTTGGCGCTCTGCACAGCTCGACAGCGCGCGCACGAGCGGCACGCGGAGTGGAGGTGTGGTCAGCGTCGCCACGCTCCCGAGCCTCAGGGACGCTCGCGCGGCTAGGATCCGCAGCGCGAGGCGCTGCAAGCGCTCGGAGCGCTCGGTCAATAGCTCGTGCAGGCCGTCGTCGATCCCCGGATGGGGCGCGAGCCGGAATCCGTCGAGCCACCCTTCGCTCTCCTCGGGAGGCGAGCGTCGGAGCAGGCCGAGCGCGAGGTCGACCACGTCGGTGCCCTCGACGCATCCGAGAGTGAAAGCGACGGCGAAGGCGCGGGCAGGATCGGGGATCTTTTTCTCGCGGTAGTAGAGCGGCACCATCGAGAGGGCGCCTCCGCCGAGCGAGGCGAAGTAGTCGACGTTGTCGAGGAGCCGTTGCTCGAACGGCGCCTGGTCGAGCCAACTCTCGGTGGGGATCGGCTTGCGCAAACCCGAGAGCACGCCAATGTCCTCGAGCGTGTCGCGCGCGAGCGCGCGGAGGGCGAAGCGCTCTTCGACGGCGACCTCGAACGCAAAGGCGGCCGGCGCAGCGGGCTCCGGCTCGTCCTTCGGCTCGGAGAAGAGCATCGCGATGCCGTTGGGATCGAGAATGGCCGCGACCTCCGCCAGCTCGGCGAGCGTCTTCGGCGCGGTGAATCCGAGCGATTCCGCGGTGTCGGGGCGAGCCTTGGGCTTCGGTGGCGCCGCCGGGGCCGGCATGGTCACCCGCGGGCGGGACAGCTGGTGCAGCGTCGGCGTGGCGTGACTGAGCCGAAAATTAGAGGGCGCGGCGGGCGGCGTCGGGAGGGATCGGGGACTTCGCCCGGAGAGGCTCCGTTCGAGAATCGAGTCCCATCGCTCGCGGAGCAGGACCAAGGCGTCCTCGAGCAGGCTCTTCGGCCGCTCCACCGCGGTGACGTCGCCGGGGACCGGCACGCATTGCGCGAGGAGTGCATCGGCCTCGGCGATCTGCGCCGCAGCCTCCTGGATCGCGGCGTGATGACCAGGATCATCCTCCGCCGTGTCGACGGCGACGTACAGCGTAGCGATGGACTCGTGGACGCGCGCGATGAGGCGGTCGTGCGGCATCTGCGCGGCCGAGGACGCGATGTCGTCCAGCGCCAGCTCGAGCGCGCGGCGTACGCGACGAAGCGCGTCGACCTCTCCCGCACTCACGAGGCACCTTCGGAGTACTCGCGAGCGAGCAGCAGGACGCCTCGCTCGGCACCGTCAGAGTGCGCCGCCACCATGGCCGCATCGCCACGCCCTCCGCCGGCATCCCACTGCACGCACGCCATCACCACCAGCAGCGCCGCACTCGCTGCGCCGACGTCGCCCGTCTTCAGCAGGGGCTGGTCGTGTGCCACGTCGGGGGTGAAAGCTTGGAATTTTCGCGCGAAGGCCAGCTGCCACTCGTCGACGCGGTGTCGCTCGTTGACCACGTCGGTGAGCACCCAAGGGATCGAGCGGGTGCGCTCGAAGGGGCCCGTCGCGAGCTTGATGGCGTGGCTCATGGCGAGCGCTTGGCATGGCTCGGCGCTGCCATAGGGACGCGGCTCGTCTTCAATGGCAGCACCGACGAGGGACGCCGATCGGTGCAGACCGCCGACGCGCGAACGGCGCGAGAGCAGCACGAAGGCCGCCGCCTCGCCGGGAATGAAGCCGTTCTCCGTCTCGAGGCCGTGGAGGCGCCGCTCTTGGTCGAGCCACTCGAGGACGTCGGGATCGAAGTAGCTGTCGACGCCGCCGACGAGCACCCGATCGACCCCGTCGCCGAGCAGCGCCGTCGCCGTACGAAAAGCGACGATGCCGCCGCCGCGGTCGGCCGCGACGAGCTGCGAGCGAGCTGCATCGATGGAGATTCCGGTCTCCGCATGCAGCGCCGGCAGTAGCTCGCGAGAGAGCCGGGCGTCGAAGCCTGGTCGCCTGGGCGAGGGAATCGCGAGCACCACCGGCAGCGGCGGCGTGGCGCGCTGGAGCGTGCCATCGGCCGATCGCGCCGCGTGCGTGGCTTGGATCATTGGCGCGCTGGCGAGCGCGACGAAGCGCGACAAGCCCTGCACGTCGTCCCCGATCGAGGCGACGCGACAGACCGCGATCGGCTCGCCGTGCCGATCCGAAAGGTGCGAAGCCCTGGGGCGCATTTTCCCCGCGCGCACAGCCAGCGTCGCCTGCAGCGCGGTGAGTCCGGCGTGCGTGCGCGCGCCGACGCCGCAGACGACGATGTCGCCGCGCGGCAAGGCGACGTGCGGGCGCACGGACGTCTGCGCGCTCACGCGCGAATCTCCTTCTCGAAGACGAGAATGCGATCGACGAGCTCGTACTTCCGCGGCATCGCGATCGGCGCCCGCCAGGTCAGCTCGACGGTGCGCGCATCAGCGTCGATGAGCACCGTGTCCAAATGCGTCCGGTGCTCCGAGCGCTTCCCCGCGATCACGCTGGAAAACCCCGGAGCCACGCGGGGTAGCGTGAAGCGCCAAGCACCCTCGGGGGTGGCCCCGACGATTTCGACCGGCTCACCGCCCCGAAGTGGATTCTCGCTCCACTGATCCTCCGGCACGCACACGTGGAAGCGGGCATCGAAGTCGCTCGGAAGAAGCGGCATGCGCGTCTCGGTCCAGACGTCGTCGTAGGTTCCTGCAAACGAAGCGCGCGGCTGCCAGTGGCGATGAATGGGGCTGAACGCTGCCGGCCGATTGCGACCGCGGCCGATCGGGTCGTCGGCATATTCCAAGCGTGCGGCCGGCTGGTCGACGAGCTCGGAGGTGTTGCGCGCGACGCCGCGACCGACGTGGTTGCGCGGCTCGGCGACGGGCCGATTCGGATCGGAGAAGTCGGCGCCACCGTACGCCAGCTCGTAGGTCAGCGGCACCGGCTCACGGAGGGGAAGCGCCGCGCCGGGAACGAGGCCGCCGAACGCGCCCGGGCGCCAGGTTCGCAGCCCGTGCGCGCGCAGTCTCTTCACGATCGGACCGACGCGCAGGCCGACGTCGACGTAGGTCGCGTCGCTCGCGGAAGCGTGCGCATGGCCAAGCAAGACGACGTCAGTGCCGGGCTTGAAGTCGAAGAGCATCGACGGCCGGCGAATTGACGAGGTCGCCCCATCTTCGCCGTGAAACGTGTCGACGAAGTCGAGGGGTGGCGACTTCGCGTCCGTGACCGTGCCGTACGGAGAAATCACGAACGTCCGCTTGTAGAGGGCGACGAAGAGATCGCGCCCTTCGACGTCGCGCACGAAGGCGCCACCCGACAGGCCCGGCGCGTCGGAGACGACGTCGAACATCGCTACGAGAGCCTCCGCTCGAAGCGGCGCAGCCAGTCCTCGGTGGCCTTCTCCGACCACGGGTGGGCGAAGTGGACGCCGGTCGAGGCGCGAATCTTCCGTAGCGCAGCGTCGACGGCGACGTACGCCCGCGAGACCTGTAGTCGATTGATGTCGCACGCTGCCGGCACATCCCCGGCGCGAAGCCACACACCCGACGGCGTGACGGTGAGCGCGACCTCGGGGTGGCGGAGCCCGACGACCTCCGACTCCCCGGCGCGTTCGAGGAGGGATGGGCTGACGAACGTGAGCCAGTTGATGGTGCGGAGCTTGTCGTGGAAGTGCTCGAGGAGACCCGCGCCGACACCGACGTCGAAGCCCCAGTAGCGTCGCGAATGCGCGTAGATGGCCTGGTCCGTCGCCGTCGGCTGCGTAAATGGCCAGGCCCCGTAGCCGTAACCAGCCGACACCCACCGGCAGCGAAGGATCGCGGCGATGCGCTGAACGCGCTCGGCGAACTCCAAGTGCGACGTCGTCGCCGGCACCGTCAGCGTGAGCGCGTTTCGAGTGTCGAAGTTTACGCCCGTGCCCGCTCCACAGACCTCGCTGTAGAAGTCGTAGCCATGGGGAGAGGCGTGGTTGGACATCGCGCCGCCGTGCGCGACCAAGCTGAATCGATCGACGCTCGCTGCGGCCGTCATCGCCACCGGCGTGGGCCGGTCGGGGCGCTTCAGCTGTCGGCATCGAAGCTCGACCATCTCGAAGTCGCTCGCCGAGAAACGCTGGGTGGCCGGCAGGACGGAGCTGAGCGACCACTTCAACGATCCGCCGAACCACTCGAGGATTTCTCCATGGGCGCGCTCGAAACGCGCCTCGTCATCGGGCTCCAAAGGCTCGAGAATGAAGTGGGCGACGTAGGTTGCCCACAGCACGGGCACGCTGCCGCTCACAGCCAGAGGTTGATCGTAGCTCATGACCTCACCACGCTGCTCCCACCACCACCCGGCGAATGCGGTGGCGTTCGCGGCTGAAGCGCGACAGCACATTGACGAGGGCGTTGACGGATGGCTCGAGCACCTTGTTGAAGGTCGCGTAGTAGGCCACGAGCGAACGCTTCTTCAGCGCGACCTTCGGCAGCAGAGCCATGCCGAGCATGCCGTTGGCCGGGCCATCGATGTTCATGTACGTGCCCGAGATGAGCGTCGCCCAGCGCGCGAGCCTGCCTTCCACGGCCTTGACCACGGCCTCGTCGAGGAGTTGGTCCATCTCCAACTCGACCGAGATTCCGCGAGGCGAATCGATGCGCTCGACGAGGAAACCAGGGTCGGGCCAGGCCGCTGGGTAGTACGAGGGATCCGCGATGTGCGCAGCCACGTCGGCTTCGGTCACCGCCTGCGGTCCGTCCGGAGACGGTGTGACGCCACTGATCGCGGCCGATGTGATGCGGTGACTCACGGCGATCTCATCGATGAAGAAGCGGATACCCTCCGGACAGGCGCCTCCAAGCTCGAAGTACCAGGTCACGGGACCCGTGTTCGGAATGACAGCGTCTGCGGGCGGGCCCTCCACCTTGCGCATCACGCCGAGCCACGGCGCAAACATGCTCCCCCCCGCCATCCCAGCCTCGACATACTTCCGCATGTTGATGACGGCGTTGTGAGCGAGATTGATCGTGGGCAGGCGAAAGACCAGGCTCACCGACACGGCCTGAGGTTCGGCCAGCGTCTGGTAGCGCAAGTGCAGGTCGCTTCTCACGAAACCACGCTTGTCGAACTTCTTCTTCTCGGGCGAAGTCATCTCCACTCCGTGTCGGTGACCGCACGACCGGTGCGGACGGCTAGGTTGAGGGTTGAGTTCATGGACAGTCGTTGCCGGCATCGTGGCACGGCGCGGCGCAGGCCTCGCAGCTCACCTCGATGACGGGTTTGTTGGGATTGATCTTCTTGTAGTCGCGCCGTTGGCCGGGATCCCATGTGTCCTTCGGGCCCTTGATTTCCAGGACTTGGCCATCGAGGATCCCGTCGGGGTAGCGCATCCAAAGATCGCCCATCTCCGCTTCGGTCTGCGCGATCTTCAGCTGCGCGTTCATCTGCGGGCGAATCGCGTCGAAGCCGATTTCGCCATCAAGGGCCGATTCTTGAAGATCCTTTTCGACGGCGCTCATCTTGCCGAACACGTCGGACATCTTGTCGTCGTCCGCCCACGCCTTCTCCAGATCGCTCACCGTCATCGCCGACTGCGGGCCCGTCACCACGGCTGGCTCCCGAACGATTTGCTTCGAGAGCCCTGCGCCGTCGGGTTCAGTCTTCTCGAGATCTTCGAAGAAGTAGTCGTTGAACTTCTTGCCGTTGCGCTTTCCCTTGTCCGCGCACCAACGCTCGGCGGCTCGTCGAAATGCCTTGCACAGCGTGCTGTCCGCTCCCGGTCCGACGACCGCCCCTCCCCCATGCACGACCTTTCCGGTGGCAGCCATGTCAGGTGTTGGAGTCGGTGGTGTCGGCCGTGCGCACGAGGCCACCGCCCTCGGCCTCGACGTCGTTGCAGCACATCGTCACCGCGCACATTCCCATGATCTTGTTGGAGACGACGTTGAGCGCGACGCCCGGTTGGTCACCGTTCGACATCGCCGTCTTCGAGTTCTTCGTGTACATCGGCGTGCCCATCGTGAACGTCTTGGTGGCGTAGCCGGGGCCGGGCGGAACGAGGGTCGCGACGTTCGGATAGGGCATCGGCGGCGGCACGGGGGCCGGTGGCGCGGGCGTCTTGCAAATGTCGGTCGGCCCCGTCGAGACGGCGGTGTGCCCCGACGTCATGCTGGCCACGAACTTGTTGCTGTTGATCAGCGGCATCGCGTCCTCCTCGCCTGTGCGCTCGATTGGGTCATCACTTGCTCGCCGCCATCGCCACGAGCTCCGTCAGCGGCCCGCTCGCCGAGATGCGAATCTCCGCGCTGTCGAGCACGACCGCGCCGTTGGCGATCGTCACCGTGCTCGCCCCGACCTTCATCTTGATGCTCGTCGCATTCATCGCGACCGCGCCGCCGACGGAGATTGTCAGCGCTCCCGACGTCGACAGCTCGGCATTCTTCCCCGCGTTCCCCAGCCACGCTCCGCCAACCACCGTCGACTTCGCTCCCTTCGACGACACGGAGACGTCCTTGGGGGTGACGTTGAGAAACGCTCCACCGACCATCGAGGCGCGCGCGCCGATGGTGACGTCGTCCTTGCCCGCCTCGACGGCCTCGACTTTCGCCGCGCCGACGCTGATGGAGGCCGCCCCGAGCACCGAATAGTTGATGTCGAAGAGCGCCATCTCCATGGTGTTTCCGCCCGAGACCTCGGTGAGGTTGGACTGGCTCTTCGCCTCGACCGTCGCCGACGAGGTGGTGTTGTGGCCGGCCGCGATGACCGTGCTGCGATCGCCCTTCACGTCGGTGCGCTCCTGGCCCGAGACGGTCTTGGTTCGCGTCGCGCCGACTTGCCACGACTGGTGACCGCCGACTTCCACCTGCTCCTTCGCGCCGACCGTTTCGGTCTTGTTCGCCCCGATTTGGGCGCGATGGTTCTGCGCGACGCCGAGGGTGGCCGAGGTGTTGATCTTCTCCTTCTTGTCGTTGGCGACAACCAGGTTGAGGTCTTTCTGCGCGTGCAACTGCACGAGCTCGCCCCCGCTCCCGTCGTTCATGCGCAGCTCGTTGTGTCCGCTGCCTCCCGGCGTGCTGTACGACACCAGCGCGGAGTTGCTCTTGCCGGCAGGCAAAGAGTCGAGCGGCGGCGTCGCCGGGTTGTAGAGACGTCCGAGCACGACCGGCTTGTCGGGATCGCCGTCCTCGAACTCGACCAGCACCTCCCAGCCACCGCGCGGAATCACCACCGAGCCGCTGGTGTGCATCTGGCCAACGCGCGCCCAGCCGCTGCTCTTGTCATCGAACCGGCCGTGACGGTCCCAGACGAACTGCAGCTTGATGCGGCCGTGACGATCGCAGTGGATCTCTTCGCCCGCAGGGGTGGTGACGAGCGCGAGTCCGCCGCGACCGCGGGGCTTCTCGCTGGTCTCTTTCGGCGCGACGTCGAGCGTGGCGGGAAGAAGGCGCGCCGCCGTCTCCCATCCGTTCGGCTGCGCCTTCGACTCGTCCCAGGCGTGCTCCACCGAGGCGACGACCCACGCCCCGTCGTGCTCTCCCTCGAGCGTGGAGGTGAGCTCGACGACGTGCCCAGCGGTAAGCCGAAGCGCCCGGCCGCGCACCTCGAGCCCTTCGGCGGCAGCAACGTGCGCTTGCTGCGTGATCTTCGCCCGACGCTTGCCGTCCACCGGATCGCGATAGCGCCCGGGATAGTCGTAGTCCTCGCGCGAGAGCACCTCCGGCGCCGACTCGCTGGCCTGCAGGTCGAGCGCCGGGCGCTCGAAGTCGTGATCCCGCAGTGTGACCTTCGCCGGCCTCACGCGTTGCACGTCGCGGATCTCGCCGAGCGACTCCGTCGACGTCAGCCCGAGGGCATCGCGGAACGGCAGCGGCGAGGGATCGTCGTGATGCGACCAGCCCGTCGCCGCATCGGTGAAGACGAGGACCGGACCTTGCTCACGATGTTCGACGAAGGTCGAGATGCCGTCCTCTGCGAGGACTCGTGCGACGAATGCGTGCATCGTCTCGCCGTACTGCGTGCACATCTCGCGCTTGGGCCGCGGAGAGACGAGCCGCCAGCTCGTACCGTCTTTGGCGATCCCTTGCCGCTCGAGCACCTCGCGGACGATCGCCTCGGTGGTCTTCTCTTGGAAGATGCGCATGTCGGAGGAGAAGCGGAGGAGCTCGAGCGGCGACTCGAGCGTCACGCGCAGGCGTTGGTGCGTCGGCTCGGTCGAGGCTTGCTCGGCGACGCGGGTGACGAAGCCGACAAAGCGGCGAACGACCTTGTCGGCCTGCTCGACGATGACCAGCTCGGCCAGGCGATGGAGCAGCGCGCGCGGCTCGAGCGCCTCGTCGGCGTGTAACGTGACCTCGCAGCGCGAGCCCGTCGAAATGCCCTCGGCGATGCGAAAGCGCATCACGCGGAGCCTCCGTGCATCGACACCCTCGGCGACGAAGAGCGGTCGGTAGAGCCGTGCGTCGCCCTCACGCATTGTGCTGCACCTTGCCGGCGGTGAGGCCGGCGGTCGGTCCGCCGAGCGGCAGCGGGATCGTCGCCGCCTTCAGCTCGATCGAGTCGGGCTTGATGACCAGCGCCGAAGCGCCACAAGTGATGGTGATCTCGGTGTCGGCCTCGAGCTCGATGGTCGGAGCCGCCATGAGGAGCGCGCCCCCGACGACGATGCTGAGCGCGCCGGTCGCAGTCTCGCCGAAGTTCCCCCCTGCGGCCGCGACGTACGCGGCGCCCACGACCTCGGTGAGCGCGCCCATCACATTCATCGACACGCCCTTGAGGCCCGCCTGCAGCTTCACCGCGCCGACTGCCTCGATCCCCGCTCCCATCGTCATCGAGCTGAGGCCTTGGAGCGCCGTGGTGATCCACGCACCTCCGACGACCACGGTCGAGGTGCCGACCACGGTGCGCGTCACGCCCATGAGCGAGCTGGAGAGCATGTTGGCACCCGCGACCACGGTGCGATTACCGTCGACGTCGATGCTCTTGCCGTCGGTCGCGGTGACGTTGCGGGAGGCGCCGATCGTCGAGGTGTCGTTGCCACCGATCATCACCCCGCGGTTGCCCGATACCGCCACGGTCTCGGTCGCGCCGATCGAGACCGTGTGATTGGCGACGATGCCGAGCGAACGGTTGGCACCTACCTTGACCTGCAAATCGGCGCCGATCGTCTGCGCGTGATCGTTGCCGACTTTCTTCGTCTTGGCGGCGCCGACGGTGACGTTCATGTCCTTGGAGGCGTTGAGGAACATCTCCTCGCTGCCCTTCTCGTCCTCGAAGCGAATCTCGTTGGCGCTGCCTCCGCCGACCGTCGCTGTCTGCCACGACGTGCGCGACTTGTGCTCGGGGAGCGGATACGGCGGTGGCTTCGCGCCGTCGTAGAGGTGCGCGAGGACGAACGGCGCGTCGGCGTCACCGGCGTGATGCTCGACGAGCAGGCTCCAGCCGATGCGCGGCAGCACCATCGAGCCGCCCATGGCGAACTGACCCACGCGCATCCAGGTCGACTCCTTGCCGTCGCGCAGCGTGGAGCGATCCCAGGGAAAGCGCGCGCGGATGCGGCCGCGGTCGTCGGGGTGCAGCTCCTGTCCCGCCGGACCGACCATCACCGCCGACTGCGGGCCGCGCATCTCGCGTGCACCACGGCGCGCCGGGCGTGAGCGGAAAGGCGTGCTGCGCGGCACCGCTTGCCAACGCACGACTACGCTGCTCGTCGCGCCTTGCTGCACCATGCGCCCGCCGACGGCGACCGAGGCCTGGATCTCGACGGCGACGACGAAGAGCTTCTCGTGCAGCGACTCGAGGGGCGGCTGGTCGATTTCGAAGGTCCACCCCGCTTGCAGCCGCAGCGTCGAAGAAGTGCCGGAAATCACTCGCCGGCGAGCGCGGAGAGCCTCGAGGTGGCGCTTGGCCGTTCCCGGCCCATCGTCGGGTGCGACGAGGCGCGCCGGATAGTCGTAGTGCTCGAGCCGGCGCGTTCCCGCATCACGCTTCGCCTCGACGGCGCGCCGTGGACTCTGCGGGTCGAAGTCACGGAGCGCCACTGCATCGTGGGTGAGCAAGGCGCGCGAGCGCACGGCGCTGACCGACTCGTCACCGAGCAGACCGCTGCCCGTTCGATAGGCGATCGGGGCAGGCAACTTCGGACCGCCGCGGGTCGTGTCCTCGACGATGACGAGCTTCGTCGCACCCTCGTCGAACTGATGACGGAGCGTCAGCCCTTCTTCGGCGAACAATCGCGTGAGAAAGGACCAATCGGATTCGCCGACTTGCGCGGTATAGGGACGCACCCGCCGCTTGTCCGTCACTTCCCAAACGACGCTTTCGGCGAGCCCTGCTTCGGTGAAGACCTTCTCCGCGATGGCGACCGCATCGAGATCCTGGAAGTAGCGAAAATCGCGACCGACCATCAGCTTGCTCGTCACCGGCCCGAGCTCGAGCCGAAGCCAATGGATCAGCTTCTCTTCACGTCGCCCCAACCGGTCAGCAAAACTCTCCGCCGTTTGCACGAGGCCGTGGACGACGAGCGGCGGACCGGCCGCGGCTTCCAGGCGGAGCATGCACGGACGGCCGAGGCACGCGCGCGACGGCAGCGCGTGATGCTCGTCGAGCGCCTCGACCTCGAAGAAGAATGGATTCTCCACGTCGACGTGGCCGAGCACCGCGCGCACCGGCAGCGTGTGGCCTTCGAGCTCGACGTGAGCAGAGGGATCGCGGCGTTCCATGGCGCGCTCAGCCGACCATGTTGGGGTTGCCGGAGACTTTGACGGCGCCGCCACCTTTGACGACCACCATCCCGACGAACGCGCCGCTCGCCGGCGTGAGATTGACGATGCCGCCGCCGCCCAGCAGGTTGGCGATGCCGAGCACGCTGATGGTGATCGACTTGGCCTTCAGATTGAGCTTCTCCCCCGCATTGAGCACGGCGACGCCACCGACGACCAGATCGGACGTGCCCTTGGTGGTCACCGTGCGATTGCCCCCGGCGCCGTGCACGCAGACGCCGCCCACCATGACAGCCGCCGCGCCGATGATGCTCTCGCTGACCGCGCCGGCCGACACGACCATCTTGGCGGCGCCGATCACCTCGCTCTTCGCACCTCCGACCATCGTCGCGCATTTGCTGACGGCGCCGGTCAGCATCGTCCCGCCTACGATCCACACGTGAGCGCCCTGGCAACTCTTGGTCACGCCCATCGTCGCCGACTCCATTCCGGAGGCTCCGATGAGCTCGGTGTCGTTGCCGAGGATCTTCTCGGTGGTGTTGCCGGTGACGGTGACGTTCTCGGCGGCGCCGACCGTCTTCGTCCGATTCTTGGCGATCTTGGTTCCCGCATCGGCGGCGACAGTGAGGCTGCGACTGCCGCCGATGTCGAGCGTCTGCGACGCGCCGATGGTGGTCGACAGATCGGTCCCCACCTCGAGCTGCTCGTTCACGCCGATTTTTTCGGTCTTGTCGTGATTGACCTGCTCGTTCCAGTCCTTCGACGCAGTGACACCGAACGTCATCCCGCCGCCGCCGTCCTCCATCGCAATCTCGTTGTGCTTGCCACCTCCCGGGGTGGAGAGCGTCTTGAAGGCCATCGAGCTCCCGGCCTTTGGATACGCATACGGCGCGACGTGCGCGGCGTTGTCGGCGCGGGCGATGGCGATGGGCCGATCTGGATCGCCGTGTGCGTAGCGGACGATCATCTCCCAGCCGACGCGCGCGAGTGCCTGCGAGCCGCCGATGGGGAGTTGGAGCAAGCGCATCCAGCACGACGCGCCATCGTCGTCTTTGCTCAGCCGATCCCAGAAGAACTTCCCCTTCATCCGACCGAGCGAATCGGTGTGAATCTCCTCCGAGGCGGGCCCGGTCACCTTGAGGCTGTGCGAGCCGGCGACGGTGGGCCGCGGCGTCGCTCGCGGTGGCCGATACGGCTGTGCGAGGGGCGAGGCGAGGATCTCGCATTGGTAGACGAGGCGACCGGCCGTGTCGCCGCCGAGCGAGAAGTGATGGTGAACCTCGCGAACCAGCCACTTCGCGGTCAGCTCGGTGCGCGTGACGCCCGCGAGCTCGAACCAGCGTCCGGGCCGCAATCGTGGCG
>JANXMC010000709.1 GCA_025354825.1 Myxococcales bacterium
TGCGCGGATCTCGGTGCTCGCTAACATCTTCGGCTACTTCACACCGCTCGACGACGGGACTTGGTATGCCCCCGCCTCTGCGCTTCGCATCGAGTGGCTTCGAAACCTCGCGCCGTCGGATCTCGTTCCGCAGATCAACGCGTTGCTCGCCGAGATGGGCATCTCCGAACGTGTCGACGGCGCCGCGCCAAATGCGGGGCTCGTGCGATTCGCGGGGCTCGCAAGCGGCCTTCTGCAGCGCATCTCGGCGCCGACAGAGGCGCAGATCAGCGCGCGGCGGCCCGTGTACATGGTCAGCTCGGACGGCGAGCGCTTCGAGCTTCACGAGGCCGAGCTGCGGCCGACCCGAAAGCAAGCCCTCGCGCTCATGACGGCGCTCGAGTCCGCAGACGACTTCGTGGACCACAACGGATTCGGATGGATGGGAGATCCCAAACTAAAGGTCATCAAAGACGAGCGCATTGCGTCGATCGACGCCGAGGAAGACGACACATTTCTCATTTCCGCGAACTCGGCCGATCGCTTCAAGCGCCTTCTCGTGCGCATCGAATCGCTGGTAGGTGCGCGCCTCGCCCCGATGAATTTGACCGTGATGCGCCCTTGGGAAGGGTCCCCAAACGTCGTCGCCGAAGAGACCCCCGAAACGCAGCGCGTCGTGGTGGGAACGTCGGTCGTGGAGGCCGAAGGTGTGAGAGCCTTTCAAGAGTCGGTCGTCGAGGGCGTGCGTGGTGTGCTCGACAGGACCATTCCATTTTTGGGAGGCTGCCCGCGCGAGCTCGTGAAAAGCGACGACGGACGCCGCAAGGTCGAAACGTGGCTCGAGGGGCAAGAGCTCGCCGGCACGCCGGGCGGAGACGTACCCGCGTTTCTCGATCTCGACCCCATCCGCCGTGAGCTTGGGATGAAGCTCGTGGGCGCGGCGCTCACGTGATGCCGCTTGCCGACGACATCGTCGACCCCGCGGCATGAACAGCACGTTCAGACCGGAAGATCGTACACGGTCACATCGACGTTCTTTGCGACGAGGGCCGCCACGATCAACGGTTCGACTTTCTCCCATTTGCCACCGGCCAGGCCGCATCCGATACGTGGCATGTGGACCGACGCCGAAAGCTCCACCGCTCGCTCGGCGAGGGCGAGGAGGCACGTTTCGAGAGCGTCGTAACGAATGGGGGGAAGACCACCGGCGCGGCGAATGCCGTTCTGACCAATCATATTCGCCACGTAGAGCGAGGGCTCGACGGGAACGATACGGACCGCGCCGAGCGAAAACCCCTGACCCTCGCGATACCAACGGCGAAAGTCCTCTTCCGGGAGCGACCAACGGCGCGAAACCGCAAGAACGAACCCCGCGCCCCAGGCGCCGATGTCGTTGCACACGTGGGCAATGATTCGCGCCCCGGTGCCGTGCGGCGCCGTGGCGTCACCTGTGAGGTATGTGAGGCTCATGGGTTTTCATTCTATGCGATTCCCCGGATATTCGCCTAGGTCCAAGCTCCCCTCATCGGCATTCACGGGGGGGGGGTGACGCCAGCCACCGCGTGATTCCATCGTGGTCGATGGGACTGCGATTTGGTCTGAGGGGAGAGCCATCGAAGCCGAAGGCACAGGCGATTTTCGAAAGCTCGATACGCTCCGGAGACGATTGGGACTACGCAACGCTCCTGAATCTCCCGCTCAAGGCGCGAGCTTTTTGGTAGGCGGCGCGCCATCGAGGGTCTTCGCGAGCGACATGACGAGCTTCGCGAAGACGATGGGGTGGGGCACGTCTTCCAGGTGAATCGTGTGGCGTGGGAAGACTTTCTGCCCACGGAAAAATGCGATTCGCCCCGGCAAAAGGCGCACGAGCGACAGCTCGTCGAACCGCGCGTGAAAGCGCCCGTGTTGCAGGCCATCGCGATCGATCACAACGTTGCCGAACGTCAGCTTCCGCCCCTCGCGGAGCGCGCTCGCCGCTTCCGCGAGAAGCGGCTCCGAACAGTGCCGCAGAATCCACGTCGTGACGTCGGGGCTTCGCTCGAGCGAACACGGAACACGATGCCTCCGGCCGGCGATATCGACGAGCCACATCTCGCGAATGAGAACCGCGTCGCCCACCATGCTCTCCACCGTGTGGAGCTTGAGCCAGACCTCATCGATCTCATCGAAGGGGAGAGCGGTCGTGACCTTGCCGACCCCCAACACGATGCCGTTGCGATGCAGCTCGACCCAGCTGTTTCGATCGCGAAAGGGCGTCCAACCTACCATCACGAAGATAGCGATGGCGAACGGAGCAATGATGGCCACGAGCTTCAGACTCACCATCGCCGCCATGATGGCACCGAGGAGAAAGATACCAACCATCGTTGCGAACGCCGGAGCAAGAACCCAAAGTTTGTGACGAGGCTTGTGGGTCGACCGGTGCGGCCCGATCTCGTCCATGGGGTTGCGGGACGACGGGGGCGGCTCCTCGCGCGCCGCCGAGAGGCGGTAGGGGTCTTGGGGCACGACCTCGTGCCTACCACGCGCGCGGAGATCTAGGTCAGCGAGCGCGTAGGTTCGCGGCACGTGCAGTCGACGCAGCCGTGAACGGCGCACGCGCCGCAGGTGACGCGGACGCGCTGCTCGAGCGCTTGCCGGGCGCGATGCAGGCGAACCGAGGCGTTGTTCGGCGTGATGCCGTTGGCTTCGGCGAAATCGCGCACGACCGTGCCTTCGAGATCGACCGCGCGGATCGCGTCGGCATAGTCGGGGCGCAACGTTGTGAGAAGCCCGCCGATGCACGCGCAGACGGCGCCGTGGAGCTCGTCGCGCTCGTCGCCCACGCCCTCCACTTCGATCTCGGCGGCGAACCGCTCGAGCGCGCGTTCGGCGGCGCCGCGACGCCGGCGATCGTCGACAATCGCATTGCGGAGAAGACGGTAGAACCACGCCACCGCCGACTCGTCGTCACGGAGCTGCCCACCCTTTTCGACGCCCCGTACGAGGGCATCTTGAAGAATCTCGGCGGCCCTGTCGGCCGAGCCGACGCGAGCCGTGAGAAACGAGAGGAACACCGTGCGATTCGCGAGAATCGTCGCAAGGGCATCGCTCGAAAGCTGCTCGTGGTCACGCATGGCGAGAGAGGGCTCGGCCGCCGGGCGGCGTGTGGATAGGTAGGCGCGAAAACCTCCGAAGGCGGAGGCTGTTGCCGACGACGAACAGGCTGCTTGTGCTCATGGCGAGAGCCGCGAGCATCGGCTGGTTGCGTCGGTTGCGTTGGTTGCGTTGGCTGCGTTGGCTGCGTTCGTGGCGCTCGCGTCGGTGGCGGCGTTGTCGGGCGCTTCGTAGCTCGCATCGACGACCGCTGCCCGAAGCGCGGCCATGCTCGTGAGGGTCGGCGCGTACTGGATTGGAGGCGCGCTCCGTCGCGAGATTCACCACGGCCGACACGACGCCGGGCTCGATCCGTAGGCGCCGCTCGATGCGCCCCACGCAGCTCGCGCAGGTCATCCCAACGATGGCCACGTGACCGACGACGGTGGCGGGGGCAGTCGCCTGCTCGCGCCTCGTCGCGTCGGACGTCGTGGTCACGGCCGCCACGACGCCTCGTACCCCTCGTTTCGCAGGGCGGCGAGCGCAGCTTCGACGTTTGGCGCCCCCTCGATCCGTGCCTCACCAAGCGCGAGATCGACCGCGACCACGCGCTCGACGCCCGGCACTGCTGAGAGCGCGCGGGTGACGGCGCGCACGCAGTGGATGCACGTCATTCCCTGAATCTTGATCGTTCCCATGCTGTCTCCTGACGAAGCCTCCTGCCCATGCGTCGTGCTTCACCCCTGCAGACGCAAGCCCCTCCGAAGTCTTACACCGCTGAAGGCGAGACCACCGGGTAAGCGCAAGCGATCGATGTGAAGTGAAGTGAAGTGACTCGGTGTCGCGCGGCGAAGTAGACTCTCTATGCGAGGCGCCCTGCGCCGTTCTCGAGCCTCGACGAAATTCATACGTCGTTCGGCTCGATGCCTGCCGCCCTCGATAGGCTCGACGCCGCGCGCGATTATCGCATTTTGATGGATCTCCGCGACGGACCGGCTCGCAACGATCAGGCGTTCGAAGACATCATTGACCAATATCGAAAGCTCTCTTGGGGGCGTTTCGCGAAGCGAGCGATTCTGGTGAAAACGGCCGCCGGTGCGCTGCAAATTCGCAGGCTCGAGGCGACGCACCTCTCGAAGACCGTGGCCGTCTTCGTGGACGAAGGCGAGGCTCTCGCGTTCCTTCGCACACCGTGAAAGCAGTCTGGCCTCCCGTGCTTGGGCTCGCCTTCGGGGCGCGGCGCTCCGACCGCGACCCCTGCCCTCGCGGGGACGGTTCCACGCGGAACCGTCGCCCGAGCTACTAACGGCACTCAATTTCGAAAACGCCGTTCGTTCCGTGCGGAACTAACTCCGGCGAGCGTTGGGTCGTCGGGAAATGGGCGGTGCGGCTGGCCTTGCCCGGGGAGTCCATGGGAGGCCCGTCTCGCAATCGATATGGGCCAATCGCACTTCGGAATTCGTGATTTCGAGAATACCAAATACGATCGGCAGCTGAAAGCGTCTCGGGCCAAGCGACCCTGGATTGAAGATGGCGATGCCGCCGTCGCGCGCGATGAGTGGCACGTGGGAGTGGCCACAGATCACGAGGGACGCGTCGTGGGCGCGTGCGAGGCGCGTCGCATCGGCGCGCAGGCGCGGGCCGTTCACGGCGATATGTGTAAGTAGAATTCGGAGGAGCAACGCATCTCCCGAAACCACATCGAGCGTGAGAACGTCGGCGAGCTCGGGGACGCGGACATCGATGTTGCCGCGCACGGCGTAAAGCGGCGCGACCTTCGCGAGCGCATCGAGCACGCGGAGATCGCCGATATCGCCCGCATGGACGACCCCGTCAGGCGCGAGGGCCGCGAGGCGTGCCATTCCCGCCGCGTGGGGAGCCGAATGCGTATCGGCGACGACGGCCAGTCGAAGCGTTCCGTCTGCGCGGACGGGAATGCACGCTTTCGACGTAACCATAGGCTCGGGCGGCATCGCGCCACCCTACACGCGCGGGCACCTTTGGGTGAGGAACTACGACGAGCATCCCGATACGTTCCGTGGATATGTCGAGCTGACCGAAGTATGTAGTCGGATATGCCCAACGCCCAATGGCAAGAAGCGCGTTGAGCTTGACTCGATAGGGGAAGGTGCAAACGGCAGAGGCCCATGTCTACGGGCCACTATTGGAACTTTCTAAGCGGCGTCTCTGCGTAAGTTTCATTGCGAAACCGGCGCGTCATGGTCCATGGTTCTGCCCGCCAGCTCACCATCCGACGTCTCTCGCCACCTCTTGCGTGGCGTCTGCGTCAGGAGCCTT
>JANXMC010000753.1 GCA_025354825.1 Myxococcales bacterium
CCTAAAAACAGCGCCAGAAGCGCCGTGCAGCTCAACATGTAGCCGCTGACCTTGGTGTTCGTCGCGAAGCCGCCGGCGAGCACGCGCAAGACGAAGCCGAGGGCGATGAGGCTCACGTCGACGAACGCGACCTTCTTCAACTTGAAGCTGTAGAGGATGTTCTCCACGAAGTAGACGACGGCCACGGCGGCGAAGCGCCAGTCGATTGCGTAGGCGAGCGCTAGGGAGACCAGCACCAACGCGAGCGCGAACATTCGCGCGACGCTCTCGGCTACTTCGCCGTTGGCAATGGGGCGCTCGCGCTTGACCGGATGAACGCGGTCGGCTTCGACGTCGACGAGATCGTTGATCGTGTAGACGGCCCCCGCGAGCAGGCAGAAGACGAACGTGGCGGCCGCTGCGCGCCCCGTAATCGCGAGGTTTAGTGCCGGATCGCCGCCCGGTGTGGAGGAGATGACGTCCTTGGCGAAGAACATCGGCGCGAAGACGAAAAGGTTCTTCACCCACTGGTGCGGACGAATCGTCCGGATAAGTCCGCGAAGCATCGGACGCGAGTTATTAGGGGGGCTGGCGGTGGTGTCAATTACCGCGGGTTTGGCCCCCTCGGGCTATGCTGCGGCCGCAGTCAAAAGCGGCTCGCTTTCCTCCGACAGGATTCCTCGCCCGTGAAGCTTTCCCCCCTTCGTCGCCCTTCTCGCAAAGCCTCGGCGCTCGGCGCGGCACCGCAGTACGTAGGCCTCGCCGCCATCGCGCTCGGCGCGGCGCTCTCAACGGATGCCCGCGCCGACATCGGCTCGCGGTTCACGCGCCTGTCACGCTTTCACGCCGAGGTCGACAGCGCCCACGGCCCGCTCGCCTACGCGGCGCTCCGTCGCATTTGGCAAGATTGGGATCAGGGCGACCCGAGTGAGGTCTCCGAGGTGCTGTCGGAAGTCGCGAACGACACGCGCGTATCGGCTCCCGTGCGCGCCTACGCGTCGCTCCTCGAGGCCTACGGCTTGCGACGCCGTGGCGATCTCGACGGCGCGCAAATGCGCATCGCGAAGCTCGGCTACATCGGTCGTTGGATGATCGTCGGCCCCTTCGACAACGAGGGAAAATCAGGGTTGATGCGCACCTTCGGCCCGGAAGAGGAGCTTCGCGAGCCCATGAACGTGGGGCGCTCGTACGACGGCAAAGAGCGGCCGGTGAAGTGGCGCGGCGCGCCCAACGTGTCGCCCTACGGCTGGTTCGATTTGAGCGTCTTCATGCGGCCGATGGAGAACATCTGCGGCTTCGCGACGACCTACGTGCGCGACACCGCGGGGCCCAAAGGGAGCGCGAACGGCGCGCGCGCGCCGCGGCCAATCTCGATTTGGGCCGGCAGCGCGGGTGCGATGCGCGTGTTCTGGAACGACAAAGAGGTTCTGCGCGACGAGAAGTACCGCGAGCTCGACGCCGATCGTATGGCCGCCGAAGTGACGCTGAAAGACGGATGGAACCGTCTGATGGTCAAGGTGTGCGGCGACGACACGGCACCTATGGTTTCCCTTCGGTTGGCTGGCCCCGACGGCGCGCCCGACGAACGCATCGAGGTCGACGCCGACCCGGCCCACGGCGCCGACTTGATAAGCCCGAAGATGGGCCCCGGCACGCCGCGCACGCGGGCTCTCTCGGGCACGGCGACGGGTGGGAAAGCCCTCCCGGCACCAAAGGCCGACCCGTATGCGCCCCCGAAAGCGGGGCGCGTCGAAGGGCCGTTGCAAGCGTTCGAGCGGCTCGCGCGGGGCGACGACCCGGCGATGCTCGAGGCCTACGCGCGGTATCTCGTGATTACCCAATCGGACGACGACGCCGAGCACCACGCGCGCGAGCTCGCGCGGAAGGCCGCGGAGCTTTCGCCGACGATTCCGCGGCTGCTTCTGGCGGGCGAGCTCGCGGAAGATCGCAACCAGCGGGCGAGCTGGATCGAACGCGCCGAGGTTCGGGCGAAGGACAAGGCGACGTCGGCCGACGACCAGATGGCCGTGATCCTCGCGCGGGCCGCCCACGCGCGGAGCGGATCGAACTGGCGCGACGCTGTTCCGTTTTACGACAAAGCCCTCGCCCTCGACCCGGACAACACCGTCGCACTGCTCGCGCGCGTAGAGCTTTACGCCGAGGCGGGCCTTCGTGAAACGGCGCTCACGTACCTCGAAAGCGCCCTCGCGCGACGGCCGCGAAGCGTCGCTCTCGTTCGGACGATGGCGAGCGCGTTGCGAGGCGAGAGCCGCGCGACCGAGGCCGACGAAATGGCCGAGCGCTATTCGCAACTGCGCTTCGACGATCCGTCGTTCGTGCGCGCGCGGATCGACTTCGCCGTCGCCCATCGCAACTCCGAGGCGGCCATTCGCTGGACCGACCGCTTCATCGCGTCGAACCCCGATTCGGCCACGGCGTTCGTTCTCGCGGCCCACACGTATACGTCCCTCGGGGGGAAGCCGCGGGCGATTGCGATGTACCGAAAGGCGCTCGATCTCGCGCCCGAAGACACCGAAGCGATGCGCCAGCTCGCGGATACGTACGCGCTCAGCGGCAACACGTCGGAGCAGCTCTCGCTGCTTCGAAAAGTCCTCGAGCTGAAGCCGCAGGACAAAGAAGTCCGCGAGTACTTGGCCCACACCGAGCCTACGAAGCCGCGCTCGGACGAAGTCTACGCGCGCCCGTCGACCGAGTTTCTCAAGCTCCGCGACACGCCCGCGAAGGGCGCCTCGCGTCGCCAGCTCGTCGATTTGCAGGTCACCACGGTCTTTCCCAACGGCCTCGCGAGCCGGTTTCATCAGGTCGTCTTTCAACCGCTGACCGATTCGGCGGCGGCCGAAGCGCGCGAGTATTCGTTCGGTTTCGAAGCGGACAGCGAGGCCGTCCAGCTGCGCGGCGCGCGCGTCTATCGCGCGAGCGGCAAGGTCGACGAGGCCGTCGAAACGGGTGAGGGCAATGCCGACAACCCGGGCATCAGCATGTACACGTCGCAGCGCGCGTATTACGTGCACTTTCCCCGTTTGAACGCGGGCGATGTCGTCGAGCTTCAGTACCGCGTCGAGGACGTCGCTCAGCGAAATGCCTTCGCCGACTACTTCGGCGAGGTCACGTACATGCAGTCGAGCGAGACCATCGCCCACGCCGAGTACGTGCTCATCACGCCGAAGAGCCGCACGTTCTACTTCAACAAACCGAACGTCCCCGGCCTCGTGTCGAAGGTCGAAGAGACCGACGCCTCACGCGTTTACAAGTTCGTCGCCGAGAACGTCCCCGCCATCGAGCCCGAGGCGCACCAAGCGCCCTACGGCGAGCTCCTGGGCCACGTGCACGTCTCCACCTATAAAGACTGGAACACGATGGCCCAATGGTACTGGGGCCTCGTCAAAGACCAGTTCATTCCGGACGACGAGGTGAAACGCCGCGTCGCCGAGATCACCAAGGGGCTGAAGGACGACAAGGCCAAGGTGAAGGCCGTCTACAACTACGTCGTTCAAAAAACCCGTTACGTCGCGCTCGAATTTGGCATTCACGGTTTCAAGCCGTACCGGTGCGCGCAGATTTTCGCGCGCGGCTTCGGCGACTGCAAAGACAAGGCGACGCTCATCGTCGTCATGCTGAAAGAGCTCAACATCCCCGCGACGATCGTCATCGTTCGCACCGGGATGCGCGGCCAGTTCGAGACCGAGCCTGCGAGCTTGGCGCCCTTCGATCACGCGATTGCGTACGTGCCGTCGCTCGATCTGTACCTCGATGGAACGGCCGAATTTACCGGCTCGAACGAGTTTCCCGGGATGGACCGCGGCTCCCTCGCGATTCAGATCAACGAGGGGAACCCCAAGCTCGTTCACATGCCCGATCCGCCGGCGAGCGAGTCTGTGACGTCGCGCAAGGTCGACGCGGTGGTTGCCGCCGACGGCTCGGCGCAAATCGAATGGAAGGGTGACGTCACGGGCGTGTCGGCGAGCGGTTGGCGGCAGCGCTACCACGCGGCGACCCAGCGCAAAGCGCGCATCGGCGAGGACCTCGCGGCGGAGTTCACGGGGCTCGAGGTGGCGAGCGTCGACGCGAACGACCTGGACGACATCGAACAGAAGGTGTCGCTCCGCGCGAAGGGGAAAGTGCCGCAGCTCGGGCGCCGCGACGGCGACTCGATGAGTATCCCGGCCGGGCCGAGCGAGCACATGGTTCGCGAGTTCGCGCCGCTCTCGCAGCGCAAGCTCGACATCAAGCTCCCCGCGCAGACGACGACCGAAAACGAATGGAGCGTTCGCTACCCCGCCAGCATGCACGCCGTCGCCGTGCCGGTGGCGTCGGAAGGGACGAGCCCGTTCGGAACGTTCAAGGTCGAAGTCGAGCAGAGTGCCAACGTCATTCGCGCGAAGACGACGATTCAAATGACGAAGACGCGCATTCTTGCGAGCGAGTACGCCGCGTTCAAAACGTGGTGCGAGAAGGTCGACCGCGCCCTCGGACAGCGCGTGGTGGTGGCGAAGTGACGAAGGAGACGAGCGTCCGCGTCGAGCGCATCGACGCCGTCGGCGTCGCGACCGTAATTCTCGCGCGGCCCGAAGTTCGAAACGCGGTCGACGGCGAGACGGCCGCGGCCCTCGCCGATGCGTTTCGCGCGATCGAGCGCGACGCTGCCATCCGCGCCGCGGTGCTGTGGGGCGAGGGCGGCACCTTCTGCGCCGGGGCCGACCTACGGGCGATCGCGACGGGGCGCGGCAACCGCATCGAGACCGACGGCGATGGTCCCATGGGGCCGTCGCGCATGCTGCTGTCGAAGCCCGTCGTCGCGGCGGTGAGCGGCTTCGCCGTCGCGGGCGGCTTCGAGCTGGCCCTTTGGTGCGACCTCCGCGTCGTTGAAGAGAGCGCGACGTTCGGTGTATTTTGCAGGCGTTGGGGGGTGCCGCTCATCGACGGCGGCAGCGTGCGCTTGCCCGCGCTCATCGGCCTGTCGCGCGCGCTCGACCTTATTTTAACGGGCCGCGCGGTGGGCGCGGCCGAGGCCGAGCGCATGGGGCTCGCCAACCGCGTCGTGCCCGACGGCACGTCGCGACGCGCCGCCGAGGAGCTCGCGGCGTCCATCGCCGCGCACCCTCAAACGTGCCTCCGCAACGATCGGCGGAGCGCGTACGAGTCGCTCGGGCGCCCTCGCGACGAAGCGCTCGCGCGCGAGATGGAGCTTGGTCTCGCGACCATCGCCAGCGGAGAGACATTGGCCGGCGCGGCCAGGTTCGCGTCCGGCGCCGGGCGCCACGGCGAGCCGGTCTAAAGACTCAGGCTCAGGCTCGACGCCCCCTTCAGGAGTATGTGATGCGTTCGATACTTGTTCGTCTCTTCGCCACGTCCCTCACGCTCGCAGCGCCTCTCGCGCTCGGCCTCGCACCTGTTGCCTGCGGTCCGTCGATAGCGTCGCCCGCCTCGGCGAAGTCGCCGCTCAACGATTTACGATCTGCCGGAAAAGCGAGCGCGAAAAGCCTCGACGGCGATCTCCTCGGGCGATGGGCCCTCGCCGAAATGTTCGACCCGGGCGGCAACGCGGCGAACGCGAAGGAAGCGCGCGGCTACCTCGGAAATGGGGCGCGCCCGGGCGTCTACGAGAACCTCGCGCGCGGCGTGTACGACGAAGATCACGGCGAGCCGAAGGCCGCGGCCGACTTCTTCGTCGCGACCCTCAAAGCCGCGAGCACCTCGCGCGATCCGCTGTCGCCGCTCATCGGCTGGTTCGCGACACGCCACGTGCTCACGCTCCGCACGACCGTGACGGAGCTCTTCGCGCGCCACCGCGCGACGATCGACGCAATTCTCGCAAGACCCGCAAATCTCGGCTGGCGCGCCGTCGCCGAGCTTGAAGAGTGGCGCGCCGCCGAGGTCTACGACAAGGCCGAGGCCGTGGGCGAGGCGTACGACAAGGAGGTCGTCGCGCGAATGGGGTGCGCCAAAGGCGTGCGCATCGCGGGGCCCTTCGGCCACGGGATGGCGGCCGATCGCCGGCGCTCCTTCCCGGCGGAAAAACCGGGGCCGTGGCCCGCATCGTGGCCCGCCCACGGATCGCGCGGCACGCCGCCGATGGTGCTGAAAGTCGAGCAGCCCCGGTGCCTCGCGAGCGTGCAGAAGAAGACGGGCGACGGCGTGTTCTACGCCGAGACCTTCGCCACGACGAAGGGCGACCGCGACGTCATCGTGGCGGTGCAAGGCGCCGTGAAAGTGTGGGTCGACGACGTGCCGCTCATCGAGCGCGATCTGCGTGAGTGGGGCGCGTGGCAGCGGTTCGGCGGCTCGGTGCGCCTCGGGCCGGGGCGCCACCGCATTCTCGCGCGCGTCTTGGCCGACGGCGCGAGCCTGCGCATTTTGAACCTCGACGGAACGCCCGCGGGGCTCGAGACCGACGGCGACGCGTCGCGCGCGTACACGCTCACGGCGCCGCAAATCCTGCCCGATCCGAACCCCATCGAGGCCATCGTCCGCGCGCGCCGCGAGGGGAAGCCCACGACGACGACGAACCTCGAGGCCATGTTGGCGTCCGCGGTTGCCCACGCCGAAGGGCTCGACGACGTCGCAAGCGTGCTCATCGATCCGCTCGTCTCGAACGACGCGCCGCCCGCGTCGTCGAAGAACGCGAAGGACGCGAAGGACGCGAAGGACACGAAAACCACGAAGGACGACGCCGCGGCCCACGCCCTCGAAGCGGCCGCGATCGCCGTGCGGTCCGACCCGGCGCTCCCCGACGAGGTCCGCCACCGCAACGAGAAAGACCTCCGCACCCGCGCCGTTGCGAAGGACGCCCGCCTGTGGTTCTCGCGCGTGTGGCTCGTCATCGACGACGCCGAGCAGCGCGGACCCATCGAGGCCGTCGAGCCGCTCCGCAAGCTCGCCGAAGAGTTCCCCAACACGCCCGAAGTGCTCGAGCAGCTCGCCGGCGTCTACGCGAAGCTCGGATGGAGGGCGGAGCGCCTGCAAGCCCTCGCCGATCTCGCCGCGCGCTTCCCCGACGCCGTCGCGCCGCTCCGAATGTACCTCGAGGCCCTCGAGGAAGACGGCTCCCTCGCGGAGGCCGACGCCATCGGAGTACGCATTAAAAAGCTCGATCCCGACGCCGAGGTCGACCTCGGGCGCGCCATCTCGCGGCACGACTGGGCCGAGGCGGTGAAGCAGCTGCGGATGATCGAAAAGCGGCGGCCCGATCGCAAAGAGATCGCGGGGCGCATCGCCGACGTTCTCGCGCGCTCGGGCGATCCGAGCGCCGCGGCGGCGCAGCTCACGAAGGCCCTCGCGAAAAATCCGGAAGACTCGAACGCGCGCTTTCAGCTCGCCGATCAAGCCTACGCGAAGGGCGACACGACGGCGCTTCGCAAGGCGCTCGCCGACGCGCTTCAAGTCGGCGGCAAGACGACCGACTTCCGTGAGGCCTTGGATCTGCTCGAAGGGGCGACGAACCTCGAGCCGTATCGCGTGGACGGCCGCAAGATCATTCGCGAGTTCGAAGGCTGGGAGAAGAGCGGCAAGCACATGGACGGCATCGCCGCGCGCGTCCTCGACTACTCGGCTGTGTGGGTGCACCCGGACGGATCGAGCGAGATGCTCGAGCACGAGGTGCTGAAGATTCAGTCGCAAGAAGCCGTTGGCAAAGAGGCGGAGCAGCAGCCTCCGTCGGGGCTGATTTTGCGGCTTCGCGTGATCAAGCCCAACGGCGCGACCGCCGAGCCCGAGTTCGTGTCGGGCAAGCAGACGCTCACGATGCCGCACCTCGAGGTGGGCGATTACCTCGAGATCGAGCACATCACGCCGCAGGCCGGCGACGGTCAAAAGGGGAAACGCTATCGCGGCCCGCACTGGTTCTTCCGCGAGGCCGACAAGGGGTACTGGCGAAGCGAGTTCATCGCCGTCACGCCGAAGGATCGCCCGCTCGACATCGAGACCAACGGCAAGGTGCCGCCGCCCGTCGTGAAAGACGTCGGCTCGACGTTCGTCGAACGCAAATGGCGAATGGACCTAAGCCCGCCGGCGCCCGAAGAGCCCGACGCGCCGCGGCCGCAAGAGTTCCTCCCGAGCGTGCGCATCGGCTGGGGCGTGAACTTGGACGAGCTGCTCGAGCGCGTGGTCGATGCGCTCATCGACGAGACGCCGCTCGATCCGCGGCTTCATGCGAAGGCCCTCGAGATCGTCAAAGGCATTCCCGAGAGCCACAAGGACGAGCGCGCGCAGAAGGCATACCGCTGGGTGCTCGACACCGTCGAAGACGGCAAAGAGCCCGACGGTCGCCGCGTGATCATGGGGCGTGCGGGATCACGAGAAGCCGCCTTCGAGCACTTGATGCGGCAGCTCAACATCCCCATCGAGTCGGCCCTCGTGAAGAACCGCCTCGCGATGCCGCCCCTCGGCAAAATGAGCGAGGTGGAGAACTGGGACAGCGTCGTCCTGCGCGTCGAGACCGAGCGTGGCCTCCGCTGGCTCACGGTGCGCGACAAGTTCGCGCCCTACGGCTACGTCCCCGCCGAGCTGCGCGGGCAGCAGGCGATTCGGTTGATCCCCGGCATCCCCCGCGACACGACGGACAACCTCGGCGCGGCCGACGGCGTGTCCTTCGAAGGTCGCGCGACGGTGCGCGAGGACGGCTCCGCGACCGTGGATCTCGTGCAGAAGTTCACGGGCAAAGTCGGCATCTCG
>JANXMC010000765.1 GCA_025354825.1 Myxococcales bacterium
CGCGCGGAGAACGTCGCGCACGGCGTCGAGGATCATGAAGCTTTGCTTCTTGATCACGGCCTTGTTGAACTCGAACTGGATCTGCTGCGTGATCCGGATCTCTTTCGCCGTGACGATGACGGGCGAGTCCTTCTTCGGGCAGCCGGGCCTGTCGCCGCCGGGGAGGCCGGCCGCGTTCGGGCAGAAGTCGTCGACGTCTGCCACCGTGTCGCCGTCGTTGTCTGGATCGGGGCAGCCGTCGGTGTCTTCGAAGCCGTCGAGATCCTCGGGCTGCGACGGGCACTTGTCGGCAACGTCGGGGATGCCGTCGGCGTCGTTGTCCGGGTCGGGGCAGCCGTCGTCGTCGAGGTAGCCGTCGACGTCCTCCGGCTCGAGGATGCAGTGGTCGACCGAGTCGGGAATGCGATCGCTGTCCGTGTCCGGATCGTCGGGGCAGCCGTCGTCGTCTTGGAACTCGTTGTAGTTCTCAGGCTCGTCGGGGCACTTGTCTTTCGCGTCGGGGTTGCCATCGCCGTCCCGATCGCCCGGCTTCGACTCGACGACGCCGTCGGTCATGCAGCGCTCGGGCGGGCTCATGGCAAGGGCCGCGCGCGCGTTCGGCTCGGCGATGACGAGCTGCGCGTCGGCGTGGGAGATTTCGCCCTGATCGAGATCGACGCTGGCGAAGTGCAAGTGTGAGCGCGCGAGGGCGAGCTCGCGGGGCGCGCAGTTCTTCGCGCCGTTGCGTTCGGCCGTGGCGACGACGGACTTCAGCCCGTCGATCCTCCCGCGGAGCACGGGGGCGTAGGTGCAACCGCCTACCTGGCTGACGATGACGACGAACGAGAGCGCCGCGACGACGCCGAAGCGGGATCTCATTTCCCCTTGCCCTCGGACTCGTCTTTTTCGCTCGACGATGCGCCCTTCACGGCCTCGTCTTTGCCGTCTTTCTTCGCGTCGCCGGCACCGCCGGCTTTCGAAGCCTTCGAAAGCTCGATGGCGCGAATCGCGTACTCCTCGGCGATCTCGGCGTAGTCGGCGGCGTCGGAATAGCTCGCGCTGCTCGCCTCAAAGCCGGCCTCGTCGAGGTGCGTCTTCGCGTAGTAATACTCGTAGGGCGCGCGCGTTTCCGCGCCGAGCTGGCGGGCCTCTTCGAGCTTCGCCGAAGCCGCGCCGGCCGTGATGCCGTAGTAGGCGCCACCGCACCCGACGGATGCGAGCCCGATCGCCGTAACCGCGACTGTGAGCAGCGCAGACCGCATGCCCAAAAGGGTGAACGGGCCCGTGACCAAGTCGTGCGCGCGCATTCGCATTACGCTGTGAATGGGTATCAGCCTCACAGAACCGCGGTCAATTCTTTACGAAGTAAGCACCTACGTCGCTCGCCGCTCACTTGATAAGCGCGGACGCCAGCCGTCGCGAGGACGCATTGGCGAGGAAGGGCAAGCGAGACGTACTTCTTTACGTTGAGCGAACCCGACCGACGCCAAGGCGGCCGCAGCAGCCTGGTGGGCGCGCTTACAGCCTGCGGAAGACGCCGACGACCACACCCAGAAGCATCGTGGGGCGGAAGTCCGATGCGCGAACGAGGATGGGGGCCATCGTTTTGTTCGCGGGCTGGAAACGGACGTAGTCCTTCTCCGGGTAGTAATATTTGACCGTTGCTTCGTCGCCGATGAGTGCCACAACGATGTCGCCGCGCTGGGCCGTGAGCTGCTTGCGAACGAAGATGTAGTCGCCGGTCAGAATGCCGGCGTCGATCATGGAGTCGCCCTGGACCTTGAGACCGAAGACTTCGCGACCGCCGCGGAGCAGACCGCGATCGACCTTCACGGTGTCGACGACGTGCTCTTCGGCATAGAGCGGGAGACCGGCCGCGACGCGCCCGAGAATCTGAACTTCGACCAAGTCGTCGTCGTGCGCGGCGGGGAGGCTCAGCTGACCTGCGACGTCGGCCGGGGGCGGCACGGTGCCCATCCCGGTGGGGCGAAGCGCGCGCGACTTCATGTCTTCGCGTGTGAGGTACCCCTTACGCTCCAAAGCGCGCAGGTGGTCGTTTACTCCGTTGGTCGAACGGATCCCCATGCGGGCGCCGATCTCGCGAAGCGTGGGGGGATACCCACGATCGGTGATCGACTGGCGGATGAAATCGAGGACCATCTGCTGCCGTTGTGTAAGCCCTTGCATGGAATCCCTACCGTACTGAACGAACGTTTCGCTGTCAAATACGGACGCGCACGCAGGTGCGTTTCTGGCTCTGGCCGTCAAGCGTGCAGTGCTGGAGACATCGCTTTTCCCCAGGGCGTGGCTGGGCGTCAGGGCTTAGGGCAGGGCTCACCACTCACGACTCAGCGCGGCGCGTGGGCCGGCGCGGTCTTCTGCGCGGGCGCGACCTTGCCCTTCGCCCACTCTTTGAGAATCTCGCCCTCGAACGGATCGCCGTGGCAGGTCGAGCACTCGTGCTCTTTGCCGTCGCGCCGCGTGAGCTTGCCGACGTAGGCGACGTCCATCCACTTGCCGAGCGCCTTCATGTCGTGGCGATCGAGAAACTCGGCGTGGCCGTTGTGGCACGAGTCGCAGAAGATCGGCGCGCCGCCTTCCATCGCGAGCCCCCTCGCGAAGTCGTCCCACATTCGCTCGGAGATGTTCTTCATCGGCGTGGGCGCGGCGAAGTCTTCGGTGTGGCAGTCGCCGCATTTCACGCCGAGGGCGCGCGTGAAGAGCTTCATCACGCGACGGAGCTTCTCCCCTTCGAGCTTCGACAGGAGCGGCAGCTTCGCCGGGTCGAGGCCGATGGCCTGGAGATCCGCCGCCATGGCGGTGGGGGCAGGGTCTTTCATCGGCCCGGGCGGCGCCTTCGCGATCGTGTGCGCGGGGGGCGTCGGCGAGGGCGCGCTCGTTGCGGTCGTCGAGGACGAGGCCGTCGACGCGGGTGAAGGAGATCCCGATGGAGCGGGCGACGTCGTAGGCGTCGACGGAGCGATCGCGGCCGGTCCGCAGGCGGCGATGACGCTCGCGAGGGCAACCGACGCCGTGAGCGCGAGCGAGAGCGACGCACGAGTGCGAACGTGACGTGAGCGCATAGAAGGCGTGCCCCGCGTGTTTAGAACTTGCCGCTCACCGTGAGGAACGTGAGCTTCTCGTTCGTCTCACGGAGCCGCGCCGACAGCATGCGGACCGAGTTCCACAGCACTTCGTACGCGAGGTCTTTGTGCAAAAAGAGGAGGTCGTCGAAGGCGTCTTTCGCGATGACGAGGAGGCGGCACCGTTCGTGAACGCGCGCGTCGGCCGAGCGCGGCGCTTCGTCGAGGAGCGACATCTCGCCGAACACCTCGCCGGGGCCGAGCACTGCGAGTGCCTCTTCGCCCATGCCGGCGACCTCGCGCGAGATGCGCACTTTGCCTTCGAGCAGGATGAACACCTTGTCGCCCGGATCGCCGTACTGAAAGATCCGCGTGCCGAGGCCGTGGCTCTCTTCGGTCGTCACCTGCGCGATGAGCGCGAGCGCCTCACGCGTGAGCCCTTGGAAGAACGGCACACGCGCGAGCTGCTCCTCGCGCGGGGCGGCCTCAGTCCCCGACTCCGAAGGTTCCGGCATTCGCGCGCTCACGGCGCCAAGCGTAGTCGTGAGCTCATCGGCCGGTCCACTTTCAAGGGGCGGGGAGGCAAATGCGTTGGAAGGGCCGCGTCTTTCGCGCCTCGGCTGAAAAACGCAACGTTTCGGTTGCGCGTTCGCGAGACCGCCTGCATTATGCAACCAGGAGGTTGCTCATGACGTCACCCATCACGGACAAAATCGAGAGAGTCATCACGCTGCGGGCCCCCCGCGCGAAGGTCTGGCAGGCGCTGTCGAACGCCACGTCGTTCGGGAGCTGGTTCGGTGCTCGCGATTTCGATCGCGAGTTCGCCGCCGGCGTGAAGGCGACCGGGAAGGTCACGCACGCCGGCTACGAGCACATGGATTTCGTCATCGACATCCAGACGTTCATCCCCGAGCGTGAGCTGTCGTGGCTCTGGCATCCTGGATCAACCGATCCGACGTACGACATAGCCAACGAGCCGCCGACGACCGTCACGTTCACCCTGGCCGACGACGGGTCGGGCACCAAGGTGACGGTCGTCGAGACAGGCTTCGACGCGCTGCCGCCGGGCCGCCGCGAGCAGGCGTTCCGCGGCAACGAAGGCGGCTGGGACTGGCAAGTCGGCTCGATTACGAAGTATGTCGACGGCGCGAGCTGACACGCGGGCGAAGCCGCGTGCATCGACGGCGCGACCGACGAGAAAAAGAGCGTCGGCGCCGCTCTTCGCGGGGCTTTTCATGGCCCTCGGCGACGAGACGCGGCTGTCGCTGCTTGCACGACTGTCGAGCACCGGTCCGCTGTCGATCACGGTCCTCACGGAGGGGACCGTCGTGTCGAGGCAGGCGGTGTCGAAGCACCTTCACGTGCTCGAGGGCGCAGGGCTCGTGCGAGCGACTCGGCTTGGCCGTGAGCGCGTCTGGGAGCTGGAGCCGAAGCGCCTCGCCGAAGCGAAGCGCTACCTCGATGCGGTGTCGGAACAGTGGGACGAAGCGCTCGAGCGACTCCGGGTGTTCGTAGAAGACCCCGAATAGCGAGCGCAGCGTGCGCGTCTGGTTAGAACGCTCTCAATGCTCTTCGTTGAGAGCCATCCAGCGCTCGGCGTCGAGGGCGGCGGTGCAACCGCTGCCTGCCGCCGTCACCGCTTGGCGATAGACGAAGTCTTGAACGTCCCCCGCTGCGAAAACGCCGGGGACGTTCGTCTGCGAGGTGCCCGGCTTCGTCTTGATGTAGCCGTTGTCGTGCAGCTCGAGCTGCCCCGTGAAGAGATCCGTGTTGGGCGTGTGGCCGATGGCGACGAAGAAGCCGGTCACGGCGATCTCGCGAAGCGCGCCGGTGTTCACATCCTTCAAGCGAACGCCCGTGACCTCGCCCTTGGAGACATCGAGGATTTCGTCGATGCCCGAGTCGTAACAAATCTCAATCTTCGGGTTTTTGAAGACGCGGGCTTGCATGGTCTTGCTCGCGCGAAACTCGCGGCGGCGGTGAACGAGATAAACCTTGTTGCAGATGCCGGAGAGGTACATCGCCTCTTCCATCGAGGTGTCGCCGCCGCCGATGACGGCCACGTCTTGCTTGCGGAAGAAGGCGCCGTCGCACACCGCGCAGGCCGAAACGCCCTTCCCCTTGAGCGCGTGCTCGCTGGGGATGTTGAGCCATTTTGCCTGCGCGCCGGTGGCGATGATGACCGTGCGGGCGGTGTATTCGACGTTGTCGTCACCAATCCAGACGCGGAACGGGCGCTTCGAGAAGTCGACCTTGTTCACGTCCTCCGTCTGAATCTCGACCCCCTGGTGGATCGCTTGATCCCGGAAGTTCTTCATCAGGTCCGGGCCGGTGACCTTCTCGGGGAAACCCGGGTAGTTCTCGACGTCGTTGGTGATCATGAGCTGACCACCGGGGATTCCACCCCGCGTCATTCCTTCGAACATCAACGGCTTCAAGTTGGCGCGCGCGGCGTAGATGCCGGCCGTGTGGCCCGCGGGGCCGGAGCCGATGATGATCACGTTGCGCGGAGTAGCGTCGCTCGACATGGGGTGTCCTCTTTAGAATCGGTACGAAGCACCGACGTTGATGACGTTCACGGAGTTCGTAATTGTGCCGAGGTTCACCGGCCAGTTCGTCCGAAACTTTTGATTGCCGTTCGGACAGGTAGGACCAGGGTCGTTGTTGGAGGGGTAACACGGAGAGCCTGCGAGCCCCGAGAGGCCTGTCGCATTGGGGTCCGTGCGCGCCTGATCCGCGACGAAGATGTGCCCAAAACCCGCCATCAGCGTGAGGTTGCGGGTCGGCTCGTCGCCACCTGCACCGCCGAGATGGATTCGGTAGCTGAGGCCACCGGACACACCGAGTCGTCGCGCTCCCATGAAGTCGACGTTCTGCAGTGCAGGATCCTGGCCATTCGTCTCGAGGAACGCGCCGGCGCGAAGCGTGAGCTTGTCGGGGATGACGTTGTAGTCGCCGCCCACACGTACGCCGAAGACGTCTTTGTAGCCGCGGGGCACGTCGGCAATCGGCGGGACGGTGCCTCCGGTGCCGACGGCGGGAATGACGCCGGAGCCGTCGGCGTTGGCGGGGAAGCGAACCTTGATGGCGTCGAGAGCGCTGTTGTTCGCCCACGTGAGATCGATCTCGGCGTCGAAACGGTCGTCGCGCATCGGGTCGCGGTGGCCCGCACGAGCGAGACCCGATGCCGTATGGAAGCGAACACCGAGCTTCGCTTCCATCGGTTGGTTCACCGTGATGTGCCCCGCGTTGGGGCCGGGACACTTGGAGTTGCCCTTGGGGTCGCCGCAGTCGGCGAGGCGCGAGTCGCCAATGCGCACCGCGCTCGAATCGCCCGCGGCGACGCGCGGATCGAAGTAGTTGACCGAGGTCTTGACGTCGGCCGATGCGTCGATGGCGCCGCTCGCGTGGAACCAGCCGGCGATATCGACGTTGGGGCTCGGGCTGTAGATCGTGCTGACGTTCACGACCGGGATGAAGAGATCCTTCGCGGTGATGTCGGCTTTGATGTCGCCGTCGCGCGGGGAGAGCGCCTGGTTGAGCGCGGTGGCAGCGTTCGCGAGCTTGATGGTGGAGAAGCCCCACGCGAACGAGACGCCGACGCGAAGGCCCGTGGCGATTTCGGCGCCGATGCCGATCGTCGGATAGACGAGAAGCGCGTCGGTTTTGAGGAGCAGGTAGCGCTGAGGAGCTGCGAGCGCGTTGGCGCCGGTGCCGATGAACTCGGGCCACGTCGCGCTGCCGGCGGCGCTGGGGCCAAGGAACGCGATGCCGAGGCCAACGCGCTCGGACAACCGATAGGCGAACGCGAGCTGCGGGTTGGGGAAGGGCGTGTCCTTCGCACAGACCTGGGGGTAGTAGCCGCCGGGGCCGACGCCGTCGCTGGGCGTCGTGTCGTTCGTCGCCTTGAGGCGCGTCATGCACGCGTGGCGGAACGTCAGGTTCGACTGCCCCGTGAGGCGCGTGTCCTGCCCGGCGAGGCCTGCCGGATTGAAGTACGTCGCGAGCGGGTCGCTTGCGCGCGCCACCCACGCCCCACCCCGCGCCATCTGCTCGGACCCGTTGTCGGGGAACTCGAGGACGTTCGTTGCGTGAGCTGCGGGCTCACATAAACCACCAAGCGCGAGGGTGGCGAAAACGAGAAAGCCGGCAAGCCGGCCCCCACGCTGGCGCAGCTTCCGCTGCGCTTGCTGCCATCTCCCCCGCGCCTCGTAACAACCAGAGGAACGCGAGTCGGAGGTCACGGATTACTCTTTTACGGGTGTCGCCTTGAGCGATGCCCGCCCTTCCTTCACGTAGACGGAGAACTTCACACGCTTGCACC
>JANXMC010000028.1 GCA_025354825.1 Myxococcales bacterium
CGCGACGCGACGATGTCGTCGAGGGTCGTCCGCGAGACGAGGGTGCCCCAACGCCCGTCTTCCGTCAGGGGCGCGAGAGCAATCGAGAGGGCATTTCGCGAGAAGAGCGTGCCGTCGTAGGGCGAGGGGTTCACGCGGCTCGTCTGCCCTTGAGGGCCGAATTGAATGCCGTTGAAGCCGAGCGCCCGCGCCATCTCGAGAAACTTTTTCGCGCCTCGCGAATACGGGCTACCGCGCCCCGTGTCTTCGTCGGGCTCGCTCGGAAAGCTCTGATCATGAATCACGAGAACGAAGTTTTCGACACCGAGAGCGCGAAGCCCTGCCGCGACGACATCGTTGTATCCGGGGCCGAGAATCTCGCTCGTCTTCGTCATGCCTCGTCAGGAAAGCATGAAAGGCTCCAACCGCGACAATGCGCATTGCGGTGTGGAAGAGGTCGCGGCACAACCGGACGACTGCGGCGAGATGCCCCAGTCGCCCTCGCCGGGGGCGCGAGACTCGAGAGCCGACCTTCTTTCCTCGGCGTCGAGGCCGTGCGAAAGAGGGCGCGGTGACGACGCAAACCTACGTCGGGACGGCCGGTTGGGCGGTGCCACGCGATCACGCCGCAGCGTTCGCACGCGAAGGGTCGGGGCTCGCGCGGTACGCGTCGGCTCTCCACGCGACCGAGATCAACACGACGTTTTACAAACGCCATCGCGCATCGACCTTCGCGCGATGGCGTGAGACCGTCGGGCCCGATTTTCGATTTGCCGTTAAAGTCCCTCAAGCGATTACCCACGAAGGCGAGCTCGCGCGCGCGCGGCCCGGGCTCAAAGAGCTTCTGGAGGACGTGGCGCCCCTCGGCGAAACGCTCGGCCCCTTGCTCGTGCAGCTCCCGGCGAGCCTCGCCTTCGACGGTAGACGCGCCTCGAGCTTCTTCCGAACGCTCCGCGCGCTGCACGGAGGGCCCGTCGCCTGCGAGCCGCGCCATGCAAGCTGGTTCACGGGGCGCGTCGACGCGCTCTTGCGCGACGCCGACGTCGCCCGCGTCGTGGCCGATCCACCGCGGCCAGGTGGCGCCGCGGCCGAGCCCGGCGGAGCGGCTACGCTCGTCTACATGCGATTGCACGGCTCACCGCGCACGTACTATTCCGAATATGGCGACGACCGCATCGCCTCTCTCGCCCAGGCGATTCGTAACGCGACCGCGCGCGGCGCGAGGGTCTGGTGCATTTTCGACAACACGGCCTCGGGCGCCGCCGCCGGCGACGCGCTTCGAATGGCGCGCGCGCTCGATCGCGACGGACAACCGTGAAAGGCTTCGGTACGGAGCAAATTCGAATGAGCCAAGTGGTGACCTCTGGCCCGTGGGCGGGCATCTTCGAGAACGAAGCCGAACGCGCGCGCGTCGAGGCACGCCTCGCCGAAGCGCTTCCGACGCTCCGGTGGTTTCGCGGCAAGTCGCGCCCCATCGCGGCCGTGGCCCTCTTCGATATCGCGCGCGTTCCGTTCTCGGGCGGCCAGGGTGCCGAGGACGACGACGCGCGCCTGCTTTTTTTGGCCGTTACGCACGACGATCACGGGGCGGAGCAGACACCCGAGCTCTACGTCCTGCCCGTGGCCTTCGCCCACGGCGACGAGGCTCTTCGCATTCGCGACGGGTCGTCTTCGAGCGTTCTCTTCGAGCTTCAGGCCCGCGGCGTTCAGGGCATCCTCGTCGATGCAACGGCCCGCCCTTCGTTCCTTCTGGCGCTGCTCGCGCGGGTGGCCGATGCAACGCCGCTCGTCACACTGCGAGGGTCGGTGCAGGGCGCAACGTTGCACGCGTACGCCCGCACGCCCGGCGAAGGTTCCGCGGCCGCGACGCCGCGCGTGCTTCGCGGCGAGCAGACGAACACGAGCATCGTCTACGGCACCACGTTCATTTTGAAGCTTCTTCGCAAGCTCGACGACGGGGTGAGCGCCGATCTCGAGGTGAGTCGATTTCTCACGGATGTCGCGGGATATGCGAATACGCCCGCCGTGGCGGGGTCGCTGTCCTATGCCGCGCACTCGGGCACGCCGTCGACGTTGGCCATTTTGCAGCGCTTCGTCCCTAATAGCGGCGATGCCTGGGCCTTCACGAAGGGGGCTCTCACGCGCTATCTCGACGATCCAAGTGGGGATTCGCGCGGCGACTTGGTTGGATATCTCCCCCTCGTGCGCACGCTCGGAAAACGCACGGCGGAAATGCACCGAGCGCTGGCGTCGCGCTCCGACGTTCCGGCCTTCGCCCCCGAGCCCCTTGGCGCCGCCGACCGTCATCCGCTCGTCGCGGCGGTGACGGCGGCGCTCGGCCGCGTGCTCACAGCCCTCCGTTCGCGGGAGCGCGACCTCGCGCCCGAGACGCGCCGCCGGGTTCTCGATCTGACGAGCCTCGAGGGGGCTCTCGAGGCGCGCATCGGCGCCCTCGCGACGCTGACGACGAACGTGGTTCGTACGCGCATTCACGGCGACTTTCACCTCGGGCAAGTGCTGGTGACGGGCGACGACGTGACCATCATCGACTTCGAAGGCGAGCCGTCGCGCACCGCCGAAGAGCGTCGCGCGAAACGCTCGCCGCTGGCCGACGTCGCCGGAATGCTCCGCTCGCTGCATTACGCGGCCATGAGCGCCCTCGTCCCCGGAGCACGCGAAGGCGTGACCGAGGAGACCGCCGCCCGCGCGCGCGCTTGGTACGAGGTAGCGAAAGCCGGATACCTCGAAGCGTATTTCGTGACCCTCGGCGATAGCCCCATTGCGCCGCCTCCCGGTGCGGCGCGCGACGCCATGGTCGACTTCTATTTGCTCGAAAAGTGCATTTACGAAATTGGCTATGAGATGAACAACAGGCCCGATTGGCTTCCCATACCGCTCGAGGGGCTATTGGGGTTGGTGGGCGGCGCGGGAGCGTGAGCGTGAGAGATTGAGGTAAAAATGCGGCGGGAACGGATGCGACGTAGGCTCCATTCCAGGCGACCTCAACGAGCGCTGTCCGAATGCGACAATCGCGCAACCGCAGTCCGTTAAAATAGACATTACTCTTATGTAGTGGCACGAAGACGGTGTGAAGCCGATCGCCATCTACTATGAGCATCCTGACTGGTTTCGACCGCTTTTCGCCGCGCTCGAGCGGCGGAGGGCGCCGTTCGTCGCCATCGACG
>JANXMC010000771.1 GCA_025354825.1 Myxococcales bacterium
GGCGCGGAGAAACTCTTCGAGATTGCCACCGTCGAGGTATTCCGAAATTTGAAACGGCCGCGCCTCGTCGAGATAGCCGAAGTCGTAGATGCGCAGCGTATTAGGGTGTTGCAACTTCGAGAGCGAGAGCGCCTCTTGAAGGAATTGCCGATAGCTTAGTTTGTAGACGATGTCGGCGTTCGACCCGCTCCCTCCGCGGAGGAGCACGCGGAGAAGCTTCACGCACACGATCCGTTCGAGGCGCGTGTCGCGGGCGCGGTGGATGGTCGCCATTCCGCCGCTCGCGACTTGCGACTCCAGGACGTAGCGATCGAGGAGCGTCGTCCCCTCGAGGCCGTCGCCGGAGCCCGCGAAAATGGGCTCCTTCGGCTCTAAATCGCCTTGCATGGCCCGAGCGTAGCTGAAGACCGCGCTCTACGTCTCAATGCCGCGGGTAGCCCCCGCGGGTGCCGTCGAAGGTCGAGAACTCGCCGCGTGCGAGCACTTCGTCGTCGCCGTCGCAAATCTCGAAGCGCCCTTCGCCTACACGGAGCTCCACGGTCTGACCGAGAAATACCGGCTTACGGAAGCGGATGGCGAAATCGCGAAGCCGCATCCCCTCGTCGCCGGCGAGGGCCTTGAGGACGAAGTTGGCCGAGCACATACCGTGGGCGAAGGTGCGATCGTAGCCAAAGAGCTTTAGCAAGTAGGGATTCGTGTGAAGAAAATTGGTATCCCCCGAGAGCTCGCCGTAGCGGCGACCGATGTCGTCGGGATAGGCGAGGGGGACGGTGCGGCACGCCGAAGGGTCGATGCGCGCGGGCTCGGGGAGCGGGCGGCTTGGCCCCGTGGGAAGCGCTTCGCCCGTTGCTCGAACGAGCCCGTCGAGATCGCGCTGAGCCACGTTTTTGAGCATCATGCTGTCGCGAACGGTCACAAGGGGGCGGCCTTCGGAGTCGATGAGGCGCCCTTTGAGCGTGAGGATGGCGCGGTTGTTCCGCTTGGGCGTGAGCGACTCGATTTCGGTCACCACGCGGCAAGGCTCACCGAGGTCGGGAACGCTCCGCGCGGCATCGCCGACGCGCATCGACCACGAGACGTAGAGGATGTTCTTGAAGTTGACCCCGAGAAGCCGAAGCGCCTCGTGCCCCATGCGAACACCAAGGGGCGAGTAGTACGTAAACGGTATTTCACGGGCCGGCGCCTCGGCGCCAAAGAGGTCGTGCCACGCGCGCTGCATCGGCTCGGTGAGCACGAAAGGTCCGTCCCAAAGGTGGTGGCGGACAGGGGTGGCGATGCGCTGCGGGCGGGCGAGTCCGCGCATCACGAGCAGGTAATCGGTAAGGGTTCGAATGCCGCCGGCCTCGGGGGCGGGCGGGAGCGTTACGATACTGGCGTTTGAACGGTCCACGACTCCTCCGGGTTTCTCCCCCCCGGCGTACGGCACGCCCCGGCAACGCCGACGTTCTTTCGAAGTGGGCAGTGCGAGATTGCGCCGTTCGGCAGCGCGCAAATACGAAATTTGGAAATTCCGTATTCGCGATGTGAGAGGACTATGGAGCGCGGTATCGGGGGGCGCAAGTAACAAATGACGTCACGCGTCATGGGATGACGCGGATCCAATCCGGTTGGTCGGAGATCCAGCGACCGCCCAGCACATGTGGGAAATTTGGCCGAATCGTGGCGTTTGCAGGCGTCTACTTGATGATCGGCGAGCAGTTCGTGAACTTGATGGTCGTGTCGATGCGGAAGTTCGAGCCCGTGGAGTGGCGCTCGGCCTGAAAGACTTCGAGGGGGTAGCTTTGCCCTTTGACGATTCCGAGCTGGGTGGCCATCGCGTCGAGATTAATGGTTCCCGTTTGCGGTTCGTGGAGGCCGCCGAGGTCGAGAGCCAAGTGGCCATTCACGAACGTCCAGAGATCATCGTCGCCCGTGAAGGTGAAGACCTCGCCGCCCGTATACGAAAATGTCGTGTGGAGCTCGTAGGTGAAGCTGAAGTTGTGATCGAACCCCTGGTTGCCGAACCCTTGGTTGTCGATGGGAAAGAAGGCCGACGACGCGAACGTGAACACGCCGTTCGCGCCTTGCACGGGGTTGATTCGATAGGGGATCGCGATGTTGACGTTGGCAGTGTCGCGGTACCACTGGTCGAAATTCGCTTTCGTCGTGGTGAATTTGTGCGTGACGCTTTCGTTGTAAACGGGTTTGCCATCACTCCCGAGTTGCTCGAGCACAATCCCCTTTTCGCCAGCCCCGTTAAACGTTTCGAAGTCGGGATGACCCCCCGCCTGATCGCCGCGCTTGAAGTCACGAACGATGCCCGACAAGTTCGGCTCGCAGCCGCCGTCGCCCGTCGCCGTCGTCCCGCTGTCGCCGATATCGCCGAGGGTGCCGTTGCTTCCGCCGCCGGTCGCGCCCCCCGTGCCGCCCGCTGTGGTCCCCGCTGTGCTGCCCCCGGTCGTTCCCGCGAATGCGGACGGGCCGCTGGGGGTCGAGGAGTCGCCGCACGCGAAGGCGAAGACGCCAAAGGCGACGAGTGCGGGGGCGAGAAAGCGCGAGGACGAAAGGGTAAGGCGGGGACGCATGGGGGAGGCTCCTTCCCGCGACCGCGGGATTGTTCACAATCAGCAAACCATGTGCCCGGCCTTTCGTCGCGTCGCCGTAGCGTCGCCGTGGAGGAAAGCGGGAGTCGTCGGCATTGGCCACGATGTGGGCATTGCAGAGTTGGATCGCGAGGATCCAAAGGTGCGATCGAATCGATCCGATGGCCGAGGGGTCACGAATCGGTGATCCACCCCCGTCTCGTCCACCACGCTTTCGGCACGCGGCTCACCCGCGCGGCGTGCGCCCGGTCCACCGTTTGAACGCGCGTCGGAAGGCGCGCGTGTCGGCGAAACCGACTTCGAAGGCGACTTCGTCGAGGGTCATCTTCTGTTCGTCGACGTAGCGCACGGCGAGCTCATGGCGAAGCTCGTCGAGGAGCGCCTGAGGGGTCGTCCCTTCGTCCTCCAGCCTGCGCCGCAGGGTGCGCGCGCTCATGTGCAGCCGCGCGGCAATCGTTTCGACGCCTCCGCCGCCTCCGCCGCCGCCACCTCCGCGAAGCTCGGCGGCGAGGAGCGCACGCACGCGGTCGCGAAAGAGCGTGACCTTCGGGAGGCGCGCGAGGAGCTCCTGCGCGTGACGATCGAGAATCGCCGACAGCGCCGGATCGGCCGTCACGAGCGGGCGCGCGAGATCGTCGTGGGAAAGGGTGAGTCCGTTCGAGGGCGCGCGGAACGTCACGTCGATCCCGAAGATGCGCCTGTGCTCGCGCGCGTCGTCGGGAGGAGCGTGGGTGAAGCTCACGGCGCGCGGCACGATGGGCGTCGCCGTCGTTTCGCGGGCCGTGCGGAGCGTCGCGGCGAAGACGCACTCCATGACGCCCTCGGGAATCGCCAGGCCGTGGGCGAGGCGCGGCGCGAAGGTCGTCGTGCGTGCATCGGCGTCGTCGAGGGCGACGAGCTCGGCGACGTCGTCGACGAGGCGCATGTAGCGCGCGGCGCGCGCGAAGGCGTCGCCAAGGGTCGCACTGCTACGGGCGAGGTAGTCGATGACGTCGAGGGAGCCCGCGGCGACCTGCTCGGCGAGGTGCAGACCGAAGGCCTTGTCGCCGGTCACGTCGAGGGCGGCCTGCCAAAACTCGAGAATCGTCTCGCGGGCGATGCGTGTGCGGGCATCGCCGAGATCCTCCGGTGTGAGACCCGCGCGGGCCATGACGGCCAAGGCGTCGGCACCCGCGGCTTGAAGGCCCGCGAGAATCGCCGAGGCTTGCAGCGCCGAGACGGTGAGGCCGCTTCGGGGAGGAGGCTTCGGCACGTCCGCGAGCCTAGCGCACGCGCTCGTTCGCGGCGTATCTCCTCGCCGCCGCGCTACTTGGCATTCGGGCTTACCCCACGATGTCGAACCGCCGTCCGCGGCGTTCGGCAACGCCGCCCGACACGACGAACGTCGCCCCCTACGTTACGCCGGGTGCGCGAGCCTCATGGCGTCGGTCGAGCGCTTTCTCGTTGCCGTGGCCCGCAGAGTCCCCATTTGTGGCCGGCGCGGTCCTGCCGCGAAGGGTGCGCGCGCCGTACAGAGCATCTACCCATGCTCGATTCGTTCCTCGCCAAGCTCCCGTTCATCACGTCGGCGGTTCTCGCCGAGCCGCTCCCGCCCCTCGCCGATCGCTTCGGCCTAAGGTCCCCCGCGCAGGTCGTGCGCGATCTCGGCGAGGTCGTTCGCGGCGCCGCGGCGGGCTCGCGTTTTCAGTTCGCTACGACGAGCATGACGGGACCGATCTCGTATGCCCCATCGGCACGCCGCTCGTGTCGGCGGCGCCCGGCGTCGTCGTGATGGTTCGCGACCGCTTCCTTCGCGGCGGTCTCACGGTCGCCGTCGATCACGGCGACGGCGTGGTCACGCAGTACACCCACGTCTCGCGTGCGACGGCGCCGCTCGGCGCGTTCGTCGCGTTCGTCGCGCGCGGCGACGAGGTTGCCCTCTCGGGCGCGGCGGGGCTCGATATGGTGCAGTTTTTCCCGTGGATTCCGCCCCACATCCACTTCATGGTCTACGTCGACGGCACGCCGGTCAACCCGTTCCTCGCGGCGGGCGAAGCGCACCGCGCGGGGCTCTGGCTCTCGCAGCAGTCGCCTGCACCTTCGGGCGTGCGCGCCGGAGATCGCACGCACGTGACGCCGAGCCCCGTCGACAGCGCCGCGGTCGCGCGCGTGAGTGCAGGCTGCACCGATGCTCGCATTCGCGCCGAGATCGCGGCGTGCGACGGGCACCTCCCCCAGCTCGCGGGCCTCCTCGAAGACGCCCTGGCCCACGACGCGTGGGCTTTCGACGCAGCCGTGCGCCGCACACCGCTCAGGCCCGCGCCCACGAGCGAAAGGCGCGCCGCCGCGATGGCGATTGCGCTGACGTTGCCGCTGCCGCTGCCGGCCGCCGGCTACCGTGGCCTCCGCTTCGCCGATGCGCGATGGACTGCGCCCGCCGAGGTGCGCCCGTGAGCCCGATGAATTTTGCAGGCCGCTGGGTCATCGTCACCGGCGCGTCGTCGGGCCTTGGCCGGGAGATGGCGCGCATTCTCGCCCGCGAGCGCGGCGCCAATCTAATCCTCGTCGCCCGCCGCGGCGACCGCCTTCGCGAGCTCGCCACAGAGCTCGAGGCGGCGACGCACGCGAGCGTTCGAGTCCTCGAGGCCGACCTCTCGCGCGAGGCCGACGTGGAGCGCGTCTTCACCGAATCGACGGCCATCGGAGAGATCTACGGCGTCGTCCTCAACGCCGGCGTGACCCACTTCGGCGAGCACTTGGAGCTTTCGTGGAGCGCGTTTCAAGCGATGCTCGCGACCAACGTCACGAGCGTCGTGCGGCTCACGACGCTCTTCGTGCCCTACCTCATCGAGAAGAAGCGCGAAGGGGGGATTCTCTTGGTGGCGAGCATGGCGGGGCTCATGCCCGTCCCCTACCAAAGTGCCTATTCGGGGACCAAAGCGTTCCTAACGCACTTCGCGCGCGGCCTTTGGCACGAGCTCCGCGGTAAGCCGGTGTCGATTACCACCTTCGCGCCCGGCGGGATCGCCACCGAGCTCACAGAGTCGACCGGGCTCGGTCAGCACTTCAAAAACGGCATCGCGATCATGGGGGCCGAGGCGTGCGCTCGAAGCGCGCTAAACGCGTTCGCGAAACGGAAGTACTTGCACGTTCCCGGTATTTTCAACCAGCTCGGCGCGCTCTTCGCGCGCTTCTTACCGCAACGCCTCTTCGCTGCGGCCATCGGCGCCGAATACCGAAAAGCGCTCGCGTCGCTCAAGCCGTAATGCGAAGGCCGTCAGGTTGGCGGCGAGCTGAAGGTCGCCGCGGCCCACGCGATGAGAATGATCACGACGAGCGCGCCCACCAGCACGAGGACGGCGCGCATTCGTCGCTTTTTCGCGTCGAGCGCGTAGGCCTCGGCGTCGTCATCCTCGCTCTCGACGTCGGGCGCCGAGGGCATCGAGATCGGCCGCGTGACGGCCACCTCGGCATCGAAGGGCGACACGGCGTCGAGGACCGTTCGTTCCGAGACGTCGCGCCGCTCCACGGGCGGCGGCGGTGCGGGCGTTGCCGGCGGCGGGGCGACGCGCGACGGCGGCCCGGGCTCGGGGCTCGCCAGCTCGAACAGCGGCACGTCGACGACGGTGAGAAGCTCGGGGGCGTCGAGCGGATCGGGCGCATTGAGCGGGCGGAGCGTGGGCGCCTTCGGGGGCGGATTCGACGGCGTGGTCCGCGCCATTTCCGCGAGCATCATCGACGGCATCGCGATCGGCGTCGGCAACGCGAGGGGCGGCGGAAACGCCGGCGCGGGGGCGGGGACCGTCGGCCTGTCGGAGGGGCGCTCGTCGGCGTCGAGCCCGTCGTCGTCCATGAGATCGGACGAATCGAGCGACTCCTCGCGCCTCGCCACTTGCTCCGCCTGCCGCTGCGGCTGCGGCTCCGGCTCGCGGCGCGGCGAGACGTCGAGCATCGTAGCGACCTTGGCCGTGACGATTTTGGTGATCGACGTGGGGATTCGCAGCATCGCCGGCATCGCGACGAGGGCGGCGCGGCGAGCGGCCACGCGCGCTCCTGCGTGCGTGCGGACGAAGGCGGCGACCTGCGCGGTGGTGGCGAGCTTGATTCCGGCCACCCTGCGGATCTCGGCGTCCATCTCCGCGGCCGTCGCCGGGCGCGCGGTGGGATCTTCCGAAAGCGTTCGCCGGGCAAGCTCGCCGAGGGACGTTGCCCATGCCGTGTCGCGCGCGAGCGTGGGAAGCGGCGCGGCTCCCGACAAGAGTGACGCGAGGCTCCGCTGCGCGCCCGTCATCGAGAGCGAGACGTTCCCCGAGAGCGCCTCCCACAGCATCACGCCGATCGCGTAAAGATCCGCGCGCTGGGTGATCGTCGCGCGGGCCGCGCCCGCTCCCACGGCGCCCCGCGTTTCGGGAGCGCGGTAGAGCGCGAACGGATCGGGCGTTGCGGAGGACGAGCCTGCCGGCCGTTGCGGGCGCGTCGCGCGGGCGAGGCGCGCAAAGCCGTCGAGGCCAACGAGGATGTTGAGCGGCGTCACGTCGTCGTGAACGAGGTCGAGTAGCGCGCCGTCGGGGCCGCGTAGACCGTGAAGCACGGCGAGCCCTGCGAGCGCTTCGGCGAGAATGCGCAGACGAATGCCGAGGGGCGGCGCGTCGTCGCCGAGGGCGTCGTAGGTCTCGCCGTCGACGAGCTCGGAGACCACGGCGACCTCGTCGTCGCGCACCACGACGTCGAGCACCTTGGCGACATTTCGATGGCGTAACGTTGAGACGCGGCGCGCACACCGGACGAACCGCGCGGCCGCGTCGTCGGTCGCCGCATCGCCCACGAGGCTCTGCTCGACGACGACGAGATCCCCTTCGCCGCGCCCGATTCGTCGTGCCGCGAACGTCGGTGCGTCTCTTCGACCGAGCTCGCGCAAGAGCTGCCACGGCGCCTCTGCGCTCTTCGCGGGCATGCTCATTACGGTGAAAATAGCTCCATTCGTAGGCGGGTGCGCTGGATGCGCCCCGCGCACGCCCGGGCGATGGACGATTGTCGGAGGCTCACGTTTGGCCAGCACCTCCGACTTTACCGGATGACGCCGCCCTTCGTCGCGCAGCCGAAGAGGATATCCATCTTCCCCTTGCTGTCCTTCTTCAGCGCGTCGCAGCTCGAAGGGCAGACGGCGATTTTCGTCGGCGCGTTCGCGTCGTCGTAGTGCCAGCCGGCGCCGCCCGCGCAGTCCTTGTTGTACGCGAGGGTGGCTCCCGTCGCGGCGCCGCCGGGCGTGAACTGCACGTTGACCTTGTTCAAGTCGAAGCTCTCGCCCGCCGGCGCGGAGGGGAGCGCGTAGTCGCACGAGAGGGCGCGCTGACGGATGTCGGCGATGGCCGCGCCGAAGTCGGCGCTGATGTTCGCGGGGTTGGTCGTCGAGACGATGACCGCCTGCTTGGTGCCGCCGCTGAGCGCCACGGCGTTGAGGCTCGTGAGCGCGTCGCCGACCCCGATCACGTAGGTCGGAATCGTAGCGGCCGACGCGGCCGCGGCGGCCGAGACCGAGTCGACGGTGCTCTGGCAGCCGCTCGGCTCGCCATCGGTGACGAGGACGACGACCACTTTCACGTCCGGCGTGGCCGCTTGAAGCGTCTTGCCGTACGAGACCGCGCCTTGAAGCGCCGGGAGCGTCGGCGTGCTGCCGTTCGGCTTCGTTGCGTCGAGGGCCGCGGCGAACGACGGGCCGTTCGGAAGCGCGGTCATCGCCACGGCGGGCGTTGCGTACGACGCGACGTCGCAAGATGCGTTCTCGGCGGCGAAGAAGTGGAGCGACGCGCGGAGCCCCGTGCCGCTGGCGTCGGCGAAGAATGCTTTAAGCGCGGCGGTCGCGGCGACCCATTTGCCCGAGTCGTCCATGCTGCCGGAGCGATCGACCATGAACACGAGGTTCACGGGGGCGTTTTGCGCCTTCGTGGTGGAGACCGCGCAGGCCGACGACGACGTGACGTCGGAGCCTGACGTGGAGCCGCCTCCGCCGGAGAGATCGCCAACGTTGTCACCGCCACCGCCACCGCCACCGCTTGCCGCCGTGTCGGCACCCTTTCGCTTGAACGAAGAGGACGCTGCATCGGGCGCGCTGCACGCGAGTACGAAGAGCGAAAACGTGGCGAAGCTCACGCCCATGCGGACGCCGCGCGCAATACGCATTGGGATCTCCCTCGGCGCCGGCCGCCTCGATACGAGGCCGCTCGAACGCTCGCCAATCCAATTTGCAATGCGTATGCCCACGAAGCATCGTCGGCGCGCGAGAAGAAGTTTCCGCCGCGCACCGTGGCGCGGTGCCGATGTCTCGCCTAGGCGCGCGATTGCAGCGCGGGCGACCTACCGCGCGATCGCGCCGTGACACGGCGAAACTGGGCCAACGTCGTCCCAGGGTCATGAGGGCCGACGGGCCCATGATCTGGCAGCGTGTCAGGCGAAGCGGCGTCGCACCGGGGGATGCGCCGCGCGGGATCACTCCTCGTAAAGGAGCGACCCTTCGCGCGCGATATGGGCGTTGATGCGCGCCTCGGCTTCGGGCGACAGCTCGAGAAAACGGAGGCCGACGCCCGGCGGCACGTCGGGAATCTCGGGGCTAAACTCCCGCGTCCACGCGACCTCGGCGTCGAGCGAGACGGCGAACCCGTCGGGCATCTTGAAGTCGAGGCGGTACACGTCGCCGCGTCGCGCGTTCATATCGAAGGAGCAGACGAAGAGGCCATTGCCGCTGATGTTCTCGAGAACACCCGTATAGAAAAGGCTCCCGCCGCTGCCGACCTCGACGGGCTCGGCGATCTTGAAGCGCGGTGCGCGCCTGCGCTCGTCGGCATTCGCCGCGAGCACCGTGTTGGGGTGGGCGAGGATGCTGGCGGAGATGGGCCCGGCCTGCAGCGCGTCGGGGCGAAGCGACGGCGCGCGAGGCGGCGCGGTTCGACGGGGCGCGAGCGACCGCGAGACGCGGGCCGGCGTGATCGACGGCGGTGGTAGCGGGGCAGGCGGCGGCGCGAATGACGCTGGCGCGAGCACAGCAGGCGGTACCGACGCGACAGCCGGCGGCGGCGCAGGCGGGGGCAACCGCGACGTCGGTACGGTCGGTACCGGGCGCTCCGCGATCACGGGCGGCAGCACCGAAGGAATCGCGAGCCACGGCGGCATGGGAACGGGGGCCAGCGACGGAAGCGGCGCGGGCGCCGGCGCGAGCGACAGCTCCTTCGGGAGTGGCGGATCGCTGAGCTCTTTGCTCATGAGCGCGTCGACGTCGCGATCGAGCGCGGCCTCGGCGTCACGGTTGCGCGGCGCGGGTGCGGGCGGCTTCACAGACGCGGGGGCCGCTGGCGCGGCGAGCTCTTTCAGGCGTGCGAGCAGCGCCGGGTCGGGCACGAGCTGCACCGCCGTGACGGTCCCTTCGTGGGCTCGGCTCACCGGTGCGAGCTCGGCTTCGTCTTCGTCGGCGTCGTCGTCGTCCTCGGCGTCGTTTTTCGGCGCGACGGACGCGGCGCGTTCGCCGACGATCATGATCGGCATTGGAGCGAGCGCGGGCGCGTCGGGCGCGGGTGGCAAGACGAACGGGTCTGCTTTTGGCGCGGCGCGGAGAGCCGTCGACGGGACCGGCATCGTCCCCCCGCGTTTCGGCGGCGCGGGCTCCTCCGACGCTCGCGGCGGGACCGCGACGGCGACGGCCGCCGCGTCCGCTTCGTACGGCTCCTCGACGTCGACCCAGTCGTCGTCGTCCGCCTCCGCTTGTGCGATGGCGTCGCGGGCAAAGGGGGCATACGCCTCGGCGCTCTCGCCGTCGCTCGCGGGCGCGGCGTCTTCGCGCGGCTCGTCGTCGTGCGGACGCTTCGCCTGCGCGAGATCGACGGTGCGGGTCGCCGTCGGTACTTCACTCTCGAAGCGCGCCGAATCGACGAGGGTTTCTTCTTGTTCTTCTTCTTCCTCGCGATGCGGCTCCAGCTCCGCGGCGACGTCGGCGTCGCGATCGGCGTGCGCGAGCTCCGGCGAAGACGACGGCGCGAGCGCTCCCGCGACCGAGATCCGCGCGCCGCTCGTGCGCACGTTCTCGTCGGCCACGTCGCTCGCGTCGCTCGCGTCGCTCGCGTCTTGCGCCGCGCGCGTCAGCGTCTCGTGGCTCTCGGCGGCAGCCGGCAGGCTCTCGGCCGGCTCGCTTCCGTGCTCGTCGGTCGACGCCGCGAGCTCGGCGGCCCATCGCATCGACGGCGCGGCGTCGCGCGGAATCGCCGGATCGAACGCCGCGCGCGCCACCGGAAGGCTCCAGTTGCGATCGATTTCGCTCACGCGAATCGGCACCGACGGCGGGCTCGCCTGCACGCGCACGGTGTCGCGGGCGTGGGCGCGATCTTCCGGCGCCGCATGCCGCGCCTTGCGCGCCTCGTCGATGTCCTTGCGAATAATCTCGGCGAGGTAAACGCGGCGTCTTAGATCATCGAGGACGTGGCGCCACTTCGCCGTGATTTTCGCGCGCTCGGTGAGATGCCGACGGACGGCTCGAAGGATGCGCCAGCGCGCAGGGCCATCGGCGAGGCCAATGAGCTCGCGCCACTGTTCCGACGCGAGGAACGCGAGCTCCGCGGCGCCGCGACGCTGCTCGAGCACGTCGTCGAGCGCCAAGGTGCCACGCCCTGCGGCGAGGTACCGACGCATCGCTTCGACACGCGGGCGCTGCGCTTCGCCGAGGAGATTCTCTGCGGCGTCCGCCTCGCGAAGCACGGCGGCGAGGTCCGTCGCATGCAGCGAGATCGCCTCAGCCTCGTCGCGAAGGAGCAGCACCTCTTCGCGCACGAGCGCGAGCTCCTGTTCGCGAAGCTCGGCCTCCTCGCCCGGTGCGCTGTGAGCTCCCAACGCCTTCGGCGGCTGCGCGCGGATCGAACCGTTTTTGGAGTCCATCGCGCAGCTCGCTCTCAGCGACGCGTGGCGCGCCGTGCGCACGCACGCGCGCGTGGCGACGCGGGAGCTGCTTCAGAGGTGAGAGCGAACCGCTCGGCCATCTCTCTGGAAGGTATCCCAGAGCGCGGCAATTGCCGAGCTCACGCCAAGCAAGATGCAAGCGCGCTCCCACGCCGTGCGCGAAGGTGCGAGGTGACGGCTACGCGGCGGGGCGTTCGCGTCTCGGTCCGAAGGCTCCTTTGGTATGGCGAACCACGAAGGTCTCCGCGTCCCTGTCGAGGAACGGCGAGAACGGCGGAACCTCTTCGCGCGCGAGGCAAAGCTCCAGAACGCCCGGCCGCATCGCTGCGACCGCATCGTACTCGGCGAGGCGCGCCGCGAGCTCGCCGCGCGAGGATGCCCGACCGACCCAAAGCTTCTCCCGCGGACCGAGCCCTCGGCTGGCCGTCGCGACATCGACGCCACTGTATTCGGCGCACTCGACGCGCCCTTCGAAGAAGAGCTTCTGCCGCGTCACGCACATGCCGTGTTTCTGGTTGTTGAAGACGACGAAGAGAATCGGCAGTCCGAGCTCGACGGCCGTATGGATCTCGAGGCCGAGCATCAGGAACGCGCCGTCTCCGCACACCACGACGCTTCGGCGGGCGTTCGTTTCGCCGAGCTGCGCGCCAATGGCGCCTGCGATGGCGTAGCCCATTCCTCCCATCCCGAGGGCGATCGTGGACGACACGCCGCGCGGGATCGAGAGGCCGTGGAGCGCCGCCGCCGCGCAGTTTCCCGCGTCGAAGAGCACATGACCCGCATCGGGAAGGTAGGTCTCGAGCAGCTCGATGGCCTCGCTTTGGAGCAGCGGGGAGCCCTTGCTCGCTCCCGCTTCGGTCTCGTCTGCGAGCACGGCGCGGTAGCGCGTGAGCGCGTAGTCCTTCGCGGGGGCGTGGGCGAAAGGGGCTGCCTGAAAGCGGTCGAGAAGCTCTTCGAACACGACGCCCGCGTCGCCTTCGACGACGATGGCGGGGTCGATCGTGCGGAGGATTTCCCCCGGGTCGATGTTGACGACGGCCACGCGCGCGCGCGTGAGAGCACGCCCAATGGGGTGCCGCGTCATCACGTTCAAGCCCGTGCCGACCGCGACGACGAGATCGGCCTCGTCGTTCAAGTAAGCGTGGGCCGAAGGGTGGCCTGCGGCGCCGATCGTCCCGAGAAAAAGCGGGCTCTCGTGGGGGAACGCGCCGTGACTCGCCATCGTCGTGACGACGGGGACGCCCGCGACTTCGGCGAAGTCGCGCACGGCCTCGGGAAATGCGCTTCGAAGAACGCCCGTTCCAACGACGATGACGGGGCGCGCGGAGCCCGCGATGGCGGCATAGAGCGCATCGAGACTGCTCGCCGACGGGGCGCTCGGCCGAAGCAGCTCGTCGAGGGTTGCGGGGAACCAGGAGGGCGGCGCGCCCACCTCGAGCTCGTACACGTCGCGCGGAATCAGCAAGACCACGGGGCCTGGCCTGCCCGTGATGGCGGTCTTCACCGCGGCGTAGAGCTTCTCCCAAAACCCGGACGCGCCGTCGACGCGCGCCGTGTATTTCGTCATCGCGCGAAAGAGAGATGCGGCGTCGACGGAGCGGCCAAGCCCCGACGAGTCTTGGAAGCCGCCGCGCCCCTCGAGGCTCGTCGGGATCTGCCCGACGATCGCGAGCACGGGCACCGATTCGGCAAAGGACTCGGCGATGCCAACGGCGAGGTTCAACATCCCGCCGCCGGAGGTCGCGCAGCAGACGCCGAGCGTGCGATGCACGCGGGCACGCGCGTCGGCCATGAACGCCGCGCCCACCTCGGATTTCGCCATGATCGCGCGAAGCCGGCCGTCGCCGAGCCGATGGATGGAGTCGTGCAGGTGCTCGATGTTGGCGCCGCTGACGCCGAACACGTAGCGAAGATCCCAGTCGCGGAGCGTGACCGTCAGTGCATCGACGAGCTTCATGGGACCGCGCTCAGCCCGGCTGCCAATGGACGACGGCCGACGCGGCATAGTCGCCCGCGTGCGAAAAGCCACCCAACACGAGATGGGACCCCTTCGTCACGCGCCCGCTCGCGAGCGCGCGCTCGATGTTGATCGGCAGCGCGGCGCCAAAGAGGTTGCCGTGCTCCTCGAACGACTCGACGTGCGCTTCCTTCGGAAGCTCCAGGGCTTCGCGCCAATTGCGAAGAAAGATGTGGCTCGGTTGGTTCGTGACGAGCGTGCCAATGTCGCGCGTCTTGATCTCGGCTGCGGCACACGCCTCTTTCACGACGTTCGGCACGAGGGTATTGCCGCGCGAGACGATCGACGCGACGCGCTCTTCGGTGAAATCGATGTGAAGGGCCGTGGAGCGTGGCTCCCACCACGAGTGCCCGTCGTCGCTCAACACGCGCATGTCGTCGGCGTAATCGGGATAGCAGTGGGTCACGATCGACCGAACGGGGCACTCGTCGTTGGCGACCAAATAGCCCACGCCGCAGCCGTCGCCGGGGACGGCCGATTGCGCGCGCTTGCGGTTGTCCTCGTGGCGAAAGACGCGCCCGGCGGCGTTTTGCACGTTGCAGACGAGCGCGGTTTTCGCGCCGGTGGACGCCATGAGGCCGCGCGCGATCGCCATCATGTAGACGAACGACACGCACCCCGAGTTGTGCACGTCGATGACGAAAGGCGATTTGATGCCGAGGCGCTTCGCCGCGGACGCACCGACGCCCGTAAAGGGCATATCGAGGCACGTCACGTTGGCGAGAAGGATGTCGACGTCCTTCGGGAGGCTCAACCCGAGCTTCGTCGCGAGGCGCGTGGCGGCGCGCTCGATCATGTCGGTCGCCGTCTCCCCCTTGGCGACGTGGTGCCGTGTCTTCGACCCCTTGAACATGCCCGTCCCACGGGCAGCCCCTTCGGCCTCGAAGAATCCATTTTCGACGATGGTTTCAGGCAAGTAGCCTGCCGCGCCAACAAGGCTCATCGGCTTCATGCGCGCACCTCGCGCGGGTTGATCGGAAGGCCGTTCGCGTGGCGGTATTCGAGAATGTGTTTCAAGTTTTGCATTTCGACGTGATGGCCCGCGTAAAAGAACGGCCACATGTCGCCGACCCAAACCTTGCGATCCGCAGGCCCCTTTTCGGGATATGGGTTCTTATCGTAATAGGGGTGGCGGCAGTTCGTCCAAAGCACGACCGAGCCGCGCTTGTTGAGCACGAGCTCGGCGGGGACGACGCGCATCAAGTAGATCATCCAGAGCTTGTCGCCCTGGTCCCACGCGCAGTGGAAGTCGACGGTCATCGGCCCTTCATGGGCGACTGCCTTCGAATAAATTCGCGTCTTCCCGCCGATTTTGTCGAAGGAGACAACCTCGCCCGGCGTCTCGGTCGCCTCGAAATCGCGGAGGCTGTAGGTCCACTCCTCGAGAGTGTACACGTCGGCCAGATAGCGAAATACATCTTCCGGTGGGCAGTCGATGTACTCCTCGAGCGTGCAATACGAGCCGTAGATCTCTTCGTGGGGATAGACCGAATGCGTGAGCTCCATCGCGTGGGCTTGCATTTCGTCTTTCGGAAAATTCTCGATACGCCGAACGTTGGGTATCGAATTGATATCGACGGTCGTAGTAGGCATTCGAAGAAACCACTTTCCTGAAAGCGAAAGGCAAATAGCGCCCTTCGTCGGGGCGTTCGCCCCGGAAATACACGCCTCCTCCGTCGACTGGACTAGATCGACCGAAGGGTTGGCAGATGTCGGTTACGGTGCGGTCGAGACGCAGGACCACACACCTGGGTGACGCATCGTGTAACGCGGCATTGTATTGTGGTCAATCCAATCGAACATGACATTTCTTAATATTCGGGCTCGCCAGCCCATCGAGTTCTGCCGTAGAAAGTCGGTCAGAGGCAGACATGACAATGGCCGAAGTCACGAAAGCGATGGGCGCGAGGGCCAGGACGAAGAACCGCGCGCCGGCCGCCGCGGTTGCGCCTCCCGTCGAGCCTGCCGACGCCGACATGCTCAAGCTGGAGAATCAACTCTGCTTCCCGCTCTACGCCGCCGCGCGAATGGTCGTAAACGCCTACCGGCCGGTACTGGCCGAGCTTGGGCTCACCTATCCGCAATACATCGCGATGCTCGTGCTCTGGGAGTCGGATGGCCTCAGCGTCACCGCCGTGGGCGATCGCCTCCATCTCGACTCGGGCACGCTCACGCCCGTTCTCAAACGGCTCGAGGCGCTGGGCCTTCTCGCGCGGAAGAGGGACCCGAGCGACGATCGCATCGTCGGCAATTGGGTCACGCCTGCCGGGGTCGCGCTCAAGGCTCGCGCGGTCGACGTGCCGATGCGGCTCTTGTGCGCCGCGAAAATCGAGCTCGAAGAGATCGACCCGATGAAGAAGGTGCTGGAGCGCCTCATCGAAGCGCTCCTTCCGTTGCAACCATCGCCCGCGCGCTAGGCGCCTCCGAGCCTCGTTACCCCGCTGCGCCGTGCGAGCTCACCCCATCGTCTTCACGTGCCACTGCACGGTGACGGTGGCGACCATGAGCCCTGCTTCGTCGAACAGCTCGACACTCACGGGAAACTCGGCGCGCCCGTCGGCATCGAGCCGCGCGAGGATTGCCGACTTCGCTTCGGCGAGCTTCCCTTTTGCGGTAATTGGCCCACGCGCGACTTTGAGATACTTAATCTCGGCGCTCTTCGCGAGTGGGCGGATCGTTGCCATTCGCTCCGCGAAGGCCCCGGCGAACGCCGCCCCCGACGCCGCCTCGGCCACCGTGAAGAGCGCCCCAGCGTGCTGGGTCGCGACGTGGTTGTGGAGGTGGGCGGCCTCGGGCAACCGCACGATGCTCGTGCCGTCGGCGACTTCCGTAATCTCGATTCCGAGGTGGCCGTTGAAGGGGATCGCCTGGAGCATGCCGCGCACGATTGAGTAATCCATGCCGCGGCACGTTATCAGGAGTCGCCGTCAGAAGCGCCCGAGGACCATCAACCCCGCGCCGTCCTTCGAGGCCGTGGGGACGACCTGGATCTGAGTACGCTGCACGCGCTGGGCGTCGACCGCATTCATGGCGGACGAGGGCTGCGTCCAGATTTGAAGCTCGCCGACGATGACGCCCGAGACGAAGTTGAACGTCGCGCGGCCCGGCACGTCTTCCTTCACGAGGGTGTAGACGAAGCCGGCGGTGTTCACGGCGAGCGCGCCGATGTGGCTCAAAATCGAATGGCCGAAGCGCTCGGATTTGGCTTCGCGCTCGAGGAGCCGCTGCCGCTCGGCGAGAAGCGCCGCGCGCTCTTCCTTCGTGGCGTTGGCCGGAATTTCGAGTGTCGACGCGAAGAGCGTAGGCGGCGCGGAGATCGCCAAGGCGACCATTCCAATTCCCGTTTTGATCAACGTCACCGCCGCGTCCGTCTTCACGCCGCGCTCGTCGGCCGTCGCGTAAACGATCGCGTCGTAGACTTCGACGCCCGTGTAAAAGGCCATCCAGCCCCAGAACCACCGGCGCGAGGCTGCGGCGTTCTTGCCAATCACCTCGTTCACCTCGCCGAGCCGCGCGCGCCCTTCTGCGGAATCGACGTCGACGGCCACTGGCGCAGGCGCGTCGTCCGCGTGTGCCGTTCGCGGGCTCGCCGCCGTTCCGAGGAGGACGACGACCGCGGCAGCGAGGCTCGACACGAGGGGGCTACGCATTGCCGGTCGCACTCTAGCCATAGTCTCGTCGTGCCGTGCCCGCGTTGTGCTCGTTCGCACGCGCAAGGTCGCGTACCCTCGTGCGATGTCGCGGGCAGACTTCTTTACGGCCGATGCGCGGATGAAAGTCCGCGACGCCGTGGTTGCCGTCGAAGCGCTCACTTCCGCCGAGCTGGTCGTCTCCGTACGTCGCCGTGCTGCGACCTACCGTGAGGCCGACTATCTCGCCGGGAGCATCTGCGCCTTCGTCGCGCTGCTTTTTCTCCTTTTTCACCCCTACGAGGTCCCCGTTGCGGCGATGCCCGTGCAGGTGCTCGTCGCGTTTGCGTTCGGCGCGTTTGCGGCGTCGGGATTCTGGGTGCTCAAACGCCTCCTCACGCGCCGCGCAACGATGGAGCACGCCGTCGCGCTGACGGCCAAATCGATCTTCGTCGATCGCGGAATCACGCGCACGACCGGTAGAAACGGGATCCTCGTTCTCGTCTCGCTCTTGGAGAAACGCGTCGAGCTCGTCGCCGACCACGGCGTCGACACGGAGGCCCTCGGCGCGCCCTTCGAAAACGCGCTCGTGGCCGTCCGCGCGGCCATCTCTCAGGACATGGGGCTCGACGCGTTCGTCACCGCGTTGAAGCAGCTCGGTCCGCCCCTCGGCGCCGTCATGCCGCGAAGCGCCGACGACGTGAACGAGCTCCCCGACGATCCGGTGCACGAATGAGGCTCTCTCGGCTCTCTCCGTCGGATCGCAAACGGATCGCACGCATCGCCGTGCCGCTCTTGGCCATCATGGGCGTCGTCGCGCTGTTCGCCGTCATGGCGATCCTCGCGAGCGATGCCTCCGCGCGCCCCGGCGGCGGCTCCTCCTACAGCGGTGGAAGCCGCTCTTCAGGCAGCAGCAGCAGTCGGTCTTCTGGAAGCAGCGGCAGCAGCGGAGGAAGCGGCGGCGGCTTCTTCGTCGCCGAGATCATCGGCTTTCTCATTCGCCTGTGCATCGACTCGCCGGCCATCGGCATTCCACTGGTGCTGATCCTCTTGGGCGTCGTCGTCGCGGTCTTCATCGCGAAGAATCGCGAGGGCGCGCTCAACGACTGGAGCGTTGGCCTCCCCAACGCCAGCACGGGCGACGCATCGATGCCCGCGCCGCCGAGCGAGCGCGAAGCGAGCGCGCGCCCCGAGCTCGAAGAGCTTCGTGCGTCCGACGAAAACTTCTCCGTCGTGCTCCTCGAAGACTTCCTCGCGGCGCTCTATGTCGAGGTCCACACCGCGCGCGGGAGGCAGGCGCTCCCGACGATGTCGGCGTACGTCATGCCCGAGGCGCTCGCAAAGTTGAACACGCCCGGCATCACCGGCGTGCGCGACGTCATCGTCGGCGCGCTTCGCTTCACGAGCGTCGACGTCGTCGATGGGAACGCGGCGCGCGACCCCGAAGCGCGCGTGCGCGTGAGCTTCGAGCTCGATACGAACTACACCGAGATAGGGCCCGGCACCGTCGAGCGCGCCTACTACTGCCGTGAGATGTGGGAGATCGCGCGAAAGCCCGGCGTGATATCCCGCGCGCCCGACCGCGCGCGCATTTTCCCGTGTCCGAGCTGCGGAGCGCCGCTCAACCAGGTCATCGCCGGCGTCTGCCGACACTGCGGCCAGAACGTCAGCACCGGCGCCTTCGACTGGGTCGTCGAAGACGTGACGCTCATGGAACGCGAGTCGCGCGGGCCGATGCTTACGGGCACCACCGAAGAGCAGGGGACGAACCTTCCGACGGTGGTCGACCGCGAGGCGCAAAACCGTATTCGAGCGCTCTCGGCGAAGGATCCGTCGTTCGATTACAACGCGTTCCAAGCGCGCATCGCGCTCATCTTTGCCAACTTTCAATTGGGGTGGGCGAACCGCGACCTCGCGCCGATGCGGCCGTTCTTCACGGACAATCTCTTCAGCGTGCAGGCGTACTGGGTCGAGGCGTATAGGCGCCAACATCTGCGAAACATCACCGAGCGCGCGCGCATCACCAACATGCACCTCGCCCGCGTGACCTCCGACAAGTGGTTCGACGCCATCACCGTTCGCGTCTTCGCGACGGGGCTCGATTACACACTCACGGACGACAACCGACTGGTTGCCGGGAATAATAAGCGGGAGCGCGTCTATAGCG
>JANXMC010000773.1 GCA_025354825.1 Myxococcales bacterium
GGACCAATTCGAGGGCGTGCCAACCCTTTACGAGCGCAAGCGCGTCCGACTCGCGCGCGGCACGGCAGACGCGTACGTGCTCGCCCGCAAGCGTTCGCGGTTCGATCCGAAGATCGCGAGTGGCGATTGGCGCGCGGCGCCGCTACGTCGCCAATAGCCGGGCCCGAACGGGAACGAAGGCGCGCGCCGCGATGGTCGGCGCGTGCCCACCTTCCCCTCGTCCAAAGCCATCGTCCCCGACGGCACCGACCCGCTCGTCCGTGCCGCGCTGCTCGGCGTCGAGCGGGTATCCCGTTTCGAGCGAACAGGGCGACTCGAGTCGCTCGACCACTACTACCGCGGCACGCAGTACGACGCGCGGGAGTACGGCTGGGATGGGCGCTTTCTCGCCAGCCCGGGCGGCCTCCCCGTCGAGCCCTGGTATCCCGATTGGATCGTTCCGCTCGACCAGCGGCGCCCGCCTGCGAACTACCTCGTGGGTCGCGTCATCGTCGAGCGGTTCACGTCGCTCCTGTTCGGCGACGGTCGCTTCCCCGACGTCACGCTCGCTGGAGATCCCATCACCGAAGATTTCATGCGCGCGACCTGCGATGCGGCGCGCCTGCCCGAGTGCATGATCCACGCACGCAACCTCGGCGGCGCGCAGGGCACCGCGATCGTCTCGTACGCGTGGGTCGACGGCTTGCCGCGCGTCGAAGTGCACGCGGCGCGGCATGTGCTCGTGCTTCGGTGGGCCGACCCGCAGCAGCACATCCCGCATCACGTCCTGAAGATCTGGCCCACGAGCGAGCCGGGGCTCGATAGCGATGGGCAGATCATCGAGAGCGACGGATGGATGGCGCGCGAGTGGCGCGGGCCTGCGCTCGGAGCTCCGGGCGCGGAGCGCGTCCTGCGCTACCACCCCGAGACGCACGGCCGCGCTGCATGGTGGGAGGTCGTCGCCGAGGCTCCGCTCACGGAATGCCCCGTCGTCTGGATCCGCAACGAAGCCACCGACGAGCGGCACGACGGCGAAGGCGATTTTGAAGGCTCCGAAGACATGATCGACGAGCTGAACGTCATCCTCTGCGCGACGTCGACGGGAACGGCGCTCAATGCTGACCCGACGCTGGTCGTGAAGTGCGATCCGAAGCTGAACCCGGGGAAGACGAAGAAGGGCGCGTTCAATACGATCTACTCGCCCGGGGGCGCCGAGTACCTCGAGCTCACGGGCTCCGCGGTGAAGGCCGGGATCGAGAACGTCGAGCGGCTCCGCGCCTACCTCTTCGAGCAGACCGGCATGACCGTGCTCGACCCCGAGAAGATGAGCGGCGCAGCACAATCGGGCGAAGCGCTCCGACGCCTCATGCAGCCGACGCTCGCGAAGGCAGACCGTCGCCGCGAGACCTACGGCGCGGGCATCGTCGCCCTTCTCCAAGGCCTCTGGCGCCTTGCCCGGGCCATCGTCGCCTCGCCGCCGATCGCGCTACGCACGCTCGACGCGTCGGGCGCGCCGGTGCTCGGGCCCGGCGGTGAGCCCGTCTACGAATGGCGAAAGCCGTCGCTGCGTCTGCCGCCGCGGCACGAGCGCGCGACCGACACGAACGACAAGGGCGAGGTCACCACGACGACCGAGAAGGTCACGGAGCGCGCGCCCGGCGCAGGCGGAACGATCGTGCTGAAGTGGCCGGAGTATTTCCCACCGACCGAGCAGGACAAGCTCGCCAAGATCACGACCATCCAGGCCGCGAATGGCGGGCACCCCGTGCTCTCGCCCGTGCACGCCGTCGAGGCGGCAGCGTCCGTTTTCGGTGTGACGACGCACGCCGACGAGGAGCTCGCCGAAATCCTCGAAGGCACGCGGCTCTTCGCCGACGCCAACGCGGGAGCGCTGGGTCAACGCGCGCCCGACGCGCCGGGAGGAACGGCCGCTTGAGCGGCGATGCGTTGCTCACGATGCCACGGACCGCGTTCCGCTCGCGCGTTGCAGTGGTCGTTGACGAGCACCGTCGCAAGCTTGATGCGATCGTCGCGCGCGGTGAGGGACCTGCACTCCTCGGCATTCTGCGCTCGGCCGAAGGGGACCTGCGCCGCCGCCTGCTTCGGGCCTATGCGCGGGGACTCGAGGACCGATGGACCGCGGTGCGCTTCGACACGACGCGCACGATGGTCATCGGCGCGATTCGCCATGTCGAGCTCGGCATGCGCGGCCTACTCGGTGCCGACACACGCCGGCTCGCAGAGGTCGGCATGCACTCGGTTGCCAACGTCCTCCGCATCCAGGAGGCCCGCTTCGCTTCGGTCGTCGCGCCGCTCCAACTCGACCAGGCGCTCCGCTTCGATCACACGCTCCGCGGCGTCCTCTCGTCGCGCCTGCGTCAGCACGACGCCTCGGTGGTCCGTTACGGCACGCGCATGATCTCCGAGATGGAGAAGATCTTCTCCGTCGGCGTCATCAACAAGCTCTCGCTCGGACAGATGGTCGACGAGCTCGCCGGCAAGAGCGGGCTCTTCCAGGAGCGGC
>JANXMC010000785.1 GCA_025354825.1 Myxococcales bacterium
ATCTTCACGAGGTCCTCGCCGTCGCGGCCGTTGACGATCATCACGTTCGACGGCTTCAGGTCACGATGCACGATCCCGGAGCCGTGGGCCTCGCGAAGGCCGCGCCCCACCTGCCGCGCGATGCGCAGCACGTCGTCGACAGGCAGCGGCCCGCGCGCGGTGATCCGCTGCTGCAAGGTCTCGCCGGAGAGGTACTCCATGGCCATGAAGAACTGCTCGTCGTCGGCGGGCAGACCGTCGATCTTCCCGTAGTCGAAGACCGTGACGATGTTCGGGTGCTGCAGCCGCGCGAGGATGCTCGCCTCGCGGAAGAACCGCTTTTTGAAGAGAGTGTCGCCGCCCGTCCCCGGTGTCGCGCCCGTCGAGACGAGCGACTGGCCCGCGCGCGCATGGAGGACTTTGAGCGCCACGATACGGCCTAGAGGCTGCTGTTCCGCGCGGTAAATCTTCCCCATGCCGCCGGCGGCGACGACGGCCTGCACATCGTACTTGCCGTTGACCACGCGGCCGACGAGAAGGCCGGATGCGCTCGCTGCGGGCGATGGCGCAGAGGGCGACGCGGCGGCGGAAAGCGAGGGCCGAGGCGCGGTCACGGGATCGCTTCGGTCCCCGTTCATCCGACCCTGCGCCTCCCCATTTGCTTCAGAACGATAGAGAGCCGCGAAAGCTCCTGCAAGAGCGCGACCGCAGGCGCCCGACAAGGAAGGCTCGCCGGTCTGGCGCCGCGTCTTGACACGCAGCGTTCGCGTCACGACGATGGCGCGCCTCCCGCATGGAACCCACAGTCGAGCTTGCTCCGGGCGCTGAAGAAAACGGTCTCGCAACAATGCTCGCCGACCTCGTTCGGCAGAACATTCAGGCCAAACCCCACAAGAAAGTCGACTTCGATGCCCTCAACGGCACGGTCGCCATCGTGGCCGACGACGCCGACGTGTCGCTGACGCTCCGCTTCGCCGGCGGGCGCGCCACCGTCCACGACGGCATCGTGGGCATCCCCGACGTCACGATTCGGGGGACGAGCGACACCATCCTCGCCCTGTCGAACTTGCCCCTCTCAACGCCGCTCGCGTTGCCGTTCCCCGACCCGCGGGACAAAGAAGCGGTCGCCACGGTCCGCTCGGTCATGGCGGCCATGCGCGACGGCAGCTTCAAGGTCTACGGAATGGCTCTGAACATGCCGCTCCTGCTCCGCCTCACGCGGGTCATGTCGGTCAACGGATAGCCTCCCTTCGGGGCCGTGCGGCACGTTCGCGAAGCGCTGAGCGAAAGATCAGCGTTGAGATGCGCCGCCCGCGTATTTCGTGCCTTGACGATGATGGTACCGGCGCGTACGGTGCGCGGCCTCTCGCTTCCGGGCTTGTCAACTTTGCCTCGGATACGGGAATCGCCGCCGAATCGCTCTCGCGAGCGCTCGGCACGGGCTCTGGCAAGCCCACTCTCGGATGCTACCGTCTCCGGTACTCCGCCGCCGACTATCGAAAGAAACTGAAGGATCAAGGATGGCTGTCCACATTCGTCTCTCCCGTGCCGGCGCGAAGAAGCGGCCCTTTTACCGTCTCGTCGTTACCGATCACCGCAGCCCGCGTGGCGGCAAGTTCCTCGAGACCATCGGTACGTACGACCCGTCGAAGGATCCGGGAACGTTCGTCGTCAATCAGGAGCGTCTCGCGTACTGGCGCGGCGTCGGCGCAACGCCGTCGCACACGGTCGAGCGTCTTCTGAAGCGCGACGCGAAGGCCGCGACCGAAGCCCCCGCAGCCGAATAGAGAGCCGCCAGCAAGGTGCGCTCTCCCGTTCGACCCGGACGCCGTATCCAACTTCGTAGCAGTCTCCTTCTCGCTCCCGCCGCTCCTGCGCGCGGCGAGCGGAGGTATCTCTCATGGCGCTGAAAGAGCTCATACGCACCATTGCGATGGAGCTGGTCGATCACCCCGATCAGGTTGTCGTCACCGAGATTGCCGGCGAGAACAACAGCCTCATCGAGCTTCGCGTCGCGAAAGAAGACATCGGCAAGGTCATCGGCAAAGAGGGGCGCACCGCTCAATCGATGCGGACGATCCTCACCGCCGTCTCGACGAAGCTCGGTCGCCGCGCTCATCTCGACATCGTCGACTGAGCCAAGCCACCACCCGGCGAGCTCGCCATGTTCTCCTCGAGTCTCTTCGAGAGAGCGTGAACGCGGGCTCGTCGGCGTTTCGTCTCGCGCGAAGCCTCTGCCTCCTCTCGGTTGTCTCGCTTTGCTCTCTCTCTCTTCCTCTCTCTCTCCCCCTCCTTTTCCCTCCAGGGCACTCCGTGATCTCTCCCGATGCGTGGGTCCCCCTCGCTGAAATTGCGCGGCCCCATGGCGTGCGCGGCGAGCTCCGCCTCAAGCTCTTCAACCGTGACAGCGATGCGCTGCTCGAGGCCGACGAGGTTCTCGTGCGCTTGCCGTCGGGTGAAGAGCACGAGGTCTCGGTCGACACCGCACGCCGCGCCGATCAGGCGATTCTCATGAAGCTCCACTCCGTCGACGACCGCACGCGGGCCGACGAGATCCGTGGCGCGCTCATTTGCATCAAGCGCGATGCGCTGCCGCCCCTCGACGACGGCGAGTTTTACATCTGCGACATCGTCGATGCGCGCGTCGTCGTCGCCTCCGGCGAGTCGAAGGGCGAGCTCGGCACGGTGCGCGAAGTCCGCAGCTACCCCAGCGTCGATGCCCTCGTCGTGAAGACGGCCGACGGCGGGAAGGACTACGAGATCCCCCTCGTCGGCGCCTTCGTCGAGAGCGTCGATGCAACCGCGGGGCTCGTCACGCTCGTCACGGTCGACGGCATCGAGCGCGGGTAGCGTGCGGGTCGACGTCGTCACGCTGTTCCCCGAGATGTTCTCGGGCTTCCTCGAAGCGGGCTTCATCGGCCGAGCGCGCACCGGCGGCCAGCTCGCCGTGCGAACGCGTTCGCCGCGCGAGTTCGGCCTCGGTAAGCACCGCGCGGTCGACGACACGCCCTACGGCGGCGGAAGCGGCATGGTCATGCGGGTCGACGTCCTCGCGGCGGCGATGGAATCGCTCGACGCCGATGCGCCCGCCGGGATTCGCGCGCGCCGCATTCTCCTCACGCCGCAAGGCGCGCCCTTCAGCCAGGCCCACGCGCAGAGGCTTTCGCAAGAGGCCGCCATCATGGTCGTCTGCGGTCGCTACGAAGGGTTCGACGAGCGCGTTCGCGGCCTCGTCGACGAAGAGATAAGCCTCGGCGATTTCGTGATGACCGGGGGCGAGGTCGCAGCGATGGCCGTGATGGAAGCGTGCGTGCGCCTCCTCCCCGGCGTCCTCGGCAACGAGCTCTCGACCCACGAAGAGTCCCACAGCGCCGACTCGGGCGGCCTGCTCGAGTACCCGCACTACACGCGCCCGGCGGAGTTTCGCGGCGTGAAAGTCCCCGACGTCCTCGCCGGCGGCAACCACGCGGAGATCGCGCGCTTCCGGCATTTGGAGTCCATCGCCCGCACGCGTACGCGCAGGCCCGACCTCTACGCGCGGTACGAGCAGGCGATCCGCACCAAGCTCGCGTCGGCTCTCGGCCCCGTCTCCGACCCGAGCCTGAGCGAGCTCGACGATTTCGATCTCGACGACGTCGACGACAACGCTGCGACCAAGCCCGGTACGGACCTGAAAGGCGAATCATGAGCCGTCAGCTCGCCATCGCGCTCGTTCACTACCCGATCCTCGACGCCGCGGGCGGTCTCGTGACGACCGCCATCACGAACCTCGACGTGCATGATCTCGCGCGCAGCGCCCGCACGTTCGGCTGCTCGGACTACTTCATCGTGCACCCCATCGCGGCGCAGCGTGAGCTCGTCGGGCGCATCACGGATCACTGGCGCGACGGCTCCAGCGGCAAGCGCATTCCCGATCGCAAGGAAGCGCTCTCGCGCGTGCGCGTCGTCGACACCCTCGAAGCCTCCATCGCGGCCCTCGGCGGCCGCGAGAACGTCGAAGTCTGGGTCACGTCGGCCCGCGCGACGGCGTCGCCTGTCTCCTTCGAGGACGGGCGCGCGCGCCTCGCCACGGAGGGGAAGCCTATTCTCCTCGTGTTCGGCACCGGCTGGGGGCTCGCGCAGTCCGTACTCGACGGCGCCGACTGCGCTCTCGCGCCCATCCGCGCATTGCGTGAAGGGTACAACCATCTCAGCGTCCGCGCGGCCTGCGCTATCGCGCTCGACAGGCTCCTCGGCGCGCGCTGAGAGAGTTGCTCTCGGCGCGCGAAAGTGCGAGTCCGACGCCGATGGAGACCGACGCGGGCGTAGCCGTGCCCGAAGACGCAACCGACGCAGCCGGGTCGTCGAACGTGCCAGACGAAACGCGGTCGCTCTCGCCCGCACGCACGTCGCGCATAGCCCGAGCCTTCGCGTGGGGTGCCCTCGAGACGCCCTGGCTCACCGCCGCGTACTGGGCGTCCGTCGCGCTCTACGTCGCCGCGTTCTGGCTTCCGCGCTTCCCGCCGCTCGTCGACTATCCGCAGCACCTCGCCATCGCCGCGCTCCTGCGACGCTGGCTCGCTCCGACGTCGCCCGAGCGGCAGCTCTACGACGTGAACCTGCTCACGTACAACGGCGCGTTCCACGTGATGACGGCGCTCTTCGCGTTCGTCATGTCCGTCGAAAGTGCGGGGCGCGTCGTGCTGTCACTCGTGCCGATCCTCACGGCCATGGGGTCGCTCGCGCTGCTGCGCGCCGCCGAGCGCCCGCGCTACTACGCGCTTTTCCTCGTGCCGCTCTCGATGAACGGCATGGTGACTTGGGGCTTTCTCAACAACGTCCTCAGCTACGGCGTCGTCTTCCTCACGTTCGCGTGGATGTACCGCGCGATGAACGGCGAGCGCCGCCTCTTCGTGCGCGGCGCCGTCGCGGGTCTCGTCGTCGCGTGGCTCCACATTTTCGGCGAGTTCATTTTGTGCGCGTCGGCGGGGCTCGTCGCATTGGGCAAGCTTCTCTTCGGTCGCGAGCCGATTGGGCAGCGCGCCACGGCCTTCGTGAGCGCGTGCGCGGCCCTCTTGCCGGGCGCGCTCCTCAGCGGCTTCTTCGTCCTCCACAACCGTGCATCGAGCTACTCCAACTGGGAGAACCAGATGCACGACGGGCTCGACGAGTACGCGTGGCGCAAGGTGGTTTTCTTTGGCGACTACATGATTGGCAATTTCGCCGATCACACCGATCGCCGCTTTTTCTTCGTGCTTCTGGCGCTCGTCGCCTTTCTCTATTGGCCTCGCGCCAACGCCGGCGCGCGGGGCCATCGCGCGCTTCTGTGGCTCGCGGCGTTCTTCTTCGTCGCGTACCTCGTGACGCCGCGCGTGCTCTTCGCCACGTGGTTTATCTTCGAGCGCGTCCCGCTGCTCTTGATGACGTTCCTCGTCGCGGCGGCGCCCGTTGTGCGGGGCGACCTTGCGCGCTGGCTCCGCGGCATGGCGGCGTTCATCGCCCTCGCGACGGCCGCGAACGTTGCCGTGCATCATGCAAGCATTCCCGAGGAGAGTGACGCCACGGCGGTCCTAGATGCGATCCCTCCGGGACGCCGCGTGATCGGCCTCGTATGGGAATCGACGGCGTGGCCCGTCCTCGAGCGCGCAACGTGGGTGCACCTGCAGGCCTACTACGTCGCGCGAAATTCCGGCGAATTCTCCCCGAGCTTCACGTACATCGAGAGTCTGCCGGTTCACTACAAGACCGAGACCCGACCGCCACGGCAGCCCGTGGCCGCAGAGTGGTCGCCCGAGAATTATTCGGTCGACGAGCCCTACGCCCGCTACTTCGACACGGTCATCGTCGTGGCTCCGCGCGCGAACGCCGACCCCGCGCAGCTCGTTTTTCACGGCGACGCGTCGCTCGTGAACGTGATCGCGCACAAGGGGCGGTTTTGGGCCTACGACGCGTCGGCGATCTTCAAGGGCGATCCGCACTGAGCGACCCCGCGAGAAGGGCCGCGAGCTCCACGGAGTAACCGTCGCCGTCGCGCTCGTAGACGGGCGGCGCAATGCGAAGGCCGCCCGGTTTTCCCGCGACGGCTTCGACCATCACGATTCGCGCCGGGGCGCCGGCGCTCGCGTGGACGAACCGGAGGCGTTTCGGCTCGAGCCCCGCCGCGCGGAGCGCCGTCGTCAACGCGAGGAGCTCGCTCGCGGGGTAGACGAAGCAAGCGCGTCCGCGCCTGCCGAGCAGCGCGCGGGCTGCGGCGGTGAAGTGCGAGAGCTCGCCGGCGCGGGCGCGGGCGCGGGCTGGTGTCTTCGCGGGGCGGCCTCGACCCGGTTCGAAGTAGGGCGGATTGCAGACGACCAAATCGGCCCTCGCGGCGTGGGTGCGCGCGACGTCACGAACGTCGCCAAGCGCGACGTCGACGCGGTCGTTCCACCCGTTCGCGTCGACGTTCGCGGTTGCAATCGTCGCCGCGTCGTCGTCGATCTCGACGAGGACGACGCGCGTGGCCGCGCCGAAATATGCGAGCGCCAGACCGACCGCGCCGACGCCCGCGCCGAGGTCGAAGGCGACGTGGACAGGGGCATTTGCGGTCGCGTGGCGCTCGGCCGCGAAGGCCGCCAGCAGGAGCGCGTCGACGTTCGTGCGGTACGAGCCGCGCGGGAGCTGTCGCAGCGCAAGGCGACCGCCGAAGAGCGCGTTGCGAATGCCGACGTCGGAAGGTGCAGGGGAGTCGCTCAGAACGCAACGAGCCTACCGCAGGCGGGCGCGAGGGCGGGGGACGACCTATGCTCCGGCGGCCGTGCCCCGCTCCGCCTCCGCGCCTCCGACCCTCACCACCCGCGCGTCGACGCCGCTGCCCGCGGCACCTACGGAGCTCGCGTCGCGCGTGCGTGCCCGTGCGATGGAGCTGGGGTTCGATGCCGTCGGATTCGCGGCGGCCGACGTGGCGCTCGATGCCGACCATGCGCGCTACACCGAGTTCGTCGGCGCGGGCATGCACGGCGACATGGCCTGGCTCGCCGAGAACGCCGACGTGCGCCGCCGCGTCGACGGCGACGACATTCTCCCCGGCGCGCGCACCGTCGTCTGCCTCGCGCGTCGCTACCAGCGTTCCAAAGCCGACGAAGCGACCGACCCGCCCTTCGCGCGGCTCATTGCGCGTTACGCCCGCGGCCGCGACTACCACAACTTTCTCCGCAAGAAGCTCCGCCGCCTCGCAGGATTTCTCCGCGATCTCGGCACCGACGACGCCCCCGTTCATGCGCGCCCGATGGTCGACGACGCCCCCATCTTGGAGCGCGCGTGGGCTGCGCGTTCGGGCCTCGGATTCATTGGGAAGAACGGCCTGCTCATCGTCCCGGGGCAGGGGTCGTTGCTTCTCCTCGGCGAAGTCGTCACAACGCTTTCGATCCCACCCGGCGAGCCGCTCACCGAGCGCTGTGGCTCGTGCACCCGGTGCCTCGATGCATGCCCGACGGACGCCTTCGCGAGGCCGTGGGTTCTCGACGCGCGCAAATGCGTTTCGTATCTCACCATCGAGCACCGAGGCCCCATCGACGTCCGCCTTCGTCCCGGCGTGCGCGATCACGTCTTCGGCTGCGACGACTGCCAGACCGTCTGCCCGTTCAATGCGTCCGCGAACCCTGCGACCGCCGCGCGGTTGGACGAGTCCAACGCCTCCTTCCGCCCCCATGAGCGCTGGTCGTCCCTCGACTTGGTCGCGCTGCTCGACATGTCGGAGGACGAGTTTCGCGTCACGACGGAAGGGAGCCCGCTCTTTCGCGCCACGCGCGAAGGGCTCGCGCGAAACGCCGCGATCGTCCTGGGCAATCGGGGCGAGGTCGACGCATCGGAGGCGCTACAGCGCGCCGCGGCAAGTCACGATTCAAAGGTGGTTCGCGAGGCTGCGACGTGGGCGCTCGTGCACATTGGAAAGTCGTCTGCTACCCCGTAACGAATGCATCGTGCACCCTTCTACACAAAACCGGCCGCTGTCGTTGCGAGCCTCCTTTTGCCCGTTGTACTGACCTTCGCAGGCGGCGCCCACGCGCAGGAGTCGCAGCTCGACGCCGCGCGCGCCGCTGCAAAGAGCGCACCCTTCGATGCGGAGGCCGCCCTTGCGAACGGGCGCGCGCTTCGTCGCGCGGGGCACGACGCCGAGGCTCAGAAAGAGCTTCGGCGCGCCGTGTACCTCGCAACCGGCCGCTCTGGGGATCTCAACGTGCGCACGCGGTGGGAGTCGGCGCGCGCCGCCATCGCGCGGCGCGACTTCCCGTCGGCCATGGCCTTGTGCCGACAGATGACGACGATTTCGGGCGGCGCTGCTGCGGGGCATGCCTGCGCGGCCGAAGCGCATCTTTTGTATCGACGCGCGAGCGAAGCGCTGGTCGAGACGACGCAGGCGATTGCGCTGACCCAAGCCTCGCCGATGTACGAAGCGAAGATCTCCGAAGGGCTTGCGCGCGAGCTCGAGCTCGACGACGCGGCGGCGGAAGCGTCGCTTCGCGAGGCGCTCGCCTCGAAGCCGGCCGCGCCGGAAGCTCACCTCTACTTGGGTCGGCTGCTCGTGCGGACCGGCCATCGCGACGAAGGCATCGCCCAGCTTCGGCGGGCGAGCGCCCTCGACGCCGACAGCCCCGAAGCGTCGTACGAGCTCGGGCGCGTCCTCGTTCCTGCGCCCGAAGGTCTCGCCCTCTTGCAGCGCGCGGTCGTCGAGCGGCCGACGTACGTCGTCGCGTACTTGCAAATCGCGGAGCTGGAGCTCGCGGCGGGGAATCTCGACGCGGCGCAAAAGGCAGCCGAAGCCGCGATTAAGGGCGACCCGAAAGATCACGCCGCGCACACGGCGCTCGGTCGCGTGGCGCTCGCCAAGGGCGATGCGGATGCAGCGCTCAAGGAGGGTGAGGCAGCGCTTACGATCTTGGCGAACTCGGCGGCCGCACGGCTCTTGATGGCCGACGCGTATGCGAGCAAGCGCGAGATCGATCTCGCCGTCGAGAGCTACCAGGCGGCCTATGGGCTCGATCACGGCGATCCGCGGTCGCTCGTGCGTGCGAGCCAGGCGTGCCTCGCCGAGGGTCGACTGACGAGCGCGAAGGCCTTTGGCGAGAAGGCGACGCACGAGTTTCCGAAGCTCGGTCGCGGCTACGAAGCGTTCGGTGATGCCCTCGCCGCCGACAAGGAGCCGCTCGCGGCGAAGGCCGCCTACGAGCGCGCGATTGCGAACGACGGCGGCGCCAAGAGCTCCGACGGCGCCCGCGTGAAGGCGAAGCTCGACGCGCTCACGCCGCGCAAATAAGCGCGGATCGACAAACGAAGGAAGCCCAGTGGCTCAGACCACTGGGCTCCTTCTCCCGGTCACGCTCGACCAGCGCTATGCGCTGGGCGCGGGTGCTCAGCCCGCCTTCGCGCTACCCGATGCCGAGGCGCTCGCCTTGACCTCGACGGACACGTTGACGTTCGCCTTGATGCTCGCGGCGCTGTCGATGGCCGCCTTGAACGGCGCCGTCACGCACTGAACGAGCTTCGCGCCGGTGGTCGCGGCCGACGCGCCCTCGGCGTGGACCATGCCCTGAACCGAGCCCTCGAGCCCCTCGACCACGGTCGTGACCTGGCCTGCGACCTTGGTTCCGTTCTCACCGATGCCGATGGCGACCTTGAGGACGCCGGGCAGGTGCTTCTCGACGACGGCCTTGTAGTGCTCGGCCGCCTTCAGATCGGCCGCGCCGACGACACGCACGCCAACGGACGCCGGGGTGCACTCTGCCTTCGCATGGACCTCGGTGTTGCACTTCGCCTTGCAGTCGGCGCTCATCTCCGGCGGCTTCACCTCGCCGGTGCACTTGGGGGCTTTGAACTCGCCCTTGCACGAGCCCGTGCACGTGCCGCCGCACTTCGCCGTCGCGTTGAGCTTGCACGAGCCGCCGCACTGCCCTTTGCACGTGCCGTGGACCTGCGCGTCGCACTTGCCGTCGCACGTCCCGGCGCACGTGACGCCCTTCGAGTCTTTGCCGTCGCACTTGCCGGTGCACTTGCCGCTGCACGAGCCGGTCATCGCGGCGTCGCACGTGCCGGAGCACTGCCCGTCGCACTTGGCTGCTGCGCTCGCCGAACACTCGCCCGAGCACTCGCCCGAGCACTCGCCCGAGAGCTTGCCCGGCTCGCATTCGACCTTGGCTTCGCCCGGCTTGATCTTCACGTCGCACTTGGCGGCGCAGTCGGCCATGACGCTCATCGACGCTTCGCAGTGCGGCGGCTGGATATCGAGCGTGACCTTCACGTTCGCGCCGAGCTTCACGCGCGCGTCGCTCAGCGCCTTCACGGCGGCCTTGCACGCGTCGTGTCCCGTCGCGAAGTCGCCCGTGGCGCCTAGATCTTTCGCGAGCGGTGCGCACGCGGCCTTGAGGTCGGCGTCGATCTTGTCGGAGAATCCCTTGATCTCGACGGCGGCTGCGAGGCCGGCCTTGAGCTTCGCCGACCCCTCCGCGTCCATCTTGAACGACCCGACGAGGTCGGCCTTCATCACGGCGTCGCCGCTGGAGAAGTCGGGACAGCTGAGGGCGCCGCCAGCGACGTCGTTGAGCGGCCCAGGCAGGTTGTTCGCACCGGGAACGTTACCGGGCACGGACGGCATGTTGCCGCCACAGTGGACCATGAACGGCACGGCGAGGCTGACCACCACGACCGGCCACGATGCAATACGAAGCGCTCTCTTGCTCATTCCCAGGACTCCTACGGTTCGAATCGGCGGGTGATGGACCTCAACCCGGGGTCGATTTCGCGAAAGAGTCTGCCGATTCGCACTTCCACACAAGCGAATCAGCTCGCGCGCGAATTTGATGTGCGCGTCGCCTTCTTCGGAGCCGCCTTTTTCGCAGGCTTCGACGCGGGCGCGGCGATGACGGCGGGGACGCGGACGCGTGCGGGCTTGCGGCCAACGAGCTCGGCCTTGAATGCGCTCGGGCACAGCGCGTTCGCCAGACAGCCTTCGCAGTTCGGCTTCTTCGCGAAGCAGACGCGGCGCCCGTGGAAGATGAGCACGTGGCTCGTCATGTCCCAGCGGTCGCGCGGGAGGAGCTTCGAGAGGTCTTGCTCGATCTTCGGCGGCTCGGTCTCGTGGCTCCAGCCAAGGCGCTGCGAGAGGCGCTGCACGTGCGTGTCGACGACGACACCTTCGGGCTTTCCCCAGATGACGCCGAGGACGACGTTGGCGGTCTTTCGGCCGACACCCGGAAGCTTCACGAGTTCGTCGAGGGTCTGCGGGACTTCGCCCTTCTGATTCGCCATCAGCGCGCGCGCGAGGCCGACGAGCGACTTCGCCTTCATGCGGAAGAAGCCGAGGGTCGACACGAGCGGCTCGAGGTCGAGAGGCTCGGCGGCCGCCATCACTTTCGCCGTCGGATACTTCGCGAACAGGGCAGGGGTGGCCTTGTTCACCGCGACGTCGGTCGTCTGCGCCGAAAGCACCGTCGCGCAGAGGAGCTGGAACGCGTTCGCGTGCGTGAGCTCGCAGTGCGCGTCCGGATGCTGCTCACGGAGCTTGTCCCACGCGGCGCGCGCCACCTCCGGGGTGACGCGCTTCGCAGGTCTCGTTTGCGCTGCGGCGGCGGGGACGCCCGATTTCGAAGGTGATTTCGCGGCGGGCTTCGCCACCTTTTTCACCGACGTCGTCGCGGACTTCTTTGCCGCCGCCATCTCAGTTCAACGCGTCCGGCGGCGTATTGGGCTCGGGGATTTCTCCATTCGCCTCGCCGTTCGCGCCGTCGGCGCTCGCGACGCCTTCGGCTCCCTCGAGCGCCGCGCCGTCCGGGCCGCCACTCGCCGGAGGTGTCTCGTCGCCGCCGCCGGTCTCTTCGTCGGCTGCGCTCTCGGCCATGCGCTCGACGCCGACGATGCGCTCTTCGCCTTCGACGCTCATGATCTTCACGCCCTGGGCGTTCCGGCCCGTCTCGCGAATCTCACCGACGCGCGTACGAATCGACTGACCGCGGTCGGTGATCATCATCACCTCGTCGCCGTCTTGGACGAGCTTCACGTCGACGACCGGGCCGTTCCGCTCGCTCGCGTCGATGAGGATGATCCCCTTGCCGCCGCGGTGCTGCACGCGGAACTCTTCGAGCTCCGTCCGCTTGCCGTACCCCTTTTCGCAGACCGCGAGCACCTGGTGCCGCTCGGCCTCGGTCACGAGGAAGCCGACGACCTGATCGTCGTCGGCGACCTCGATCCCCTTCACGCCCATCGTCGAGCGGCCCGTGGGGCGCACCTGATCTTCGGGGAAACGAATCGACATCCCGAGCTTCGTCGCGATCAGGAACTCGCGCGTGCCGTCGGTGAGCGCTGCGGAGAGGAGCGTATCGTCGCCCTCGATCTTGACGCCGATGATCCCCTTCTCGCGGAAGTTCTCGTACTCGTCGAGCTCGGTCTTTTTGATCTGACCGCGCTTGGTGAGCGTGACGACGAACTTCCCCTTTTCGATCTTCGGAATTTCGACGATCGCCTGAATCTTCTCGCCGGATTCCATGCCGATGAAGTTGACGATCGCGCGCCCCTTCGAGTTTCGCGCGGCCTGCGGGATCTCGTAGACCTTCTTGACGTAGACCTTCCCCCGGTCGGAGAAGAAGAAGACGTACGCGTGGGTCGACGCCACGAAGAGCTGGGTGACCCAGTCTTCGTCGCGCGCTTCCATCGCGATCTTCCCTTTGCCGCCGCGCTTCTGCGCGCGGTACGTGCTCGTGCTCGTCCGCTTGATGTAGCCGGCGTGGGAGATCGTGACGACCATGTCCTCTTCTTGGATCAGGTCTTCTTCGTTGATCTCCGCCTCGCTCGCGACGATCTCGGTGCGGCGCTTGTCGCCGTACTTCGCGCGGATCTCTTCGAGCTCGGCGACGATGACGTCGAACAGCAGCTTCTCGCTCGCCAAGATCGCGCGGAGCTTGGCAATGGTGTCGCACAGCTCGCTGTACTCGGCGGCGAGCTTCTCCTGCTCGAGCCCCGTGAGCTTCGACAGGCGCATCTCGAGGATCGCCTTCGCCTGGCGCTCCGAGAGGAAATAGTCGCCGCGCTTGGCCGCGTCGGTGATCTCGTTCTCCGGCCGTCCGGCGCGCCGCACGAACGCCTCGAGCCCCTTCAGCGGCAGCGCCTGCAGCGCCTTCCGCGCGACCTCGGGATCGGCCGACTCGCGGATCGTCTTGATGACGACGTCGACCTCGGTGATGGCCATGCCGAGGCCTTCGACGATCTCGCGCTGCGCTTCAGCCTGTCGTAGCTCGAACCGAGTGCGCCGCGTGACGACATCGCGCCGGTGCTCGATGAAGCACGCGATGGTCTCGCGCAGATTCAATACCGCGGGACGCCCCGCGACGATCGAGAGGTTGATGACGCCGAAGCTCGATTGGAGATCGGTCATCCGATAGAGCTGGTTCACCACGACCTGCGGGATGACGTCCTTCTTCAGCTCGATCACGAGGCGCATGCCGTCGCGGTCCGACTCGTCGCGCACCTCGGAGATGCCCTCGATTTTCTTCTCGCGCATCAGCTCGCCGATGCGGGCGTGCACGCGCGCCTTGTTCACCTGATACGGGATCTCGGTGACGACGATTTGCTCGCGCTCTCCCTTGCCCGGCGTCTTCTCGACGATGGTGCGCGCGCGCATGATGATCGTGCCGCGACCGGTGCGCTGCGCGAGCTCGATGCCGGCGCGGCCGTAGATGAGCCCCGCGGTCGGAAAATCCGGCCCCTGGACGAAGCGCATCATGTCGTCGATGGTCGCCTCGGGGTTGCGGATCAGGTGGATCGTCGCGTCGAGGACCTCGCCCAAATTGTGCGGCGGGACGTTCGTCGCCATGCCGACCGCGATGCCGCCCGAGCCGTTTACGAGAAGGTTCGGGATGCGCGACGGGAGGACCGTCGGCTCTTTCTCCGAGTCATCGAAGTTCGGGATGAAGTCGACTGACTCCGACTCGATGTCCGCGAGGAGCTCCATCGCGATGCGCGCGAGGCGCGCCTCGGTGTACCGGTACGCGGCCGCCGGATCGCCGTCGACGGAGCCGAAATTCCCTTGGCCGTCGATGAGCGGGTAGCGCAGCGAGAAGCTCTGCGCGAGGCGGACCATCGCGTCGTAGACGCTCGCGTCGCCGTGCGGGTGGTACTTGCCGAGAACGTCGCCGACGACCTTGGCGCTCTTCCGGTGCGCGGCGCCGGGGAGGATGCCTTGCTCGTACATCGAGAAGAGGATCCGCCGATGCACCGGCTTCAGCCCGTCGCGAACGTCGGGGATGGCGCGACCGATGATTACGCTCATCGCGTAATCGAGGTAGCTCGTGCGCATCTCGTCCTGGATAGAGACCGGGACTTTCTGGATATGGGTGCTGCTCGGGACGTCGACCATGGGTGCCTCGATTTAGTCCTTTGGCGAGCGGGTGTCGACGGCTACGGGGGACACTTTTTGTGGCACGCCGCGAGCCCCGTCGTGCATG
>JANXMC010000797.1 GCA_025354825.1 Myxococcales bacterium
TGCTTGGTGTGCTTGCGGGGGTGAGGCTGGGGGAGGGGGCGGTGGGGCTCGCGCGGGTGGAGGCGGCGGTGCTCGAGGTGACCCTAGAGCGAGAATCCCCAGCGATTCCAGCTGCCGACCCTCAACCTGGTTCGGCCCGCCCTCAACCTGGTACGGCGGAAGCGATGCGGGCGCGGAGCGCTTGGGCACGAACCGTGCCGGCCGAGCGGGTGGCACCCTCGGAGGCGACGAGGCCCGGCGAGCCGGACGGTGAGCCGCCGCCGCCTTCGGACGGCGCATCGACGGATGGCCCCCCCATCGCCGTTCCCCACGGACCGCTTTCGCTCGGGCTCGGCGCGGGGGCGCGCGGCGGCGGCGTCGACCTCAACGTGCGGGCGGGCGACATCGAGACAATCGTCGGCAGCGGTGAGCTCGATCGCGCGGCACGAGTCGACAGCGAACGGCGCCTCGCGACCCATCGCCAAGCTTTCGCCGCGACCGATTCTTCGCAATACAAAGAGGCTCTCGAGCACTACGTCCCTACCGTGAAGATTGGCAATCAGCGCCCTCTCGGCGTCGCACAAATCCCGTTTGGCAAATACATCAAGGATCTCGCCGCGCGGATTAGGCCCATTTTTGTCGAGGATTTCGTGGTGTGGTTGCGATCGCTCCCTTCCGAGCACCCCATGCGGCGCCCCCACCAATTCACGCGAGTGGAGCTCGTCATCGATCAACGGAGCGGCGCCATCGTCCGTTTGGGTGTCGTGCTGACCAGCGGCATTACAGCCTTCGACGTCGCAGTGCTGCACGCGCTCAGACGGGCGGCGCCCTTCGGTGCGGCGCCTGAGGCGATCGCATCGGGGGACGGGCGGGTCTATGTACAGTGGGACTTGTACAATGATGAATATTCGGCCTGTACTCCTGGTAACGCGCGGCCGTCGATCGTGAAGACGCCAGAGAGTGCGGCGACCTCGCCGTAGGCTGGAACGCAGCGCGCGGCGTGGTTGTGTGGCCCCATCGGGGCGACAGAGCGGCGCGAGCGAGCGCTGGCGATTGGGTGCAGTGCGAAAATGCACACCCAAGAGAATCGCGTTGCCGCGCGAGCGCTGCGCCGCGAGCGGTGCAGGCGCTCCATCCATCCTGGTAGGTACACGGGAAGCGGCCCGCCCGTTGAACCTCGACAGCTCGAAGTCACACGGCGGTGAGGCGCGGATGAATGGAACGGATTGGCTTCACCGTGTCGCGAGGCTGGCTCTTTACACCCATCTGGCGGCGCGGCAGCGTGCGTCCTGTGATCGATTTAGACGCCTACTTCACGCGCATCGGATATGACGGACCGCGCGCGCCGACGCTCGCCGTTCTGCACGCCATCGCAGCTGCCCACGCGCAGTCGATTCCCTTTGAGAATCTAGACGTGCTCCTTGGTCGACCCGTTGACATCGAGCTCGACGCCGTCGTGAAGAAGCTCGTCCACGACCGGCGCGGTGGCTACTGCTTTGAGCAAAATGCGCTTCTCTTGAGCGTCCTCGAAGCGCTTGGATTTCACGCGCGCCCACTGAGCGCCCGCGTCCGGTACCAGCGACCGCGCGACTACACGCCTGCGCGCACGCACCTCTTCGTGCGTGTCGAGCTCGACGAGCCGTGGCTGGCGGACGTGGGCGTCGGTTCGATGTCGATGACGTCTGCCATTCGGCTCAACACGAGTCATGAACAGGCGACGCCACACGAGCCACGCCGGCTAGTTCGCGAAAACGGCCTCATCTATCACCAAGCGCGCCTCGGCGATGATTGGCACGATGTCTACGAGTTCACTCTCGAGGAGATGCCGCAAATCGATCGCGTTGTTTCGAATTGGTATACGAGCACGCACCCTCAATCACACTTTCGAAACCGGCTCACAGCGGCGCGTGCGCTGCCCCGTGGCGGGCGAGTGAGCCTACTGAATCGTGAGCTGACGATTCGCGGGCGCGATGGCCACGTCGAACACTTGTTGGTTCGCTCTCCGTCGCAGCTCCTCGACGTGCTCGCGGAGCATTTTGGGCTGCTCCTTCCGCGCGGGACGGTGTTTGCGTGTGAAGGGCTCGACTGGAGTCGGTGATAACGACGGTTCAGCGATAGCTCGATTGATTGGCACCGTGACTCTGGGTGTCCTTGCGAATCGCGTCATCGAGAACTTAAGATTGCGGGCGCGGGCGGCGCCGTTCGCGATGGGGAAAGCGGACGGCGGCGCGAGGCGACGATGGCGGCCGCCTTGCGAGCGGCGGCACGATGCTATCGTCGGAGAATGACAACCGACGACGTGCGCACCATCGAGCGGGACGAGCTTCACCGGAAAGTCGTGGAGCACGACGACTTCAAGCTCGTCATGTCGCTCAGCGCTTGGGATTTCGAGCGGAAGCATATTCCTGGTTCGATCCACTTCGATACGCCGGAAGCGATGGTTTCGTCGCTTACGAAGAGCGACGAGATCGTTGTCTATTGTACGAACCTCGCGTGCAAGTTTAGCCGAGAGGCCTACCACCTGCTCGTCGACAGCGGCTTTACGAATGTACGCCGATACGCGGCGGGCATCGCGGATTGGGAGGAGGCGGGATTTCCCGTAGAGGGGACTTGGACGAAAGGGGCGTGAGGGCCGAACCAGGTTGACGGCGAGCGAGCGGCGTGACGGCCGAACCAGGTTGAGGGCCAGCGAGCGGCGACTGAACCAGGTTGAGGGGCCTGAACCAGGTTGAGGGCGAGCAGGTGCAGGGTCGGGCCAGCGGGAGCGAGGTAGCGGCCGACTGAGGCGAGCGCCACGGTCCGCGAGGCAACCTTTCCCCCCGTGAGCAGCCCACTGACGCCCGTGTCCGCGGACGTCGCACGGACAGTTCCGGCCAGCAGCTGCGACGCGCCACGCGAGAGATCGTGCCTCGGGGTGTCGGTATGGTGATTGCCACTCTGGTTGTGTATGGGCTTACCCCGACGCGTCGTCCCCGGAACGAGCTACTTCATCACGCGGCGCTGCTACCAGCGCACGTATCGGCTTCGCCCCAACAGGCTGACTAGCCAAATATTTCTATTTGCATTGGGCTTGGCGGCGAAAAAGACGGGCGTTCTTCTGCATGCCGTTTGCGTCATGTCCAATCATCATCATTGTGTGATAACCGACCCGGCGGGGCGCCTCCCAGAATTTCTCGCCGAGCTCCATAGGACGGTAGCCAAGGCGCTGAACGCTGCACAAGGGCAGTGGGAGAATCTGTGGAGCGCCGAACGTTGCAACGCCGCGGAGATTGCCGACGATGAGGCGTTCATCGACCGCATCGCCTATACCGCGGCGAACCCCGTGGCCGCGGGACTTGTCGCAGACCCAGGTGATTGGCCAGGCATATCTTATTGGAAGCCGACACGCATTCGTGTCGCCAGGCCGGACGTGTTTTTCGACGAGCACGGGAAATGTCCTGACTCTGTTGAATTCGGAATTGAACAGCCGAATCGGGTCGGACTTTCGCCGCGTGCTTGGATGCGAAAGCTCACGCTTGCGATCAGGCTACGAGTATCACGTGCGCGAGAGAAGCTCCGGGCGCAGGGGCGGCCCGTCCTCGGACGCGCGGCAGTACTTTCTGAATCCTTCATGACGCGCGCTCCTTCGGTGGAGTCGAAGCGGGTTACGGTGCCGAACGTCGCAGCGAGTGACCCGAGCGCGCTGGCTCGGGTCACCCAGACGCTGCGAGCTTTTCGAGCGGCCTATCGCGATGCGCTCGGGCGCTGGCGCGAGGGTTTGCGGAGTGAGGTCTTCCCATTCGGGACGTGGGCCATGCGTCGCTTTCACAACGCCGCGGTAGCCGGCCCGTCTATGTTCGTGGCCGACCGAGTTTCGGGTGGGGAGCACGCCGCGCACTAATTTCGAGCGCGAGGTGATCAGGCGCCGTCGCGCCGCGGTTCGCGGCCTTTCATGGGAGAGCTCGAACGTCCGTTGGTTTTGGCCTCGGATCCAGAGCGGCGCCTCGCCGAGGGCAGTCTATTTCGGTGCATCGCGCATCCCAGACGCAGCGGAGTGCGATTCGCATCTGCGAGCCGGTCGGTCAGCGCGCACCCCTTTGTCGGGACGGTGCGTGCTCGAAGCGAGTGCCGCGTGAGCGACGAGGCCGTGGGGTCAACCTACTTCAGAATCGCACACGTTCGGAATCGAGCGCCTATTTCGGCCCCTCCCTTCTTCGGACGGCTTTGTCGGACGTACTGGTCAGACGTCGGGCGTGGTCGCGGCCGCCGGGCCAACCTGGTTCGGGACGACAGCGAACAAAAAGTCAGGGCCCTTCATCTCAACCTGGTTCGGCGCGATGGGGTCGTGTCCAAGCCGCAGCCCCGCCGGCCCCGCCTATCCACCTATTCTAACCCACGCGAGCGACCGCTATTTCCACCGCTTCACGAGTAGAGCCCCTTTTGGAGCGGCCCGTGGGTGCGCGTGCCAGTAGATGCGCGATGGCCTTCCCGCCTGCGCCTCGCCCAGCCCGTTGATGGTGTCGCCGGAGATCTCCGGCCACAGCTGCGACGGCTCGCCGGACGGCGTCCATTCGGGATTCGCCTTCCTCGAAAGGGCATTACCCATCCGTGATTCGCTGCGAGGGCCGATATCTAAGTATCGTCAGCACAACCGGCTCGTGGATCGATTGTTCCTTCAGTCCGTCGGGCGAGGCCAATGGCCGGCCAATGGCCGGCGGCCACATTTTGCCGAGCCAAGCTTGCCCCTTCGCGGCCGCGCCCTTTTGCCGGGATCCGCATCGCGTCGCGGCCGGCACAGTCCTTGATGAATCGGCGGATCGATGCCGCTCCCCGTCACCCGCGAGACCGAGGCTCTGCGCACGCCGTCGCGGCGCGGGGCGACCGCCATCGTCACGACGAAGACGTCGAAAAAGGTGAGCGTGCTCGCCGGACGCGAGGCGGCGCCGAAGCTCATCATCCCCGGCGGCAATCTCTTTCGCGAAGAGGCCGTCCAGGCCTACCTACGAGGTGACGCAGGGGCGGCCGTTCTTCGCGTCGCGCCTCCGTGGACGCAGACGCTCTTTCGCCTCGCGGCGCTCGTAACGATCGCCGCGGTGGCTCTCGCCTTCGTCGGGAAGATCGATCTCACGGCGCGCGCCCCCGGCATTCTGCGCGCCGAAGGGGGCACGCAAACACTCACGGCCCAAGCGTCCGGGCGCATCCAAGACGTCCGCGTCGCGTCGGGCGACGCCGTCCGCGCGGGCGACCCTCTCGTGACCTTCGACGTCGCGAGCGAGAAGGCCGCCGTGATGGAGGCCGCGCAGCA
>JANXMC010000790.1 GCA_025354825.1 Myxococcales bacterium
GCGCGCACCATCACCCGTCGCTCCTACGGTCTGCACAGCGCCTCGAGCCTCATCGCGATGCTCTTCCTCTGCTGCTCAGGCCTCACGCTGCGCCCAGCGCACGCCGTGCCGAGCTTCCACTAAACCTCTCGGAGAGCCTGAGAAATGAGTTCGAAACCGTGCCCGGGCGACGACGGAAATCGCTTCCGTAGATTACCAAAAAAGATGCCGTCATTGACCGTTTGCTCGGTCACGACTGACGACCACGATCGGCGCAAATACCCCAGCGCCTCGCCCGCAGAAGCGACGTTCCACGCTGCCAGCGAACGCAGCTCGCCCGCCCAGACGACGCATCGAGCCCGTCGATCCCTACACATGGCGAGCGCCTCCTGCATTGCAGGCAGCGCTTCAATCACCCTCCGAGCAGCACCGAGGGAGACTGCATATAGGTCACGTTGCTCTGCTGCCGTCCGAACAAGGGCAGCTACGCGCGCTACAGTAGGCGCATCCGCGAGCGGGATCGGCAACTGGGCAAGCAAATCCAAACGGAGGTGCGGAATCGACGTTCCGTAGGCGCAGCTTCGCACGACTCGGAGCCCAATCGGTGTGTTGAGAAATGCAGACGCCCAAAGGTTTTCATCGCTTCCGGGCTCATGAAACGTCAGTGCAACCGTATCCGGACCAAGAAACTTACCGGAGAGCCGATCGTCGGCAAGAATCGAGCGACCGAACAGGTTCCCGTCTCCCATTTGGCCAGCGCCGGCGACCAAAATTTGCCACCGATGGACCCGATGTTTTTCGGGCTTGGGCATTGAGTCGAGTCGAATCCGTCGACCATGCGGTTCAGCGGCGAACATGTCGACCTGGGAAATGAGGTCGGCTCCCAGTGGCGCTTTACAGTCAAGACGCGTGAACACTTGCCCGTAGCAGTCGCCAATTGCGCTGACCATTTCACGAAGTGGCTTGATGTTGCCGGCTCGGCGAGACCGAAACGCCTCGAGTTCCGGACGATTATTGATCGCCCGTAGCGCCGCTGGACGCGCGTGACCGATGAAGGCTTCGCGCATCTTTAGTTCCGTTCGAACGGATTACCCGACGTGTACTTTCGATACTGCGCTGCGATCCACGGCATGTCGTCGGCAAGTACACGAACCTTTCTGGTGCGCTCGCGGCTGCTAATCGTCCGACCCTTTTCCCATCGAGTGGTAAGGATTTCCACAACGGTCTCCTCCGTTCCGTCAGGCCGCCGCACGTAGCGAGTCTCGCCTCGTCGTCCGTGACCACAGTCCTCAGCAATTGCCATAAAAACCGGTGCTTGATTGGGGCCCTTCGGGCCGATCATCTTCAGCTCGCTTGGAGCCCGCCTACGCAAGAATACGCAGCTAGCTTGCACCGATACTTGCGGTAGGAACGCCTCGGCCGGGAGGTCGACGCTCGCAAGCAGCTCCATGTTGCGCAGTATCCACCAGCGAACAGCCTCCATCTGTTCCCCCGGATTTCCCAGAATGCCGTTCGGAATGACAATGCCCATCACGCCGGTTCCCGGCTTCAGGAATCGCCAGCAGTTCTCTATGAACAGAATCTCGGGCGCGACCTTCTTGTGGATCTCTGCCCGGGTCCACCCGTCACCCGTTCGCTCCCACTTGTGGCCGAGGTCGAACTGCTTGAGCACGTCGGGATCGTCGACCGGAATCTTGGCGCCGAATGGTGGATTTGTGAGCACGTAGTCGAACGCGCCGAGACCACCGCCGCCCTTCTCGAAGTCGAGCATCGCGTCCGACTTCCGCCCGGGAACCCCGTACTCAAGGCTGTTGAAGCAACAGACGTTGCCGTGGCCATCATTGTTCATGACCATGTTCATTCGTGCGGCCTTGCGGAGGTCTGGGTCGACGTCGATGCCGTACAGACACTTCTCGGCGTACTTGGTGAGCTGGTGCTGGACCTTCTTGAGCTCGCTCGGAACTGGAACATCGGGGTATTGGCAGCCAGATTCCATGAGGAACTGCCGGCGCAAGTGGGCGAGCGCCACCACAAGGAACCCGCCGCTCCCGCAGGCGGGATCAAGAATCTTCTGCCCCGCCTTCGGATCCAGCATTTCGACAGTCATCCGGATTACGTTCCGCGGCGTGAAGAATTGCCCACGCTCCCGCTTGAGCGTCGTGGATGTGATCGCTTCATAAGCCGTTCCCTTAGCGTCCGTGTCGGTGCTTAGTAGGTTATAGCGACCGAGCTCGGACGCGATGTACGTCAACGACCGATCGTTCAGCTCAATCTTCTCGTTGCCTTCGAAGACGTCCTTGAACTCTTTCGTCTTGGCGTCGTCGAAGAGCCGCTTGATCCGAGCTGCCACAGTCTTCTGACCCGCCGGCGTATTGCCCTCGGTCGCTCCGACGAAGAACGCTCGGCGACTCTGCTGCTCGTCGAGGATCTTGGCGAAGATGAGATGAAGGAGCTGCCAGAACGCCTTATCGCCGCGCATATTCTGGTTGCCGTAGAGATAATCGTGGCACCTTTTGAAGGCGCGTAGCAGCGAGTCTCCCGACGCCACGCGCAGCGGACGCCGGTCGGCGGTCTCGAGGTCCTCGAGCGACTCGTCGGACGCGGGGAAGTCGGTCAGCTCGGTGAACTCGGGAATGCCTGACCGTTTGTTGAAACGGCGCATCCGGAACGCCATCTCCGACCCATTGGTCCAGATTCCGAAGATTTCTTCGCGGTCGTTGATTCCGCCGAGGATGTCCTCGAGCTCGGAAATGCCCTTCTTGGCAGCGGGCTTCGTGCCGGACTTTGCTGCTACGGCGACTCTGATTGCATGCGCCGGCTCGTGCGGCTTGCCGTGCTCGTAGACGACCAGGGACGCGGCCTTGCGCTGAGATTTCACCTTGCCCGAGGACGGGTCCTCCATCTCAAGCGAGAGGCGCACGTCTCGGTCCATGTCTTTCGGGTCGACCTCGTACTCTCGAAGAAGCTGTTCGATTAGCGACTGGAGCGTCTGTTCATCGGGCGTGTCCTTGTACGCCTCACCGGTGAGCGCACAGATGATCGTCCCCTCGAGGACGACGTCCTCGTCGACCACTTCGTCGCCGTCGCCGCTCGTGTCGATGCCGGCGTTGGCCGGGTCCTCTGCTGCTGCCGTCTTCTTGGCCATGATCGCTGGCGCGAGCCTACGCGTGCTTGACCGCATGATCAATGTTGGATAACTTGCGCGGGTGGCGTCGCGGCGAAACGTCGACCCCGCGGATCTGCTCACGATACGCGAGGCGGCCGAGCTCCTTGGCGTGAGCCTCCCGACACTCCGTCGATGGGACGCGAGCGGGAAGTTCCGCGCGCGCCGCCACCCGATCAACGGGTACAGGATGTACGCTCGGGGCGATGTTCTTCGTCTCCGAAGCCGCATCGTGCGCGAGGCGGGCTAGAGGCGCGCCTGATCGCTCGGAGGTCTTCCTCGGACGAGGGAACCCAGGGGCGTCGACCGGGGGCGCTCAAGCCGGAATTTCGGAAGGTTATCTAACGCCGGCGCGTGGCCGCCGGCGTTAGATACTAGGGCGGCCGCTCTAGGGTCGAGACTTCGCACGCGCCGTCGGCTTACGCCTCTTGGCGACCTTGCGGGCGGTTCTGACGCGGGGCTTGCTCTGGATCATCTTCGCGATGTGCGCCGGCTCGAGCTGACTCAGGCCAATCGCGTGCTCGACGGCACTCAGCGACGCGGGAAGCGTGTCCACACGCCCGCTTCTCCGCGCCTCGAGCACCACCGCGAGCGACCCTTGGTCCAGCTTTCTTACGGCGGCCCGGACGGCGATGACCGCCGCTCCCTGCTTCGACGAGCCGTAGGTGGCCCATGCAGCGCCGAGCGCCGTCGAATCGGCCGAGTGTCGGCGGATCTCACCGATCACGCGTCCCCAAGAGGGCGCGAGTGCGTGCTCGATCGCGTGGGCGACGCGGGTCTCCGCGTACGGGGTGCGGGCGACGCCGAGCTCCCCTGCGATCGCCGCGACGAGCCCCGCGCGCATCGGCATGGCCGCGTACTCGAAGTAGTGGCGCTCGTCGGCCCCCAACTTCAACCGCGCGCTCGTCTCAATCTGCTCTCGCTTGACGAGAAGTTTTGCCGTGACGGAGCACTCGTCGAAAAACTTGCGCTCGGTCAGAAACGCCGCCGATCGCTCGAGATCGCCAACGGTGATGCTCACGGCGGACCGGCCTTCGGCGCGGGTGATACGGGCTCCGCGCTCGCTGCCCTCCTTCACCCGCGGCGGCTGAATCTCGTATCCCTCACTCATTCTGAGAACGTCAGTCATAACGATCGCCTTTGCACGTGGTGGCGCAACCGCGGGCACCCTGCCGGCGGGCGTGAGCAGGGCCGGCGCACCGGCGCGTCGATCACCTCACACCCCTCGCCCAAATCTCCGGAATAGGGTGCCGAGGTCGACCGACCCGTGGGCTGGTTGACGACGACTTCAGAGGTGGCTCGCGAGGAGCGCGGCGGCGGCGCCACGACCCCCTGCCTCCCCTGCCAATCCTGCCCCCTTCGTTCGCAGGATCGCAGGACGAGCAGGAGCACCGCCCGGTGCGCCCGGCGCCCCCGTGGCGCCGCCACCGTCGGAGTCCGGCGGCCCGACTCGGCTGTCGGGAGTCGCGCGGCAAGGCGCTGCGACGCCGTCGGAGCGAGCGCGCCCTGCCCCTCCGACGGCGCGAGGCCGGAAACCGCCCCCACCGCGCCGGTGGTGGTGGCGGAGGGCGATCGGTTTCGGGCCGCCGGGCGACGAATGGCATGGCGCGTCTGGGGTACCCCGCAGCTTTTGGTCGAGGCTCGCGTACGTGTCACGACGGTGGATGTATCTCACGCATGCCCTCGCGATTCCGCATTGGCTCCGTCGTCGCCACTCCTGCCGCACTCGAGACTTTCTTGCAGTCGGAGATCGCGACCGCCTTGGGGCGACACGCCCGAGGTGACTGGGGAGATGTCGATCGAGAGGACGCGAGGGCAAACGAGATCGCGCTGCACGACGGCACGCGACTCCTCTCAGCGTTCGAGTTTTCCGGCAATCGGAAACTCTGGATCATCACTGAGGCGGACCGAACGTCGACGTGCGTCCTACTGCCTTCGGACTACTGACACGATCGAGCGTCACCACGGGACTGGGAGCCCTCGACCCGTCCGTTCAAGCCGCTGTAAATCTCCTTCCGTGAAGAGTATCGCTGCCATGACCTCCTCCAACGGATATCCATTCTTGTCGAGGCGAGAGACTTTGATGCGCATTGCCGCCGACGCGACGTTCGCACTCTCCTGCGTCGCAATCCTCCAGGCGCACCACGTCGCCCGCGCGAGCGGCAACGCCGTCGCCGGCTGGTGCGCCTCGCATGCACGTCGAGCGACCGAATTGGCCGGACGCCTCGCCGAAGGCGAGCCGACCGCCGCCGATCTCGAGGAGGCGACCGCACTGGCCTCGCGATACTCGAAGCGACTCGCCGCGCATTTTCGCGCTGCCGAACTCGCGGAACGCCCTGAGCTCCACGCGGTCGCTGCAGTCTTCGGCGTTCGTCCGCGCAAGGCGATGACGATGTCGACGATCGCGGCGAGCGAGCCGAAGACGGACGGCGTCGCCTCGAGCGTCGCGGTTGCCGAGACCGCGCTCCCACCCAGAGCAAGCGAGGCCGGCGTCGTCGCCCCCGCTCCTACGAAGAAGCGAGGCCGTCCCTTGGGCTCGAAGAACAAGGTCGCGCCGAGGGATGCCGCGAAGGCGCCTCGTCGTCGTCGTTGATCGCGAGCGCGAAGGCCGCTCCGGACCGTGTTGCAGGAGTGGGCCGCAAATGTATTTCGTCAGGTCGTACCGGCCGGTGGAGGTTCACGATGGCCGACGCCGACGCGATGAACGAACGGCAGCAGATCGAGTTGGTGTTCGGCC
>JANXMC010000791.1 GCA_025354825.1 Myxococcales bacterium
CAGCTGAATCCGTACAAGCTCGGCGTCGAGCTGTTTCGGCATATCGAAGAACGCTGGGACAAAGGGCAATTCGGCAAAGACTGGGAAGACTGCGACGACCTCGACGCCAAACGAAATTGGAATTTGAGGCTTGGTCTCGGCAAAAAGAAGATCTTCGAAGTCCGTCGCCTCTACAACGACGTGACGTTCATCGACGAGTTCGTGACGGCCGACTTCTGCCGCGATCAGAAGCTCTTCGGCTACTCGTGGTCGAACCGCAACGAGCGCTTCGAGATCGAGACGCGCGAGTTCAAGGCCGTGAAAGAGAAGCTTCTCTTCCAGCTCACGAACGCGGGCAACCCGTTCATTTACGTCGAAGACGCGAACTTCGAAAACCGCGGCGAGCTTCTCTTGCGGCACGACCACCAGGGGCTCGACCTTCGCGCCGACTATGCAAAAGAGGTTTTGCGCAGCCTCGTTCGCATCTGGAAACGCCCGGTTAACGTGACCACGGTCGCCGAGGGGAAGCCGAACATGATGCGCTTCGACGGCAAGGAGCAGACGACGCGTCACATGCGCTAGCATCGGTCGCGCCATGAGTACGCGTGAGTTCATTCGCGACCCCGATGACTGGCTGCGAAAGCTCTCGCCGAGCGAGTGGATCCGCGCGGGCTTGGGCGAGCTCTCGCGGGCCGAGGAGGCCTATGGCCAGAACAATGCGCGCGCGGCCATCGCGGGGTGCAAGCGCGCGGCGGGCATGGCGCTGAACGCCGTGCTCATCTTCGAGCCCAACGCCGCGTGGGGTCGCACCTATGTCGAGCACGTGGCGGCTCTCGCGAGCGACCCGAACGCGCCCCAGCGCCTGCGCGAGGCGTGCTCCACCATCCTCGACGCGCACCCTCCTGCCGGTGCGAAGGTGACCCCCATCGTGACGCTCCGCACACCGACTGCCGAGAAGCGCGTGGTCGAGGCCGCGAAGGACGTCGTGGCCCACGCGTTTGCCCTCGTGAAGCGCCACGAAGGGCTCCGCGGAATTGAGGAGCCGTCATGAGGTGCCACGTGCGCGTTGTGACTGTGCGCGCGACGCTTCTCGCGGCAACGTGCGCGCTTGCGGCGTGTGGCGGCGACGCGCCGCCTGCGCAGTCACCGGGTGCCGCGTCGTCGATGGGCACGGAGGCCGATGCGGCAGCGAGCGCCCCACCCGAGCCTGCGCCGACGGCGCCATTGGCGATCACGACGCCCGCGTCGAGCGCGCCGCCGTCTTCGAGCGACGGCGCGTCCGCGTCGGCGCAACCGGCCGCCAACGTACGGCCCCTCCCGAAGTACCGATTTCCGCTACCGCCTCCCAAGCCGACGACGATCGCGCTCACGACGGGCGGCACCGAGAAGGCCGATGTCGAGCTCGCCGCGGGCGATGCCGCCTTCGAAGCCGGCACGCTCCCCGTGGCGCAAACGCACTACATCGCCGCCCGGAACGCGGCACCCAAACGCGCCGCGCCCATCGTCGGCGTCGCGCGTGTGCGAATCGCAAAGGTGAATGCGCCGCTCGACTACGGATCGGCAAAGGGGAATACCGAAATAGCGGCAGCGTCGAAAGAGCTTCGTCGCGCGACGACGCTCGAGCCGCAACTCGGTCAGGCCCATGTCGAGCTCGGTCGCGCGCTCCTGCTCTTGGGAGATGCTGCCGGCGCGCTCGATGCCCTTCGCAAAGGCGCGTCGCTTCTGCCCGACGAGGCCGAAGCGCATTCGGCCTACGGCGTCGCGCTCCTCGCGACGGGCAACGGCGACGAAGCGCTCGCGGCGCTCTTGCGCGCCGCAGAGCTCGACCCCGGAAGCTCGGCGCGTCACGGCAACTTGGGCACGGTCCTCTTGATGCGCGGGCGCGTGCTCGATGCGATCAGCGAGTACGAGCTTCAACTGCAGCTCGCAAGCGGCGACCCGATGGCCCACGCCGATCTCGGCGCCGCGCTCTTGCATAGCGGCGCGAAGGCCGACGTCGAGCGCGGGACACGGGAGCTCGAAGCTGCCGTGAAGCTCGAGCCGAAGCGGGCGAGCTTCCACTCGAACTACGGATATGCGCTGCAGCTTCAGGGAAGGTCGTTCGAAGCCATCACGCAGTACCGCGAGGCGATCCGCATCGACGACACGTTCGCGGGCGCGTGGATCAACCTCGCGACGGTGCTCGCGCGCGAGCCGAAGACGCGTGGTGAAGCGCGTGCAGCGCTCGAGCGCGCGCGCAGCCTCGACGCGACCGATCCGCGCGTGAACGCGAACCTCGACGAGCTCGATGAGCTCGAAGGGAAGCCGCGCGATCAAAAGACGCCGCTCGCGAAGCCGACGCCGAAGCCGAAAAAGTAACGAGACCGCGCGCCTCCCGTTGCCCTCTCGCGCGTTGCAAGCGCGCAGGCGCGTCCGCGTACTCGAAGCCGCAGGCGATGCGATTCGCGCGTGGGCCTGCGGGCCGCGCGACGTCCATAGGCGCCTTTATCGTGCCCTCGCGCTCAATTCCAGATCTTGACCCGCGCGAATCGAAGCGCGTACCGTACTTTTCGTTCGGGGGGAGCCACTCGCGTGCGTCACGTCGATCTACTCGATTCCGCGCGCGGAGAGGCCCGACCAAGATCTCGCGTCTCTATTGTGGAAGTTGCAACAGTGGAAGTGGAGGCAATCCGATGACAGTGGGTAAAGTTAAGTGGTTCAATGATGAAAAGGGCTGGGGTTTCATCAAGCAGGACGACGGTCCCGACGTCTTCGTCCATTACTCACAGATCGTTGGTGATGGTCGCCGCCGCCTGTTCGAGGACGAGACCGTAGAGTTCGAGATCAAAGAGGGCCCCAAGGGCCTTCAGGCGATCAACGTGCAGCGCCAGGCAGGCGCCATCGCGAGCTGATCCAAAGCCTTTTCTCCCAAGAGCCGTCGTTCTCCCGCTTTTTTGCGGGCTCCTACGCACGGCTCGCCCCATCGCCCGGTTGCGCCGTCAGGCCGCTCAGTTCGAGCAGCCCGCGGTTCAGTCCGGGCGACGCGCTTTTGTGCGTGCGCGGCGTGGTGGAGGCGACGCGCGGCGTAAGTTGAACTGCCTAATTGGCAGTTGCGAGCCAATTCTCAATATCGAATTTGCGTTTACCCAATTCACTAAACGTGCTTGGGGACGCTCTCGATGTGAAAACGCTCTTTCTCGGAGTCGTAGACATGGGCGGCGACGTCTTTCACGTGGCCTGCGCCGTCGATCTCGTAGACGTTGAAACCCGCCATGCGCGCCTCGTCGTCGTGGTGGAGCGACGCGCTGGTCGCGCCCACGGCGTGCACGTGGCCCGTGGGCGTGCGGTGCGTGCGGTGCAGGCGCGTGTGCAAGTGCCCGTGAAGCAAGAGGCCGCGTGAGAGCGTCTCGATGTGACGAAGCAGCGCGGCCGCGTCGTGCAGCCCTTCCATGTAGGCCTTCACGCGCGACGCCGGATTGTGAGCCGGGTGGTGGAGCGCGATGACCGGAGTGCGGCGCTTCACGTCGGGGTGATCGAGAACGCGGCCGAGGGCATCGAGCTGTGCGCGCCCGAGCTTGCCCGCCGCGACGAGGGGGAGGCGAGGGACGGCGCTCGACAGGCCGATGAAGGCCGCGGGTCCGCGAAGCTTCACGACGGGGAACATTCCCACGCCGACGTCGACGGCGAGCTCGGGGAGGTCGCTCTTCATGTACGCGCCGAAGTAGGTCGAAAAGCGCTTCGAAGTGAGGGATCCACGCGTGTAGAGATCGTGGTTGCCCGGGACGATCGTCACGTTGTGGGGATCGAGCCCCAAGTCTTTCTCGAGGAGCGTGCGCGCCGCTTCGAACTCGGACTCGAGGGCGAGGTTCGTCACGTCGCCGGTGATGACGACGTGGTCGATCCCCGCGACCGTGACCTCGCGTGCGATGGCGCCGACGTAGCTGCCGCGGTGCTTGTGGTTGCGCTTGAAGCGGAGATTCGCATAGCCCGTGATGCGCTTGTTGAGGAAGCGCGCGAACGGGACGCCTTCGAGATCGAGGACGTGAAGGTCCGAAAAGTGCGCGATCTTGATGGGCGTCGTCGTCATCGAAAGCTCCGTAGCGTAGGGCGCACGCTCAGTCGATGTCGGCGGCGCACCGAAAGCCTACGTCGGGGGCGCTCTGCACGGCGATCTCGTCGCGCCACGCCGCGCGCATCCATGCGGCGCCGAGCTGGTACGAGCCGCCGCGAATGACGTGAAACCCGCCCGACGGCGCCCCTTTCGGATTGCGAACGGGTTTGGCCGAATACCCAAAACCGGTTTCGTCGGCCATGAAGAAGACGTCGGCGACCCACTCGGAAACGTTCCCCGCGAGGTCGTAGACGCCGAGCGGCGTAGCGCCGTCGGGGAACGAGCCGACAGGCGCGACGAGGGCGAAGCCGTCGGTGGCATCGGTCTCTTCTTCGGCGAGGGAGCCGTGGTTGCAGAGGCGCGAGTTGTAGAGGTTTCCCCAAGGGTATTCGCGCGAGGTGGGGCCGCGCGCGGCGTACTCCCATTCGGCTTCGGTGGGCAGGCGGCCACCCGCCCACGCGCAGTACCGCTCGGAGTCTTCCCAGCGCACGTGGGTGACGGGGAGCTCGGGGCGATCGAAGCGCGCATCCCCCGGCGGGTAGCCCGCAGCCGTGCACGCGCCCGCGGCGACGCAGCGGCCGTAGTCGCGAACGGTGACCTCGGTGCGGTCGATGAGGAAGCTGTCGAGCGTCACGTCGTGGGCGAGCATTTGCGCGCGAAATTGCGTCGCGTAGCGGTCGCAGAGGACGTGCAGGAACTCTTTGCGGCAGAGACCCGTCGCGCGAACGACGTCGATGGACGTGGACCCCATCACGAACGTCCCCGGCGGCATGCGCACGCGGCCGCTCTGAGGCGCGCGAAGGGCGACCCGGCCGCTGGCCTGGGCCGTGTCGGTGGGCGCCGGGAGGCCTCGCCACGCGTCGCGCGCACGGCCGCCGCCCGCCCATGCGAGGCTCGTCGTCGCGAGGCCGAGCGAGGCGACGACGAGGAGCGCGCGAAGCGGCACGCGGGAGCGAGCGCGGGAACGAGAGCGTGCTGCGACCACGCCGCGAGTATCGCTCACCCGGTGAGAATGCGCATCGGCCGCTCGAGGAGGGCGCGAAGCTCGGCCAGGAACGCCGCGCCGACCGCGCCGTCCACCACGCGGTGATCGCACGAAAGCGTGAGCGACATTTTCTTCCCCGCCACGACCTGGCCGTCGCGCACGACCGGCTCGTCGCGCGTCTGGCCGACCGCGAGGATCGCACCCTCGGGCGGGTTGATGACGGCCGAGAACGCGTCGATGCCGAACATCCCGAGGTTCGAGATCGAGAACGTGCCGTCGGCCATCTCTTCGGGCTTCAGCTTCTTCGCGCGGGCACGGGCCGCGAGGTCGCGAACCTCTTCGGCGATCCGCACGACGCTCTTGCGGTCGGCGTCACGCACGACGGGCGTCACGAGCCCGTCGGGGATCGCCACCGCGACGGAGATGTCGACACGCTTCTGAATCAGAATGGCGTCGGGCGTGAACTGCGCGTTGCATTCGGGCACGCGCACGAGGGCGGTGGCAACCGCCTTGATCAAAAGATCGTTGAGCGAGATCTTGAGCGGCTTCGCTTCGGGATCGGCCTTTTTCCCGGCCTTCGCCGTCTCGGCGAGCTCGGCGTTGATCTCCTCGCGAAGGCGCGAGAGCTCGCCTGCATCGACGTCGATCGTCAGATAAAAGTGCGGGACCGTCTGCTTCGACTCGGTGAGCCGCCGCGCGATGGTCTTGCGCATCATCGACAGAGGGCGCACTTCGGGAGCCGCGAGGTGGCCGGCCTGCGCGGGCGCGGGCGCCTTCGCGACCGGCGCGCCGTCGCTCTTCGCAAGGGCTGTCGGCGCCGCGGGCTTCGCCGACGCGGTGGCCTGCGCGAGGTCGTCCGCGACGATGCGGCCGCCCGGGCCGGAGCCGTGGACTTCCGCGAGATCGATCCCACGGTCGCGCGCGGTCTTCCGCACGTAGGGCGACGCCATTGGCCGGCCGTTCGCGGCGCCGTTCGCGGGCGCGCGTTCGGTCGACCACTCGCGATCCGTGCGGTCGAGCGAGCTCCCTTTTTCGATCCGCGCGGG